>CAZMGO010000075.1:0-10927 GCA_964565845.1 uncultured Oscillospiraceae bacterium | reverse complement strand
CTCCGCTGATATCGACCTCGCCCATGAGAATGACATCCTCTTCGGAATTGGGCGTTTGCTGAGCCGCGCCCGGCTGAACCAGCCGCTCCAGCCATTCGGCGACGGGCGCTTCCACGGAGCAGCCCGCCAGCGAGACGCACAGTCCCACGGAAACGCCTGCCAGCGCTACGCGTTTTTTGAGCCTTGCGCGCGTCTCGAGCTTTTCCGAAAGGGATTTCAGCTCCGCGTCGCATTTCGGGCATGTACCGGGGCAGTCGCCCGCGTGCGTGCAGGTGTCTGGCGTGGGCGCAAGGCCGTTCCGAACGGCAATTTCGTTTCGAATTTCGCGCAGCCGGGCGCAGGTTTCCTTTCCAGTCATTTCCATTTACCTCTCGCCGTTTGGACGGATGAGGGGTGACGGTGGTTCCCGCCCGAACATCTGCCTGCGCGGCATCCTCAGAATTCCATCAGCCAAACAGCGTGCGGAGGCATGCGGTCGGCGTCGGAAAGCGGACGCCACTTGAGGCAGGCCTCGCCGTCCTCCACCACGGAAAGGCGCACGGGCGAGGGGCAGTCGGCGAGCGTCAGAGAAACCTCGGCATCCGTCGTGTTCACAATCAGTGCGAGCCGCTCTCCGTTTTCGCCCTTTGCGGCCATCGCAATCAGCGGCGCGTCGGCTTCGCTGAAGACCTCCGTACCGGCGCGGTACAGCGCGTTGAACGCGACGAAGGAATAGTAGGTAGAAAACGGCTTCGCCGTGAGCGGGTTGAACATTCCGCCGTAGATGGACACGCCGAAGCGCGCGTCGTAATACATGCACGCCTCCACACCGGCGCGGTGCATGCGCAGAAACATCTCCGCAGTCTCGGCGGCGGCGCGGGCGGTGCCGCGGCACTGAACGGAGGGATTCCATTCGTTCATAATCATCGGCACGCCCACGAAACCGGTCTCGTCAAGCTGGCGGCGACAGTAGTATGCCACGCGCTCCGTGTCCGCGGGGGACGCATAGCTGTGCCACGAGAAAAAGTCCAGCGGGCATTCGTTTTGCCGTACATATTTCAGGAAGGCATGGAAGAAATCGTCGAAGTACTGCTCGCGATCCGAGCTGCTTCGCCCGTCCAGACGATTGCACTCGGCGTAGAAGCCGCAGGATGCATAGCCGCCGATCTGCAGGTTCGGGAAGCACGCCTTCAGATGCTTGGAGGCGACATTATACAGCTGGAAGTATTCGTCCATCGTGCCCGACCACATCTGGTTGTCGCGCCCCGGAATGTCATTGTCCGGCTCGTTCCAGATTTCAAAATAGCGAATGCCGAAATGATGACCGTTTGCCCAGCCCTCGTTTACATGGCGAATGATGCCCTCGCACACGCGCGCCCACTTGTCGCAGTCAGCGGGCGGCAGGGTGACGTAGCGCCGCAGGGAAAAATAGTTTTCGATTGTCTCGCCCAGACGGAAGAAGGGCTCCACGCCGTTTTCCACCAGCCCGGCCAGAAGATTGTCCGTGAATTCGAAGCAATAGGCATCCGGGTCGCCGGGGTCGCGGGAGAAATCGGGAAAGACGCAGGAAATATCGCAGTATACGCGGCTGCCGTACCGGCCGCCCACGTCGTGCAGGCGGGAGTAGGGAATTCCGGCTTCCTTTAAGTAATGGAACATCCGGTTGTCAACGCCGGTGATTGGCGGCTGTCCGACGCCGTGCATGGGACGCACGCGGCCGAGCGCGCGGTCAAAATCGATATGAAGCCTTGCCATGGGGGAAGCCCTCCTTCTGTGCTGTATAAAAGCAGTATACCGCATCGGACAGGAAAATACAAGAAGTTAACGGCAAAAAGGATTGACAGAGTCGATGTGATATGCTAATATATTACCACGTTAGCAAACTAAAGTAAAGGAGAACAGAGACAATGAAAAGGTTGACGGCGTGGGTACTTTTTCTGATTTTTGCGCTTTCCATGTCTGCAATGGCGGAGGATGACTCGCTCAAGCGCATAACGGACAGCGGCAAACTGATTCTGGGGCTGGACGACAGCTTCCCGCCGATGGGCTTCAACAATGAAAAGGGCGAAATCGTGGGCTTCGATATTGATTTGGCGGCGGAGGTCTGCGCGCGGCTGGGCGTGGAGCTGGTGGTTCAGCCCATCGACTGGAGCGCAAAGGAAACGCTGCTGGAAAACGGCAACATTGACTGCATCTGGAACGGCATGTCCATCACGCCTGCCCGCGAGGCGAGCATGTGCATGACGCCCGCGTATCTCAACAACCGCATCGTCATCCTGACGAAGAAGGATTCCGGCATCGCGGAGGCAAAGGATTTGGCGGGCAAGTATGTAAGCGTGCAAAGCGGCTCGTTCGCCGAGGAGGTGCTGACGCTGGAGGAGTACGGCTATTCCGAGCTGTATGCCTCGCTGGCTGAGGTTACGACTGAGGCGGATTACCTGTACGCAATCATGAACCTGCAAAGCGGCATGGTGGATGCGGTGCTGATTGACGAGGTTGTGGCGCAGTACAAGCTTACGCAGCTGGGCGATGACAGCTTGGTATGCACCGGCAGCCTGTGCGACGATCTGTACGGAATCGGCTTCCGCAAGGCGGACGAGGCGCTGGAGAAGGCCGTGTACGACACGCTGATTGAAATGGCGAAGGATGGCAAGACGGCCGAAATTTCCGACAAATGGTTCGGCGCCGACCTGATTACGGACGTGCTGCTGGCAGAATAAACCGGCGAGAACGGGCGGGAGGCCGAAAACGGTCTCCCGCTGCAAACGGAGGAAAGAAACTTGCTGTTTAACGTGTTTTCGGACGCCGAAAAATTCAGCGACCTTCTGAAGGTGATGCTCACCGGCATTCTGCCGACGGTGCGCATCTTCGGCTTTACCATCCTTTTGTCCATTCCGCTGGGCGTTCTGCTGGCGGCGGGGCGCGTGTCGAGGTTCAAAATCCTGCGCGCGCCGATTTCGGTGTATATCTATCTCATTCGCTCCACGCCGCTGATGCTCCAGCTGCTGTTCAGCTATTTTCTGCTTTCCCGGCTTACGTGGTCGCCGGCTTTGCAGCTTCTGTTCGGAGACAAGCGCGACAGCTTTCCCATTCGCTGCATTATTTATATGTTTTCGCTGAACTACGCGGCGTATTTCGCCGAAATCTTTCGCGGCGGCATTCAGGCCGTGCCGCAGGGGCAGAGGGAGGCGGCGAAGGTGCTGGGGTATTCGCGTTTGCAGTCGTTTTTCCGCGTGCAGCTGCCGCAGATTTTCAAAAACGTGATGCCCTCCCTGACCAACGAATTTGTGACGTTGGTCAAGGATACCTCCATCGCTAAGGTGATTGCCGTGAGTCTGGATAACCGCACCATTCTGCACGTGGCCGAAAAGCAGGTGAGCGGCATGGTGAGTTTGGATCCGTACATTCTGGCGCTGGTGTTTTTCCTTATTTTCAACGGCGTGGTGGAGCAGACCTGCAAATGGATTGAACGCCGCATGAGCTATTACCGGTAGGAGGGCGCGGAGCATGCTGACCGCTGAAAATATCTTCAAAAAATACGGCGACATCGAGGTGCTGCGCGGCGTGTCGCTGACGGTGAACAAGGGCGATGTGGTGGCACTGATCGGGCAGAGCGGCTCGGGCAAGAGCACGTTTCTGCGCTGCCTGAACCAGCTGGAGCGCGTCGATGGCGGCACGATTCGCATGGACGGACTCACGCTGTGCGAAACGGAAAACGGAAGGCTCCGCTATGCAAAGGAGTCCGTCCAGCGCGAGATTTTGCTCAGAATGGGCATGGTGTTTCAGTCCTTTAACCTGTTCCCGCATATGTCCGTGCTTCAAAACCTGATTGACGCGCCGATGCACGTGCTGAAAATGAAGAAGGACGAGGCCGTCGCACAGGCGCGGAGGATGCTTTCCAAGGTGGGACTTGCGGACAGGGAAAATCAGTATCCCTACCAGCTTTCCGGCGGTCAGGCGCAGCGCGTGGCCATTGCGCGGGCACTGTGCATGACCCCGGAGATTCTGTGCTTCGACGAGCCGACCAGCGCGCTTGACCCGCTTCTGACCAAGGAGGTGCTGGCCGTCATGAAGGAGCTGGCCGCGGAGCGCATGACGATGATTGTCGTAACCCACGAAATGGAGTTTGCGCGCGACGTGGCCGACCGCGTGGTTTTTATGGAAAATGGCGTCGTTGTGGAGGATAATCCGCCGGAAATCCTGTTTGCCTCCCAAAACCCGCGCACCCGGCGCTTTCTGGGGCTGGCGTGAGAAGAAAAACGATTCTTCGCAGAAGCGCATGAGCGGCACCGCGGAAAAATTCGCGCGCAGGGTTGACAATGGCGCGCGGAAGGAGTATACTGACCTTAAGCTTTGTTTGGAGGTGTTGTATTATGAAAGAGATGGATACGGTGAGGGTCTTTTTGTAACCATACACGCCGAAAAACAGGGAATGACGAAGCATTGCATGCCCGGCACTCGCTGTCGGGCATTTTTGTGCGCTTTTTTCGGCGGGGCAGCAGCGACCGAAGAAAGAGAGAAATTCAAAAATGAATAATATATTGAACCGATATGGCTATGAAGGGTATTTTGGAGAGGAAGGAACGACGGAATTTGTTGGCCGAATCGTAACGGCCTACATGGGACAGGCGCGCGTGGCGACGGAGGTGGGAGAGCTTGAGTGCATTTACGCGCCATGCATCGGTGCGCCCGGGCACGAGGACGGCGCATGCGTCGGCGATTGGGTAAAATTGGAGCGGATTCCGGGCGGCGTGCGCATTTCGGAGATTCTTCCGCGCAAAACGGTGCTGACCCGGCGAGCCGCAGGGCCTGTGGACGCAGTGCAGCGAATGGCCGCGAACATTGACCGCTTTGTGATTGTAACCAGTCTGAACGCGGATTTCAATGTATCCCGCATTGAACGCTATCTTGCGGCGCTTCTGCCCAGCGGAGCAGAGCCGGTGATCGTTTTGAGCAAGGCTGACCTTGTGCCGGAGCGGGAGAGCTATCTTTCCCGCGTGCGTGAAATTGCAAACGGCGCGTTGGTGCTGTGCGTGAGCGCGCAGACCGGAGAAGGCATGGATGCGCTTCGCGCGGCGCTTGAGAATCGCACGTGCGCGCTCATCGGCATGAGCGGCGTGGGCAAATCGTCCATCGTGAATTATCTGTCCGGAGGCGAGCGAATGAAGGTCGGCGGCATCCGAGAGGACGACAGCCGCGGCCGCCATACGACCACGCACCGAGAGCTTTTGACGCTGGACGGTAATATTGTGCTGATTGACACGCCCGGCATGCGCACAATGGGTCTGTGGGATGCAGGCGGCGTGGACGAGGCCTTTGCCGACGTCGCGGAGTATGCCTGCCGCTGCCGCTTCCGCGATTGCAGCCACCGCACCGAGCCCGGCTGCGCCGTGCGAGAGGCCATGGAGGCCGGAATTCTGAATTCGCGCCGCGTGAAAAGCTTTTTGAAGCTTCAGGCCGAGGAGGCTCACGCCGAAAAGCGCCGAGACGGCATGCGGGAGAAGAAAAAGGCGTTTCAGATGAGAGCGGAAAAGGAAATGCGCAGGAAGGGCATGAGATAAAAAAACGGAAGCAGGGAAGCGGCGGGTCATCGATGTAAGCCGAGGTTTTTATGCAGGCAGCTCATTCGCACAGACCGCTTGCCTCTGAAGGGGGTGTGCCATCGTCCGTTTCGTCGGATAACAAGATTGCCGCCGGGACGGAAAACCACGGGGGGCGTAAGGCCTACGCATAATCCTGTAACCTGAGATGCACAAGGATCCGTTCACTTCATAAAAAAGTAAAATCACAGCAAAAACGGCTTCGGGGGAGGCTTAGAGGGCGTGAACTCTCTCGGCCTCCCCTGATAGCGGCAGAGGATATTGCTTTGCGGTCGCCGAAGCGAAATCGAGGTATCTGGCTGAATGTCTCTCAAGCGTTTTTCGGAGACGTACGCTTACGGCTTTGTTGCCTCCATGGCGTTCTTCGCTTCCTCCTCCGTCATGGGATGGCACAGACCGCAGCGGTTTTTCTTGTCCACGTGCAGAGCCTGATAGAGGGTGTGCACGTATTTTTGATCCGTCATGCGCTGGCAGTCCGTGTCGGCGTGGTAGCTTCGGCTGTTTTCGCTGTAGTAGACGGTGATCGTCCGCTCGTAGCTATACAGCGCCTGAAGCGCCTGCTCGGCGTCGCCGTCCAGGGAGAACTGCTCGTCGTTCTGCACCATATACTGATAGCACACGTCCGCGCTACAGGTGGAGCAGTAGACATAGCCGCCCTCGTACACATCCTCAAACGGCAGAAGCGTATAGCGCTCACCGGAGAAGGACGGGCATTCATCGGTGGTATGCACGGTATGCTGTCCGTCGATCCACAGATAGTGTTCGCAGTCCAGCATGCTGTACGGCGTGACGCTGCACGTCTCGCAGGTCTGCTTGCCGGCTGCCTTCGCTTCCTCCAGCGTGTGGGAGACGGCGTTCATCATGCCGCTGCAGTTCTTTGTCGCGTGATAATAGGTTCCCCCGGCGGTGAAATACACCGGCGCATACGCCGCTTCCTTGATTGGCGGAAGCGTAACCGGCTTTGGCGTGGGGGTGGGCATCGCCGTCGGTTCGGGGGTTTCGGTGGGAGCCGGAGAATCGGCTGCATTGGGATCTGTAGTCGGGGAAAGCGTCGGCAGTGCCGTCAACTCGGCCGTGTCCGGGGCGCCTTGCGTTGCTCCGACTACGCTTACGCCTTTGTCAGGCGTTGCCTGACGAACCGGAGTTGTATCCACCGTCGGCTCCTGATAATTGACCCACGTCTTGAAGCGGTTCAGCAGAAGCCGCGGCAGACGGGTTTTCACGGCATCGATATTCGTGCTCACGCGGCTATAAGCCTTGAGCCCAAGCCGTGCAGCGTCCTCGTCCACGCCGTCCCACGCGCGCAGCGCAACATCCTTCGCTTCATTCAGACGGTCGCCCGCCCACTTGCCGATTGCGTCGATTCCGCCGCCGGTTTTGTCATAGACCCAGTCGAACGCGTCGGACACCGCGTCCTGCATGCGCTTGATGGTGGGGTTTTCCGTTTTGTACGTCAGGCCAAATGTGAGCAGCACGCAAAAAAACGCGCCCGCTGCAAGCGTAAGCAAAAGCTTCGCACCGCCGTTCCAACGGATTTTCCTCGACCACAGGAAAAACAGCCCGACCGGATACAACAAAAACAGCAATAATATTGTAATACATATGTAGCCGATTTCGGAGCCGGAATGCCGACCGCCGTTTCGGCCGCTGCTTGACGGACGCTCGGAGGCGTTGTCGTACGGCGAGCGCTTTTTCGGCCTTTCGAAGGAGGTTTTTCGCTTTGAATGCCTGTCAAATGCGTTTTTTTTCTGCACCTTGCTCATAGGGTAATAGGTCGAATACACTGTCTGCATGCGTTTCACCTCTATATATACAACCGCTGTGCTGCGTTTTGTTTCTGTCCTCTATTATACCATCCGCGCTCAATTATTACAACCTATTGACCTTTTGTCTTTGATATTTAATAGATTAATTTTTGATTATACACAAGGCGTGTTTTTCCACACGAAAGTTTATGAACGTTCTGTTGCCTGTATTGAACTCCCGTGCGCCGCGTGCTATAATAAAGACTGAGATTTTGTGCCCGGAAGGAGCCTTTCTGTGTATTACGTTGTGATCGATCTGGAATGGAATCAATATCATAATCCGCTGAGAACGCCCACGTCTCGCTCGGGTGTAAAAATGCATGAGGAGATCATCCAGATCGGAGCAATCAAAACGGATCATCGGATGAACCCGGTGGACACCTTCCGGATGTTCATTCGTCTGGGCGGAGGCCGCCGTCTGGACAAGTATGTAAAAAAGCTTACCCACATCTCGGATGCCGACATTGCCTCCGGCGAGGATTTTGTTTCCGCCGCGCCTCAGTTCGCCGAATGGCTGAAGGACGTGGACGCCGTGTTCAGCTGGGGGCCGGATGACCGGCGCGTGTACCTGAACAACCTTGCCTTCTTCGATCTTCCCGCGCCGTCGTGCGCGTGGTATGACGCGCAGAAAATCTATGCCGCGCAGGTGCCGGAGCATGGCCCGCTGGCGCTGAAGACGGTGGCGGAAAGCCTGCAGGTTCGCGTGAATCTGACGCTGCACGACGCCATGAATGACGCCATCCTTACTGCGTTCTGCATGAACCGGCTGGACGTGGAGGCCGGCATCGAGGACTACAACCGTCAGAAGGCACTCGCCGAGCCGGGCGACACATTGCAGATGAAGCCGGTCTTCACCTGCAAGACGCACAGGCATGTAAACCAACAGGCCGCGTGGGAGGAGGCCTGCAACGGCCTTCTCCGCTGCCCGCAGTGCATGCAGCCGCTCACGTGGTCGGGCGACGAAATCGGCACGCTCACGCGCTTCTACAAGCCCGCGAAATGCGAGGCTCACGGGGAATACCTGATTCGCGGCGAATTCGGCGGCAGCAAAATGTGCACGGTGAAGTTTTCCTTCTTCCCGGCCACGCCGGAGATTCTCGAGCTTGCGAAAAAGGAAATGCAGCCTGCGGTCAAAAAGCACCGCCGCCGTCGCCGCCGCAAGCCCGCGGCTTCCGCAGCGGCGGCGGCCGAAGCCGCCGTATCCATTGCTCCGGAGGAGCTTTTGCCTCGCGCGATTGCCTTCGCCGCCGAGGCGCACAGGCAGCAGGCGCGCGAAACAGGCGTCGCTGCCCGCATCGTTCATCCGATGGAGGTTGTGTCCGTTGCCGCCACAATGACGGACGACCCGGCGCTGCTTGCCGCCGCCGCGCTGCACGATACCGTTGAGACCTGCCCTGCCGTAACGGCGGAGACCATTGAAAAGACCTTCGGCGCGCACGTAGCCGACCTTGTTGCCTTCGAAACGGAGGCGGCTGCTCCGGAGGCAGGCTGGCGCGAACGCGGGCAGGCGGAGCTTGACCGTCTGAAGGAGGCCGACGAGGAGCAGCTGATTCTGGCGCTTTCCGACCGGCTTTCCGACGTCCGCGCGCTGAGCCGCGATTATGCCGCGCTGAAGGATGAGCTTTGGCAGCGCTTCAGTCAGGCCGACCGGCGCGAGCAGGCGTGGTACTACAAGGCGCTTGTCGTCGCGTTCAAGCCGCTTGAGCGTTTTGGAGCCTACGGGGAATTCAAGCATCTGGTCAGCGGCGTATTTGCCCGCAGACGCGCGGCCAAAGCCGCGCCGGAAGAAAATAACGGCTGAACTTAACCGCCAAATTACGCGCGGCATACTCCAATAATGCGCGTGTTTATGCTATAATAGATGGGCATCCAATGCGGCGCAGCAGGCGGGCAATTTTCGTCCCGGCGCGCGCCGGTATGTCCGCAAGGACGATTGTCAAAAAGGAGGACAGACCATGCAGTATACCCGCGAAGTAGAAGAAATGGTATGCGTGGCGAAGGGCCCCAATCATGGCCCCGCCCCGATTCCCGAGGAAGGCAAATGGATTCAGGCCAAGGAGATTAAGGACATCTCCGGCTACACCCATGGTATCGGCTGGTGCGCGCCGCAGCAGGGCGCCTGCAAGCTGAGCCTGAACGTCAAAAACGGCGTCATCGAAGAGGC
Source organism: uncultured Oscillospiraceae bacterium (assembly GCA_964565845.1). Taxonomy (GTDB): domain Bacteria; phylum Bacillota; class Clostridia; order Christensenellales; family Aristaeellaceae; genus SFHK01. The sequence continues at coordinate 1,379 of CAZMGO010000075.1, read as the reverse complement.
GCTGGTCGAGACCATCGGCTGCTCCGGCATGACCCACTCCGCCGCCATGGCGAGCGAGATTCTGCCCGGCAAGACCATTCTGGAGGCGCTGAACACCGACCTCGTGTGCGACGCCATCAACACCGCCATGCGCGAGCTGTTCCTGCAGATCGTGTACGGCCGCACCCAGTCCGCATTCTCCGACGACGGCCTGAAGGTCGGCGCGGGTCTGGAGGATCTGGGCAAGGGTCTCCGCTCCATGGTCGGCACCATGTACGGCACCAAGGCGAAGGGCACCCGCTACCTCGAAATGACCGAGGGCTACGTGCTCAAGCTCGCGCTGGACAAGGACGATCAGGTCTGCGGCTACCAGTATCTCTCCCTCGGCAAGATGATGGACGCCATCAAAAAGGGCATGGCTCCCAACGAAGCCTACGAGAAGAACATCGGCACCTACGGCCGCTTCAAGGCCGAGGACGGCGCGGTCAAGTGGATTGACCCGCGCAAAGAATAAAGGAGGGCTGAAGAATGTCTCTGTTTGAAAACTATGAAGGCCGCATGCCTCAGCTCCAGCCCGTGCTCGAAAAGTACGGCTTCAAGGATTTTGAAGAAGTCAAGGCGTTCAACACCTCCAAGGGCGTAGACGCCTACAAGATCGTCGAGAGCACCCAGCCCATCTGCTTCGAAAACGCGAAGTGGGCCTACGAGCTCGGTGCCGCCATCGCCATGAAGAAGGGCGTAAAGACCGCCGCCGACGCCGCCCGCTGCATCGGCGAGGGTCTGCAGGCCTTCTGCATCCCCGGCTCCGTCGCGGATCAGCGTCAGGTCGGCATCGGTCACGGCAATCTGGGCGCGATGCTGCTGGACGAAAACACCGAGTGCTTCGCGTTCCTCGCCGGCCACGAATCCTTCGCCGCCGCCGAAGGCGCGATCAAAATCGCTCTGAACGCCAACAAGGTGCGCCGCAAGCCCCTGCGCGTCATCCTGAACGGTCTGGGCAAGGATGCCGCCATGATCATCTCCCGCATCAACGGCTTCACCTACGTGCAGACGAAGTATGATTACCTGTCTGCCGACGTGAAGGAAGATCATGCGCTGACCATCGTGAGCAAGACTGCCTACTCCACCGGCGACCGTGCCAAGGTCAACTGCTATGGCGCGGACGACGTGCGCGAGGGCGTTGCCATCATGTGGCATGAGAACGTGGACGTTTCCATCACCGGCAACTCCACCAACCCCACCCGCTTCCAGCATCCGACCGCCGGCACCTATAAGAAGGAACGCCTCGAGGCCGGCAAGAAGTACTTCTCCGTTGCCTCCGGCGGCGGCACCGGCCGCACCCTGCATCCCGACAACATGGCCGCCGGCCCCGCCAGCTATGGCATGACCGACACCATGGG
>CAZMGO010000074.1:0-10940 GCA_964565845.1 uncultured Oscillospiraceae bacterium | reverse complement strand
GATGCCAATCTGTCGGGAGGAGGCGTCGGCCTCCTCCCGGCTTCCCCTTTTACGCTGCCTCCGCCTTCGCCGTCTCCAGCATCCGCTCGATTCCCACGGCAAAGCCGCTTGTCGGGTCATCCACCAGCACATGCGTCACCGCGCCGATCAGCTTGCCGTTTTGAATGATGGGGCTGCCGCTCATGCCCTGCACAATGCCGCCGGTAATCTTTAAAAGTGCCTCATCCGTCACGCGAATTTGGAACGTCCGTGTATCGGCATTCGCATCCACGCGCAGAATATCAATATCGTACAGCTGCGGGCCATTTTCGTCCACCGTCGCAATCAGCTGTGCGAGCCCCGTCTCCACGCGCTCAGCCGATTCCGTCTCAATGCCATCCGGGAAAAGCGTACTTCCCGCCGCCGCGCGAACGAACACGCCGCCGATGCCCGTATCGTTGTTCCACTCGATCGTTCCAAGCGGCGCCTGCTCGACAATTTCGCCCTCCAGCGCGCCGGGAACCCCGCGCCGCCCGCGCACAACGCCCGTCAGCTCGCCCTCATACAGCACACCCTCGCGCACCGGAATCGCCACGCCCGAATCGGAATCGTTGATGGGATGCCCCAGCGCGCCGTATACGCCCGTTTCCGGATCGATATACGTCAGCGTGCCAATGCCTGCCGCGCCTTCTCGCACCCATGCGCCGATTCGATACACGCCGTCGCGCTCGTCCTTCTGTGGCTGAACGTCAAACGTCAGCTCCTGCTCCCCTCGCTGAACGCCAAGCTTTACCGATTTTCCCTCTGCCAGCTTTTCTCCCAGCGACTGCGTATCCGATACCGGCTGCCCGTCCACGGTTCGAATGATGTCGCCGCTCTTCAGCCCCGCCAGCCGCGCCGGGCTGGGCAGCTTCTTTAGATCCGTCGCCCCCACATACACCAGACCGTCGCTCTTTACCGCTACGCCTACCAGCTGCCCGCCGGGAATCAGTCGTTCGGCGTTTGCCGCGCCGCTCAGCGCCAGCAAAAGCGTCGCGGCAAACACGGCTCGACCAATGCCCCTTCGAATCCTTCCCATGCCGATCGCCCTCCTTTTCGCCTCGTCCACGGGCTATTCTGCCTCGGTGCCTCGGCTCGGTATGCTGGCAGTTCGCGGCGGGCAAAGCACGGAAAACGGCTTTTTCCAAAGGCATTTTTTGTAAATTTCACATATGATTCAAGCCCTTGCCGTTGCCTTGTGGGCTGCATGTGGTATAATGAAGCAAGCGAATTTACGGGAAGGGCAGAAGGAGATGATCTCGTGACGCGGGAAGCGCGAATCCTGCGCGCGCTCAGGCCGTGCCTGACGGATGCAGACGTGCTGTGCGCCGTTTCCGGCGGCGTCGATTCGGTTGCGCTTCTTCGCCTGCTCGCCTCTCTTCGAAACGAAGGTCTGCTGCGCCTTCACGCCGCGCATTTCGAGCATGGCATTCGCGGACAGGCCTCTCTGGAGGATTGCGCCTTCGTTCGTACGCTGTGCGCCTCGCTGGGTGTGCCGCTCGCCGTCGGTCATGCCTCCATTCCCGAGGAAGCTGCCCGTGCGGGCGAGGGGCTGGAAACCTGCGCCCGCCGTCTGCGCCGTGCGTTTCTGATGAAGACAGCGACCGATGTGGGCGCGTCCCGGATTGCGCTTGCGCACCACAGGGATGATCAGGCCGAAACGGTGCTTATGCACCTTCTGCGCGGCGGCGGTCTCACGGGCGCATCGGGCATGCGCGCGGACGACGGAACGTTTCTGCGCCCGCTTTTGCCGTTCACGCATGCCGAGCTGACCGAGTATCTGAACGAAATCGGCCAGCCTTGGCGCGAGGACGAAACCAACCGCGTTTCCGACACGCCGCGAAATGCGCTGCGCAACGAAATTCTTCCGCGCATCCGCGATTTCTATCCCGGCGCAGCGGATGCACTCGCTCGATTTGCAGCGATTTCCGCCGACGAGGATGCATTTCTCGGCAGCATCGCGGAAACAGTATGGCAGGAATGCGCGCAGAGCTATGCCGGTATTCGCATTCTGAAAAATTTTTCCGAGCAATCCCCGGTGCTGAAGCGCCGCCTTGTGAGACGGGCACTGGATGACGCGGATTTCGATACCGTTGAACGCGTCTGCGCAAGCGAAGGCAGTCTGCAGCTGCCGGGCGGGCTGACGGCATATCGGACAGGCAGCGAACTCTACCTTAGCCGCCCGTTTTCCCCGCCGCCGGACGTCCCTGTGCCGGACACGGGCGAGGCCGTCCTTTCGGGCGTGTGCCTTCTGACCGTCGCCAGTGCTCCGCCAAAGCCGATTCGAGACGGCGGGCTTGTGCAGGTTCTCGACGCAGAGGCACTGAAGAACAGCGTTCTTCGCACCCGACGGACAGGCGATTTCATCGCCCCATTGGGCATGAACGGGCAGCGCAAGTCTCTGTCCGATTATCTCACCGACCGCAAGCTGCCCTATCCGCTTCGCGACCGCATGCCCGTGGTTGCAAAGGGGCAGGAAATTCTCTGGGCGGCGGGCGCAGGCATATCGGAGCATGCACGCACTTGGGACAATCGCGCCGCAAAACGGCTTACGATCACGATTTTTTAAGAAAACGGAGGAAACAACTATGCGTGAAGACATGAAGGACATTCTCCTCGACCGAGCAAAGCTTGCTGCGCGCGTGCAGGAGCTGGGGCAGCAGATCACGGAGGATTACCGCGGCGAGACCCCGCTGCTTGTGTGCATTCTCAAGGGCTCCGTCGTCTTCTTTGCGGATCTGATCCGCGCCATCGACCTGCCTGTACAGCTTGAGTTTATGACTGCCTCCAGCTATGGCAGCGCCACGGTTTCGTCAGGCGAGGTAAAGATCAAGAGCGATCTGGACGAGAAGATTTTCGGCCGGCACGTAATCCTCGTGGAGGACATCATCGACAGCGGACGCACCATCGCTTACATTAAGGCCGACATGCTCAAAAAGGGCGTGAAGTCGCTGCGCGTCTGCTCGCTTTTGGACAAGCCAAATCGTCGGGTAAGCGATGTGGAGGCCGATTATGTCGGCTTCACCATCCCGGATGAATTCGTCGTTGGCTACGGCCTTGACTTCGACCAGATGTACCGCAATTTCCCCGACATCGGCGTTTTAAAGCCGGAAAAATACGAAAAAGCGATTGATTAACAGAGATTTCATCCTGCGGGCATGAGATTGCGCCAAGCTGTGTTTGAAAAGCTTCGATTTTAATGATATAATAGCAGAGAATGTGTAACGGATGTCAAACGCACGATTTCACCGAAAGTGAGGAAACCCTGATTTGGAAGAAAAAAAACGCGGAATTCTGAAAAGCCTGGTGATCTATGCGATCATCCTCGCCGGAATTTTTCTGGTGATTCATATGCTTGGGTCGCCCGAAAGGAAGAGCGATCCCGTCCAGCTTACCTATAACGAGCTGCTCGACTGGGTGGAGAGCGACCTGAAGGTTGAACGCGGCCTTTCCGGCGGCAACGAAGCGCACACCGTCCAGAGCGTCATCATCGTGAACAATGAGCTGGTTGGTATTCGCAACGATTCCAAAATCGCCGCCACCGCCCTGTCCACCTCGAGCTACGATTTCTACTGCACGCTGCCCAGTCAGGAGCGCTTCTACGAGGATGTGAAGAGCATCTATGAAAAGGTGCTCGGCGAAACCGTCAGTCCCACCGAATACGCCTTCACCTTCGCCACGCAGAATCCCGAAAGCGTCGGCTGGTGGGTTGAGCTGATTCCGATCGTCGTCATGGTCGTGCTGTTCGCCCTGATGATGCTGTTCGTCATGCGCGCACAGTCCTCAGGCCCCAACAAGGGCGCCGCCTCGTTCATCCATGGCCGCACAAAGCTCACCGACCCCAGCAAAAACGTCGTTCGCTATGGAGACGTGGCGGGTGCGGAAGAGGAAAAGGAAGAGCTGAAGGAGGTCGTTGACTTCCTGAAATCGCCGGAGAAGTATACCAAGGTCGGCGCGCGCATCCCGAAGGGCGTTCTGCTGATCGGCCCGCCCGGCACCGGCAAGACGCTGCTCGCCAAGGCCGTTGCCGGCGAAGCAGGCGTACCGTTCTTCACGATTTCCGGCTCCGAGTTTATGGAGATGTATGTCGGCGTCGGTGCGTCCCGTGTGCGCGACCTGTTTGATCAGGCCAAGCGCAATGCGCCCTCGATCATCTTCATCGACGAAATTGACGCAATCGGCCGACAGAGAGGCACCGGTCTCGGCGGAGGCCATGATGAACGTGAGCAGACGCTCAACCAGCTGCTCGTTGAAATGGACGGCTTCACCCAGAATACCGGCGTCATCGTCATGGCGGCCACCAACCGCAGCGACATTCTCGACCCTGCCCTGCTCCGCCCCGGCCGCTTTGACCGGCAGGTGCTTGTAAACTACCCCGACGTGAAGGGGCGCGAGGAAATCCTGAAGGTGCATTCGCGCGGCAAGCCGCTGGGCAAGGATGTCGATCTTCATCTGATTGCCGTGGTCACGCCGTACTTCACCGGCGCGGATCTGGCAAATATCATGAATGAAGCGGCGCTTCTGACCGCACGCACGAATCAGACGGAAATCACGATGGATATCATCGAGGAAGCCATCAACCGCGTATCCATGGGTCTTCAGAAGAAATCCCACGTGATTCCCCCGAAGGACAAAAAGCTTGTGGCCTACCACGAAGCCGGGCACGCGATTGTCGCCTATGTCATCCCCGAGTGCGAGCGCGTGCAGGAGATTACCACCATCCCGCGCGGCATGGCAGGCGGCTACACCAAGTATATGCCCGATGAGAGCACGCACTATGTCACCAGCTCCCGCCTGCGCGCCCGCATCGCCTCCTCTATGGGCGGTCTGTGTGCAGAGATGCTCGTGTTCGGCGACGTTACGACCGGCTCCACCGGAGACATCAAGCAGGCGACAAACACCGCCCGCGCAATGGTTACCGAGTATGGCATGAGCGGTCTGGGCCCCATCTTCCTCTCCGGCGACCATGAAATCTTCCTTGGAAAGAACTTCCAGCAGACCAATGCCGGGCTGAGCGAGGAAATGAACCGTCAGATTGACCAGCAGGTGCGCATGCTGCTTGACGAAGGCAAAGAGCGCGCCACCTCCATTCTGACCGAGCACCGCGCTAAGCTGGATGGTATTGTCGATATGCTGATGAAGAAGGAGCATATCAACCGCGAGGAATTCGAGGCCTTCATGGAGGATCGTCCCTACGATCCGGAGCGCGCCGAAGCGCTGCGCTTCCATCCCGACGCCCCGAAGCCTCAGTCCCCCGCTTCCACGGAGGCCTAATACAACCCTATAGCCAATCGGCGGACAGGATTTCTTCCCTGCCCGCCGACTTTTCTTATGATTTATGGTCAATGAATTGCATAGAAAAACGCCCAGACTGAGGAAAACCCTCGTCCGGGCGAATCGAAAATCGAATTTACACCTCAGGCTCCTTATCGCTCTCCAGCGGCGCGTCCTCAACGGACTTCACAGCCCAGCGAGCCATATGCATCGTGGTCTTCTGCGCGCCGACGGCAATAATCACCTGATCGTCGCGAAGGCCGGTCACAGTGCCGTAAATGCCGCCGATGGTGCAGATGCGGTCGCCAACCTTCAGATTGTCGAGCATATCCTTCACGGCCTTGTCCTTCTTCTTCTGGGGACGAATGAGGAAGAAGTAGAAAAAGACGATCATCAGCACGATCATAACCAGCATGGAAATCAAGCTGGATGCGCCGCTCACTTCGCCGGTTCCGCTGCTTTCGAGCAGATTGAAGAGCATCGTGTTCATTGTTTCGGTTCTCCTTTGACTTAAATTCTACGTTTTCTATTATAACATGATTGCCGTCCTAAAACAACGATGAATCATGCTAACTGCGTAAAGTTTCGCAAAAATCACCAGCCGCCGCGGCCATGCGTGGCATAGAAATCCTCCGTCCAATCCCGCAGCGCGTCCTGCTCGATGGCCGAACGAATCTCCTCCATCATCCTCGTGAGGAAGCGCAGGTTGTGAATCGAGCACAGCCGCAGACCGAAAATTTCCTCTGCCTTCAGCAGATGCCTGATGTAGGCGCGGGAGAAATTGCGGCAGGCATAGCAGTCGCACGTTTCGTCCAGCGGCCCAAAGTCATGCGCGTATTTTGCATTGCGAATGACGAGCCGACCGTTGCGCGTGAATACCGTGCCGTTGCGTGCCACGCGCGTCGCAAGCACGCAGTCAAACATATCCACGCCGCGCAGCACGCCCTCAATCAGGCAGTCAGGCGAACCGACGCCCATCAGATAGCGCGGCTTCTCCTGCGGCATAACCGGGTTAATCGCCTCAAGCATCTCATACATGATTTCCTTCGGCTCGCCCACGGAAAGTCCGCCAATGCCGAAGCCCGGCAGGTCAAGCTTGGCCATTTCCCTTGCACACTCAATGCGCAGGTCTTTATAAAACGCACCCTGAACGATGCCGAACAGTGCCTGATCGTCACGGGTCTTTGCGTCCATGCAGCGATGCAGCCATCGAATCGTGCGCTTCATGGCCTTCTGCGCGCGATCGTAGTCACAGGGATACGGCGAACACTCGTCGAACTGCATCATAATGTCGCTGCCCAGCTTTTCCTGAATACCGATGGAAACCTCCGGTGAAAAGAAGTGCTTGCTTCCATCCAGATGGGAGCGGAAGGTAACGCCCTCCTCCGTGAGCTTCCTGAGCGACGCGAGCGAAAACACCTGAAATCCGCCGCTGTCGGTGAGTATCGGGCGATCCCAGTTCATAAACCTGTGCAGCCCGCCCGCCTCCGCTACCAGCTCCTCGCCGGGCCGAAGATGCAGATGATATGTGTTGGACAGGATGATCTGCGCATTCAGAGCCTTCAATTCCTCCGGAGACACGGTTTTTACCGATGCCTGCGTACCCACAGGCATGTAAATCGGCGTTTCGATCACGCCGTGCGGCGTATGCAGACGACCGCGGCGCGCGCCGGTTTGCCTGCACACGTGCAAAAGCTCAAACTCAAAGGGCTTTGCCATTCCTTATCCTCCCATCAAAAAGGGTGATCCGCCGCTTCACGGATCACCCGATTGCTTTTCCTTTTCAAACGCGCTCACGCATGACGACGTTTGCAGGTCAGCGCCACCATTGCAGCCAGACCCAGCGCAAGCGCCGCAAACGCATACGCGACGGGCATCGAGTCATCGCCCGACGCCGGCATAAGCACCGGCTCAATCACGCGAACGTTCACATCCACCGACACGACCATCGCGTCGTCCTTGTACGCCTTCAGGCAGTACAGGCCGGCGTCCTCCTCGCTCGCATTCAGCAGGTTATAAATCCGCTGGTCGCCGTTCTGCTCAATCGGCTCTCCCTTGAAGTACCACTGCCACGAGGTCGGCTCCACGCCGCTTACGCCCACTTCAATCTGCAAATCCTCTCCCGCGTTCACAACCGCGCTCTGCGTCAGCGTAGTAATGCGAAACGTGAGATATGTGCGGATGGCTCCGCTCTCGGCGCATGCCGAGCCGACAGCAAAAAGCATCATCAGCACCAGCGCAAACACGCGGAATCGCACTCGCTTTTGCATCCGTATTCCTCCCCAAGGCAGAAGCCTGTCTAATCTATATCATATAGTAGTATTCTATTGCATTTCCGCTTAGGTTTCAAGTTTTTCAGCAAAATGGATTTTAATTGCAATAAAAACGAAATATATATAAGAATTTTGAAATATTTTGATGTATATATTTAATATTTCATCCAAAGACATACAAAGGGTGCCAAAGGAGCCTTTCCGCTCCTCAGGCACCCTTCTCAGGCTTTCTTATGTCCTCTTATACTCTCTTCAGAAGAACCGCCTTTTCATAGCTGCGAACCTCGTCCAGCCAATCCTCGCCAACCGGCACGCCCTGCTTCAGGCAGTACATATTCCAAACCTGCGCGAACGGACGGCTCTTGGCCTCCTCCTGACCTGCCAGACGACCGGTGTAGTCGCCCTCTGCCTCAAGCCTGCGCAGCTCGTCGTTGGGTGTAAGATAGGCCTGCAGAATGGCCTTCTGCGCGTTGCGCACGCCGATGACCCACGCCGCCACGCGGTTGATGGATGCATCAAAGTAATCCAGCGCGCAGAACACGCGATCTTCGTAGTGATTGGCCACGATCTCATTGAAGATACGCGCCGTTTCGGTATCCCAGATGACAACGTGGTCGCTGTCCCAGCGCACGGGGCGGGAGATGTGCAGGAGAATCCGCGGCATGAACTGCAGCACGGCGCTGATCTTATCGGAAACCTGCTCGGTGGGATGGAAGTGTCCGGTGTCCAGCGTGAGCATTTTATTGCGGGTGAGCGCGTAGCCCATCATCAGCTCGTTGGAGCCGACGGTGTAGCTTTCCACGCCGATTCCGAACAGCTTGCTCTCCACGCCGTCCAGTACATGCGCCTCGGAAATGTTCTTCGTAGCCGTGAAGATTTCGTCCAGCGCGGCAACCATGCGCGCGCGCGGGCCGTTCGTATCGGCCGGCGTATCCTTGTATCCGTCGGGCATCCAATGGTTGATTACGCAGGGCTGACCCTGCGCCTTGCCGAAGGCCTCGCCGATTTCGCGGCAGCGCTTTCCGTGCTCGATCCAGAACCTTCTGTGCGTTTCGTTGGCAGAGGCCAGCGTAAAGCCGTCTGCCGCATAGGGATGCGAGAAATACGTGGGGTTGAAGTCCAGCGCCAGCTTGTTCTCGCGGGCGAAGTCCATCCAGTCGGAGAACTGCTCGGCCGTGTAGACGTCTCGGTCAATCTTCTTGCCATGCAGCTCCGCATAGCTTGCGTGCAGGTTCAGCTTTTTCCTGCCGGGAATCAGCGAAACGGCCTTCAGGAAATCCGCCCGAAGCTCGTCGCCGTTGCGGGCTCGGCCCGGATAGTTGCCGGTGGTCTGAATGCCGCCGGACGCGCCGCCGCCCTCGCCCTCGCAGCCGACAACGTCGTCGCCCTGCCAGCAATGCATGGAGACGGTGAACTGCGCCGTCTTTTCCATTGCCTTTTCCACGTCGATGCCCTTTTCGGCATATACGTCCTTCGCGTAGTCAAATCCGGAAAGAATCATTTTTTCGGTCATGGTATGGTCACCTCCGTAATGATTTTCGATCAACTCTATTCTATCGCATCACACGAGCTTTGTAAAGCTGTGAACACGCCTATTTTTCGCAATTTGATGCGTTATTTTTTCATATTTCTTCGTAAAAACAGTTGCCACGGAGCCAAAGTCATGATATAATACATAGTGTTTTGTGCCTTGCCCGCACGGTTCATTCGTGCAACGCAAATTCGAGGAGGAGTTCTCAATGTCTGTCATCATCAGTATTGTCCTGATTCTCGTTTCCCTTGTGCTGATTGTCGCGGTTCTGATGCAGGAGGGCAATAAGCAGGGACTTGGCGCCATCAGCGGTGCCGCCGACACCTTCCTTGGGAAAAACAAGTCCAAGAGCGCCGAAGGAAAGCTGCTCACCATCACGAAAATCGCTGCGGCGGTCTTCGTTGTCATCGCAATCCTCGCCACGTGGCTGAACGCCCGCACGTACAACATCCTCTTCTACGATGAGGATGGCAACGAGTACTTCCCCTATCTGGAGGCGCAGGTGCAGGCTTCTCAGTTTTATTATGAAATCGGCCTGACGCAGGAAGAGCCTACCGTCACCTACGACGAGCTGAACGAGAGTACCGACCTGGAGGACAAGCGTATTTCCCTCGCCTATAACGAGGAGATCAACGAAGCCTCTTATCCGACGCCTGCGAAGGAAGGCTACGTCGGCCATTGGGAGCCGGCTCTGCCCGAAAAGATGGGTCGCAAGACCATCGAAACGCACGTCGTTTATGAAATCGGCACGTACAGCCTGACCATCAATCTGCAGCCCATCCCCTCCGAGGATGAAACCGTGGACGACAGCGCTCAGGAAATCTACGCCGCCGAGTATACCTATCAGGATGCCATCGACGTTGAAACCATCCTCGCCAGTCTTGAAATTCCTGAGATTGAAGGCTGCACCGTAAGCTGGAGCGACGAGATTCCCACGACGATGCCCGGCAGCGACGTAACGATCACGGTTTTCTATGTAGAGTAGACGAAGTGCTGTAGGACACTCCTGCTGAAGCTGCCCCTCTGAAACCGATTCTGCGAAAGAGCCTGAAGTCGAACGACTCCCATCACTGAAACCATTCTGGCTGACCTACGTCCTCTGAAGGCGGAGCGAACTAAGCGGGCGAAAAAAGACGCAGGGCTGAAATAAGCCCTGCGCCATGGGAGGTATATGGAAATGTCCAAGTATGTTTATCCTGCGATTTTCGAACCCGAGGAAGGCCTGTATAACGTTTCGTTTCCCGATCTTCCGGATTGCTACACCTGCGGAGACAGTCTTAGCGACGCCATGTATATGGCGGAGGATGTGTTGTCCGGCTACTTAGCCCGCGCCGAGGAAATGCACCGTGAAATCCCCACCGCATCCGTTTTGAACGGCATTCGCGCGGGAGAAGGATGCATCGTGTCGCTTGTCCTCGCGGATACGGAGGATTTCCGCCGCCGCACCTCGTCCAAGGCTGTCAAAAAGACGCTGACGATTCCGTCGTGAATGAACGATGCCGCCGAAGCGCAGCAGATCAATTTTTCCGCCGTGCTTCAGGACGCGCTTCGGCAGAGACTTGGCATCGATTCCTGATGCTCAATGGCTTCGGCTGACCGCTGCCCGAACCTGCATGTTTTTCCAAAAGATGCAGGCTCGGGGCAGCTTTTTCTCGCGAAAAAAAGAGCGTCGTTTCCGACGCTCTGAAACCGTTATTCCTTTTTCGTGTTCATCGCAAGCAGCTTATCCATCATCGTTACTACGTATGCCGGAGGCACGCGCCTGCCTGCGTGCCAGTCCTGCACAGTGCGCAGTGGTATATCAAACCGCCGTGCAAGCTCCGTCTGATTGACATTGTGCCTTT
>CAZMGO010000073.1:3932-11031 GCA_964565845.1 uncultured Oscillospiraceae bacterium | reverse complement strand
ATGGTTGCGAAGGCGGCGTTTTTCGATTATAATAGGAAACTGGAGTCGAGTGCACGCATGAGAGGAAGTGATTCCATGGAATACGGACACTTTGAAAACGGCGGACGGGAGTTTGTGATCACGACCCGAAAAACGCCGCGCCATTGGCACAATTATCTGTACAACGACGAATACATCGCCTTCGTTTCGCAGGTTGGCTTCGGCGAAGGCTTCGCGCAGGATTCGCTGGGGCGGCGCATTCCGCTGGTGAAGGACCGCATGCTGTATGTGGTGAACCGCGAAACGGGCGCGTGGTCGTCCGCCAACGGGCTGCCGATGCGCGAGAAATACGACGAATATGAGTGCCGTCACGGGCTGGGCTATACCACGCTCATCGCCGTGAAGGACGGCGTGCGCACGGAGACCACGTTCTTTGTGCCCGAGGAGGGACGGCGCGAAATGTGGCGCGTGCGCGTGGTCAACGAGGGGAAAGCGCCGGCTTCGCTTTCGCTGATTCCCTTTGCGGACAGCGACGTGGACGGCCCGTACCGTCCGCAGTCCTACAACACCGATTTCGGCGGCTTCGACGCGGCGCACGGCGCGGTGTGGGGACATTTCTTCCAGCGGTATGAATCCGACGAATCCGAGCCGTTTTATGCCTACATGCTGTCCGACGCGGAGCCGGCGGCCTTCTGCGCGCGGCGCAACGCGTTTATCGGCGTGTACGGAACCAAGCTCTGCCCGGAGGCGCTGGAGGAGGGGCGCGGGCTTGGAAACGAGGACATGCTGGGCGAAAAGCTTTGTCTGGCGCTGGAGATTCGCGCCGACCTGAAGCCCGGCGAGGAAAAAACGTTCACCGTCGTCATCGGCGCGGAGCGCGATTTGCGCGATTTGGCGGGTGTCCGCGCACTGGCGGCGCGGTCCGAGGCGCGGCTTTCCGCCGTCCGCGAACGGCGCGCGGAGGAGATTTCCGGTCTTTCGATTGAAACGCCGGACGCGCGCTTGAACGACGCGTTCAACGGCTTCTACCTGTACGCCACCTGCATGGGCAGCCGCTGGGCGCGCGTGCGCCACAACGGCTATCGCGACATGACCAGCGACACCGAGTGCCTGTCCGCCTTCAACGCGGAGCTGGCGCGCGAACGGTTCAAGCGCGTTTTATCCTATCAGTATGAAAACGGCTACGCGCCGCGCACGTTCATCGGCGGGCGCGTGTGCGACAACAATTTTTCCGACTGCGCCGTGTGGATTCCCTTCGCGCTGGACGCCATCCTGCGCGAGACGGGCGACCTTTCGTTCTTAAATGAGGTCGTGCCCTTCAACAACGGCGCGACCGCCACCGTGTATGAGCACGCGCGGCGCAGCGTGGAGTTCCTCTCCGGCTTCACCGGCCCGGACGGGCTTGTGCGCATTTGGGGCGGCGACTGGAACGACTGCATGAACCGCGTGGGTCTGGGCGGCAAGGGCGAAAGCGTGTGGCTGTCGATTGCGTGGATTCGCGCGTGCAAAATGCTGATGCGCATCGCGCGCCTGTCCGGGCACGATTCGGACGCGGACGCGCTCGAGCCAAAGCTTACGCAGATGAACCGCGCCGTGGACGCGCGCGGCTGGGACGGCGAGTGGTATCTGACCGCCATCGACGACGAGGGGCGCAGCGTCGGCTCGCATGCATGCGAGGAGGGCAAAATCTTCCTGATTCCGCAGCTGTGGGCGGTGCTTGCCGATTTGGACGACAAGGCGCGCGTGAAAACCGCCATGGAGAGCGCAAACCGGCTCTTGGAGGCGCCGCTGGGCACGCGCGTAAGCTGGCCAGCGTATACGCACCTTGACAACCGCATCGGCGCGGTCACGCAGAAGACCGCGGGCGTGCACGAAAACGGCGGCATATACCTGCACACGATGGCGTGGCGGCTGGCGGTGGACGCGATGCTGGGCGACGAAAAGCGCGTGGAGCGCGACATCCGGCAGATGGTTCCGTGGGATCAGACCTACGCGCCCACCGAGGGCGAGCCGTACGTGCTGTTCAATTCCTACTTCGGCGACCAGACCGGCTACCGCTATGCCACGCCCGGTCAGAGCTGGCGCACCGCGTCCACGCAGTGGTTCGTGAAGGCCATGACGCTGTACGTGCTCGGCCTGCAGCCGGACATGGACGGTCTGCACATCCGCCCCTGCCTGCCGGAGAGCTGGAGGGAATGCGCGGCGGTCAAGCGGCTGCGCGGGTGCGAATACCGCGTGAAATATACGCGCACGGGCGCGTTCTCCGTAACGGCGGACGGCGAACGGATTCCGGACGGCGGCGCGCTGCCGCTGAAGCCCGGCTGCGTCGTGGACGTAAGGGTAACGGTGTAGCGGAAATTCACTCAAACGCGCGTGCAGACCTTGCGGGCGCGTGGTACAATGGAGAAAAGCACAATCAAATGAATGGGAGTGTGTTGGCATGAAGCATACGCTGGTAATCATGGCCGCGGGTCTGGGCAGCCGCTTCGGCGCGGGCGCGGGGCAGAAGCAGGTAACGCCGGTGGACGAGGCCGGACACCTGATTATCGACTATTCCATTTACGACGCAATCCGCGCGGGCTTTGAGAAGGTCGTCTTCGTCATCAAGCCCGAGAGCGAGAGGGTGTTTCATGACGCGATCGGCAAGCGCGTGTCGCCGTTCATCGAGGTGGCCTACGCGCACCAGACGCTGAACGACTACCTGCCCGAGGGCTTCCGAATTCCCGAGGGACGCGAAAAGCCGTGGGGCACGGGTCACGCGGCGCTGTGCGCGCGCGGGCAGGTGCCGGGCGATTTCGTCGTCATCAACGCCGACGATTTCTACGGCGCGGACGCGTATCAGACAGCCATCCGCTTTCTGGACGCGCCCGGCGCGGCTAACGCGCATGCCATGGTGGGCTACCGCCTGCGCAACACCATGACGCCCAACGGCGCGGTTGCCCGCGGCGTGTGCACGGCGGACGAAAACGGGCATCTTTTAAGCGTCGTGGAGCGCACGAAGATCGTCGCGCGCGGAAACGACGCCGCCTTCACCGAGGACGGGGAAACCTACACGCCCATCTCCGGCGACGCGACGGTATCGCTGAATTTCTGGATTTTCCGGCATTCCATCTTTGACGAGATGGAGGCGCGCTTCCATTCGTTCCTGAAGGACGGCCTGACGGAGAAGCCGCTCAAGGCGGAATACTACCTGCCCAGCGTGCCCAACCAGCTGCTTGCCGAGGGCAAGGCCACGGTATCCGTGCTGCCCACGTCGGCCAAATGGTTCGGCATGACGTATCTGGAGGATCTTGCGGAAACCAAGGCAAACATTCAACGCATGAAGGACGAGGGCGCGTATCCGGAGCGCCTGTGGGAAAGGGGATGACGTCCATGCTGAACGCCGCGAAAAACTTTCGGCTGGCAGCCGCGCCCGCGACGTGCGTGCCGATGGGCAACGGCCACATCAACCGCACCTGTCTTCTGACCGACGAGGCCGGAAACAAGTACACGATGCAGAAGATCAACGATTCCATCTTCAAGGACGTGCCCGCGCTGATGGAAAACATCCGCCTTGTGACGGAGTATCTGCGCGCGTGCGATCCCAACCCGCGCCATTCGCTTCAGCTGGTGCACACGTGGGACGGCAAGTGCTTCCATCACGACGAGACGGGCTACTACCGCGTGTATCACTTTGTGGACGAGAGCATCTGCCTTGAAAAGGTGGAAACGCAGGAGGAATTCTACCTGAGCGCGCAGGCGTTCGGCTCGTTCCAGAACCAGCTGGCGGGCTTTGACGCCGCCGTGCTGTCCGAGACGATTCCGCGCTTCCACGATACCGCCAACCGCGTAAGCAACCTGAAAATTGCCGCGGCGAACGACAAGCTGGGGCGGCTTAAGGAGGTTCAGGCCGAATACGAATTTGCGCTGGCGCGCGAGGAGGAGGCGGGCGCAATGCTGAAGCTGCTCAAGGAGGGCAGGCTGAAGCTGCGCGTGACGCACAACGACACCAAGCTCAACAACGTGCTGTTTGACGAGAAGACGCGCCGCCCCATCTGCATCATCGATTTGGACACCGTGATGCCCGGCCTTGCGGCGAACGACTTCGGCGATTCCATCCGCTTCGGCGCGGCCACCGCAGCCGAGGACGAAACCAACCTTGAGAAAATGACCCTGTCGCTCGACCTGTACGCGGCCTACGTGCGCGGTTTCCTTGGCGCGTGCGGCAGCAAGCTCACGCGGGACGAAATCCGCACGCTGCCCATGGGCGCGAAGCTGATGACGTTCGAATGCGGCGTGCGCTTCCTCACCGACTATCTGGAGGGCGACACTTATTTCCGCATCCATCGCGAAAAGCATAATCTGGATCGCTGCCGCACGCAGTTCAAGCTCGTCAGCGACATGGAAAGCAAATGGAAGGACATGGAGAGAATCATCTCCGAGGAGGCGGCCATATGAGCATTCTGATTACCGGCGGCGCGGGCTACATCGGCTCCCATACGGATCTTTGTCTGCTGAACGAGGGCTACGACATCGTGGTCGTGGACAACTACGACAATTCCAGCCCCGAGGCGCTCAAGCGCGTGATGGAGCTTACGGGCAAAACCTTCCCCTATTACGAGGCGGACGCCTGCGACGAGGAAAAGCTCGTCGAAATCATGAAGGCGCACGGCGTGGACAGCGTGATTCATTTCGCCGGGCTCAAGGCCGTGGGCGAAAGCGTGCGCATTCCGCTGCGCTATTACGAAAACAACCTGCTCAGCACCATTCGCCTTCTGAAGGCCATGGAGACCGCGGGCGTGAAGAAGATGATTTTCTCCTCCTCCGCCACCGTGTACTCCGCCGACAATCAGGTGCCGCTCACCGAAAACGGCAGGCTCGGCTGCACCAATCCCTATGGCTGGACGAAGTATATGAACGAGCAGATTCTGCGCGACGCCGCCGCGGCGGACGAGGATTTGAGCGTGGTGCTGCTGCGCTACTTCAACCCCGTCGGCGCGCACGAGAGCGGGCGCATCGGCGAGGATCCCTCCGGCATTCCGAACAACCTTATGCCCTATATCTCCCAGACCGCCGTCGGTCGCCGCGACCACCTGACCGTGTACGGGAACGACTACGCCACCCACGACGGCACCGGCGTGCGCGATTACATTCACGTGATGGATTTGGCGCGCGGGCACGTCGCCGCCGTGCGCTACGCGGACACGTTCAAGGGCGCGGACGCCATCAATCTGGGCACGGGCGTGGGCTACAGCGTGCTGGATATGGTACACGCCTTCGAGGAGGCCAACGGCCTTAAGGTTCCCTACGTCATCGGCGCGCGCCGCCCCGGCGACATCGACACCGTGTATTCCAACCCCGCCAAGGCGAAGGAAAAGCTCGGCTGGCAGGCGGAGAAGACGCTGGTGGACATGTGCCGCGACCAGTGGAACTGGCAGAGCCACAACCCCAACGGCTACGCAAAGTAAAAAAACGGCGCAGCCCGAAAACTTTTTTGTGAAGCTATTGACAACCGCGTGAACGGATGCTATAATATCATCTGTTCATGCGGTTGTGGCGGAATCGGCATACGCGCACGTTTGAGGGGCGTGTTCCGCAAGGAGTACGAGTTCAAGTCTCGTCAACCGCACTGGATGCTCGAAGCTCTTTCAGGCTTCGAGCATTTCTTTTGCACGAAGGCGGCGCTTGACAGCATGCGGGTTTTCCGATATAATGCATGCCAAGCCTGCATATTGGCGTTTTTATGCAATCATTGGAGGAGGAAGCATGGATATTGGCTTAGGCTTTAAGCGTTTTCCGGCGCTGCTTCTGGCGCTGGCGCTGCTTTTGTTTGCCGCCGCAGCCGAGAAAATCGAGTCGGCGGAGGTCGGCGTTTCCGAGGCGGAGCCGGAGGTGGTGGAGATCAGCGTGGACTGGCTCAACACCGATTTTGTCTACGACGGAACGCCGCATCAGCCCATGGCTGCCTATCCCGGCCTGCGCATTCGGGTGACCGGCGAGGGAACCGACGCGGGCTCCTATGTGGCCGAGGCCGTCGCGGAGGACGGCTATCAAATCAGCAATCCCCTGTGCGTATTCACCATTCGGCGCGCGCCGATTACCGTGGATTGGGTCGGAAACGAGTTCGTCTATGACGGGCAGCCGCACGCGCCCATGGCAACCTGCCCGGACGTGTACGTGTACGTAACCGGAGAGGCGCTCAACGCCGGAGAGTATGTCGCCTATGCGGATGCGGGCCGAAATTACGAGATTGATAATTGGACGTGCCCGTTCGTCATCCGTCCGCGCCCCGTGGAGGTTGAGCTGAGCTACGCCAAGCGCATGGGCGAGCCGGACCCTGCCTTCGTGATGGAGCCGGAAAACCTGCGGGTGGAGAACATGGACGCGCAGACCGTGCTGGACGAGCTGACGCTTCCGGCACTGAAAAACCTGACCCTTCAGCGCGTGCCCGGCGAGCAGGTCGGCCTGTACGAATACGACCCCGCCGACCTCAACGCGAAGAACTACGACCTGATTTTCATGCGCCCCTTCGAAATCACGCGCTGAGCCGCCCGTGCCGGGCGGCCTTTTTGTTTGCTTGCCAGAGGCCTCCGTCGCCGCGGGAAGCATTTGACAGAAGCCGGGATTCGTGGTATCGTTATGCGGAACGGAGGAATATGCATGCGCGAAATTCAGCTCAAGCGAATTTATCGCCATTTTAAGGGCGACTATTATCTGGTGGAGGACGTGGCAAGGCACTCCGAAACGGGCGAGGCCTACGTGATTTACCGAAAGCTGTATGGCGACTGCGGCCTGTGGATTCGTCCGCTGTCCATGTTTCTGGAGCCGGTGGATCGCGAAAAATACCCGGACGCCGCGCAGGATTGGCGATTCGAGCTTCAGGAAATCGATTCCGTCGCCGGGCACGGCTGAAGGAACGCATCCCTGACGGGGAGAGGACGGCTACGCGGGAGGGATTCGGATGGAGGAAGTCAATCGGGTATGCTGCATTCTCGTGCATCCCGACGCATCCGCGCGCGAGGCGCTGGCGGACGATCTTGCGTCAGCCGATCTAACGGTGTGCGCAGCATGCGCCGACTGGCCGCACGCGCTGAACGCGGCGGCGCGGCATCTTCCGCAGATACTCTTCGTCCACGCGCTC
>CAZMGO010000073.1:0-3832 GCA_964565845.1 uncultured Oscillospiraceae bacterium | reverse complement strand
CGGGATAGGAGAGGAGAAACGAAGAATGAAAAAGCCATTGGACGGACTGCTGCTTCGAAACGAGCGGCCGGAGGACTGGGACATGGTCGAGCGTCTGATTCGGGATGCGTTCTGGAACGTACAGGTTCCGGGCGCGACGGAGCCGTATTTGGCGCATTGCATGCGGCAGCATGCGGATTTCGTGCCGGAGCTGGACATGGTAGCCGAGCTTGACGGGCAAATCGTGGGCAGCATCCTGTATACCGTTTCGACGCTGACGGCGGAGGACGGAGCCCAAAAGCGGTGCCTGACATTCGGCCCCATTGCCGTGCATCCGGATTATCAGCGCCGGGGCATCGGGCGCGCGCTGATTGAGAAAACGTTTGAGAGGGCGCGGGAAATGGGCTACGAGAGCGTGATCATCTTTGGACATCCGTCCAACTATGTCGCGCGTGGCTTCGTCAGCTGCCTTCGGGTGAACGTGTGCATCGGCGACGGTTATTTCCCGACGGCGCTGCTGGTGAAGCCGCTGGTGGACGGCGTGTTTGACGGGCGGCGCTGGCGCTTTTCCGAAAGCCCGGTCTGCGAAATCGACAAGCGCGAGGCGGAGGAATACGACAAACGCTTCCCGCCAAAGGAAAAGCGGACGCTTCCCTGTCAGGAGGAATTCTTCATCAACTCGCATTCGAGCCTGCATGCGTGAGGAGAGGCAGTGGGCCTCCGGCCTGCGGGCGCAGGATCTCCTCAAAACTTCTCCTTGCTGAACTGCGCCGTTTGTGTTATGATAGGATACGGAACAATCATCAGGAAAGGATCGCTTGCAACATGAAACTCATCAATCGAATCGGAATGCTTCTGCTCGCGCTTGCGCTGCTGGTCACCGGCGCGTTTGCCGAGGGTACGGCCACGCCGGAGGAGGCGACGGCGGGCGAGGCCGAGGACGCGGTCATCGCCGTTGCCAACGGCATCGAGATTACGCGGCAGGAGGTTGTCACCTACGCGCAGCTTCTGCAGTCCTACGGCTATCTGTCCAGCGCGCTGGACTATCAAAGTGCGTTCGAATATATGCTGCTTCTGAACATCGTGCCCAAGGTCAAGGTGGCCGAGGCGGGTCTTCGCACGCTGCTGGGCGACGATTACGACGTGTTCGAGCAGGAGTACGCCGATCAGTTCGAGGATTCTGTGACGGAGTACATGGCGTCCGTTTACGGCACGGACATTCCGGATGAGGAATACGCCGACAAATACGCCGAGGCGCTCGAATACTTCGCGTCGCTGGGCTTTGAAAAGGAAGAATACATCAGCGACAGCCTGACCTACGATGCCTACGAAGCGCTGCTCGCCGGCATGGACTTCCCCGTCAGCGAGGAGGAAATTTTAGACACCTTCAACGAAACCGTTGAGGAGCAGAAGAGCGTCATCACGAGTGTGGCGGTGTATGAATACTACACCGCGCTGGGCTACTCCGTGCTCTATCGCCCGGAGGGCTATCGCGGCATCACCCACATTCTTCTGACGGCGGACGACGAGCTGACCACGGCCTACGAGGAGGCCGACGGCGACGAGGCCAAAGAGGCCGCCGCGGATGCGATTATCGAAAGCCTGCGCACGCGCATTGACGAAATCTACGCCCGTCTGGACGGCGGCGAAAGCTTCGAGGCGCTGATTGCCGAATACGGCGAGGATCCCGGCATGACCGGCGACACCCTGCTGGAGGGCTACCCGGTGCACCGCGACAGCACGACCTACATGCAGGAGTTCACCGACGGCGCGTTCGCCGACACCATGCAGAGCGTCGGCGACGTGAGCGACCCGGTCGTCACCAGCTACGGCGTGCACATTCTGCACTATCTGCGCGACATTCCCGGCGGCGCGGTGGACATGACCGACGAGATGCGCGAGAGCATCTATGAATACCTCGTGCAGAGCGCCCAGAGCGTCCAGATTCAGGCGTGGCGCGATGAGCTGACCGTCGAATACACCGACGCCTACGACGCGTTCATGGGGCAGTAAGCCCCGCTCCATTTCCCTCCGAACCCGTTCTTCGGGCGCGGAGGGAAAATTTTTTTTCGAAGCGCGTCACAAAAGCGGCTCGGCGCGCGTTTTTATAGGCAGGAAGGAGAGTGTACGAATGCGGCTAACGAACGACGGAGACGTCCGGAGCGTGCTTTCGCTGTACGCGCTTCCGATTTACCGGCTGGCCTATGCCCGAACGCGCAGCCAAAGCGACGCGGAGGACGTCTGTCAGGAGGTTTTTCTGGAGCTCGTCAGCCGAAACCCGAGCTTTCCCTCCGAAAATGCGCGCCGCGCGTGGCTGTTTCGCGTGACGGTGAATAAATCCAACAGCCTATGGCGCTCGCTGTGGCATCGGCGCGTTGAGCTTCGGGCGCAGGTGGAGACGGCGGCGGCGCAGAACGACGCGTCCACGGCGCTGGCGGACGCACTGTCCGCGCTGTCCGAGGATGACCGAATGCTGATTCATCTGTTCTACTATGAGGGACTGAAATCCGACGAGATTGCGGGCATCCTGAAGCGCAGACCCGATGCGGTTCGCAAGCAGCTGTCAAGGGCGCGCGGGCGGATGAAAACCATTCTCCGCGAGGAGGACTTCGAATGAACGACATTCATCGCAAACCCATGAACACAGCGCAGCCCCGGCATGCGCGGGAGGAAATTCGAACGCGGAGGGCGTATCGCGCCAGCGTGGACGCGGTGTATCCCTCCGAGTCCTTCCTTTCCCGGCTGGAGGGCGAAATGTGCCGCGGGCTTCGCGCGCGCCGGGCATCGTCCCCGCGCCGGCTGCTGCTTCCCGCGGCGGCGGCGCTCGTGCTCTTTGCGGTCATGCTGGGGCTGGTGGCGCGTCAGGCAGGGCGCGAGCCCGTGCCGTCCTCCGACCTCTGGCCGGCAACCCCGGCCACCGCGTCGGAGACCCTGCCGCGCCGGGAAACCGCCATGAGCGAGGAGGAGGCGCAAAGCCGGGTTCTGGAGATCGACATGGACGCCGCGACGGCGGTCAACATTTTCACGTTTCCCTGCGGCGAATCGGACGGCGCGTTCGTCTTGGTGCGCCAGACGCTGGACGACGATACCATGACCACCAGCGGCCGGGTGTGGTACGTCACGCCGACCAGCGCATGGCTGCTCACCCAGAAGGAGATCATCTGGGACTGGACGTTAGATATTGACAGCTTTAGCCCGGAAATCTTCACCATATGCCATGGCGAGGGTACCGACCGAAGCGCGCTCGCGTGGACGGTGATTGACGGCCGCCCCGTGGAAATCAAAAACGCATCGAAAATCTTTGATCTGTACAGCACGCGCGGCGCACTCGCGGGATATGCTGCATTTCAGGATTACGATGTGGCGTTTCTGGGCGTGGATACCTCCGACCCAGAAAACGTGTATCTCTATCAGATTGAGGGCATCGAGCTGACGCGCGAGCAATTTCTCACCTTCCCGGGCGCGCAGGAGGTGATCGAGCTGGTGGAGGGCGAGGGCGTGTATTCCATCTATCAAATTCTCTACTGGCAGGATTGCGCCATGGCGCTCAACTTCATGCAGACCGAGATGGAGATGGAGTACACAACCTACCTGTATTTCGTCGACGGAAGGCTTCAATGCAGGGGCGGCTGGTTCGGCGACGACATCGGTCTTGGCTCCGGAAAGGCAACGACCTTCCGCGACCTCCCCATTCCCGTTCGATACACACAGCTCACCCCTCAGACCGACTAAAGCAAGGCCGCCGGCAGGACATCCGAAAACGGACGTTTCGCCGGCGGATTTTGTATGGCGCGCAGGCAAGAAGGATTGTCACCATTTTCGGCGCGCCGAGCTTCGGGCGCGGGCGGACGTA
>CAZMGO010000072.1:5011-11158 GCA_964565845.1 uncultured Oscillospiraceae bacterium | reverse complement strand
TCGCGCGCGTCGCGCACCACGCACACGATGTCGTGCCTGCGGTCGGGATCGGCGCACACGGCGCAAGGATCCACGTCCGTCAGGTTGCCGCACACCGGGCAGAAGTGCACCTTCTTTTTGCCGTTGAAAATGGCGACGGCCAGCTCGCGCACCTCGTCCTCCGGCATGCTGATGATGTGATAGGCCAGCCGCTGCGCGGTCTTGCGCCCGATGCCGGGCAGCCGCGACAGCTGGTTGGTCAGGGTCTGAATTGCTTCAACGCCCGCCATGCGTTTGTCCGTCCCTTAGAACAGACCCGGCATGCCCAGACCGCCGGTCAGCTTGCCCATTTCCTGCTCGGTGGCCTCCTCGGCCATGCGCAGCGCCTCGTTTACGGCGGCGACTACCATGTCCTGAAGCATTTCCACGTCGTCGGGATCGACGGCCTCGGGCTTGATGGTCAGGCTCACGAGCGTCTTCTTGCCCGTTACCTTCGCCGTCACCATGCCGCCGCCCGCGCTGGCCTCAAACTCGCGCGCCTCCAGCTCCGCCTGCTTCTCGGTCATCTGCTGCTGCAGCTTCTGCGCCTTCATCGCCAGCTGCTGCATGTTGCCCATGCCCATTCCGGGAAATCCGCCATGTCTTGCCATATTCATAAACCTCCGCGTGTGTTCATTTTCGAATTCCTATTATACACGAATTCCGCGCGTTCGTAAAGCAAATTCCTGCCGCTTTTCCGCATCTCTACAGCGATACGTCAATCGGCGGCATGCCCTGCTTAAGGGAAATGTCCCACGACAGCGCGGAGACCGTCGCCAATCCGCGCGCGTTCAGCACGTCGTCGGAGTCCTCCGGGAAGGTGTGGGGATTGTCGCCGTCGGTCAGGAAGTAGAACGTGTGCCCGTATTCGCTCCGGTAGCTTTCGTAGCGCGCGTCGGAGAGGAACATCGGCGCCAGCGTCTGCGTGCCGCGAACGCCCAGAATTTTCTCCATCGGAAGGTCGGGCACGTTCAGGTTATACAGCGCGCCGCGCGGAAGCGGATTTTTCACCGCCCACTCCGCCACGCGCAGCGTGATTTCGGCGGCGGCGGAATAGTCCGCGGCGGTAAAGGAGCGAAGCGACGAGGCCAGCGCGGGCCGACCGGCCATAGAGGCCTCCATCGCTGCGTTGACCGTGCCGGAATAGATGCACGCGCCGCCCAGATTGGGGCCGCGGTTGATGCCGGAAATCACAAGGTCAGGCGCGTCGTTTCGCAGAAGATAGATGCCCAGCCGCGCGCAGTCGGCGGGCGTGCCGGTCGTTTCATAGCCCTTCGCGCCCTCCACGTCCCTTTCGCGCACCTCCAGCGCGCCGGTGATGGACAGCGCGTGGCTGACGGCGCTGCGCTCGCGGTCGGGCGCGCACACGGTCACGCGGTGCCCCTTTTGAAGCGCCGCCCGCACCAGCTGCCGAAGTCCCTCGGCGCGGATGCCATCGTCATTCGTAATCAGAAAATGCATAGTTCCTCCCAAGGTGTTTTTTCGTTTCTTGCCTGCCGCAGCGCGTCGCCGGGCGGCAGAGCTTATTTCAGCCCTGCCCGCGCCGCCTCGGCGCACATCAGCAGGAACGCGCCCACGCCGTGCAGGTCGTTTACGGAGGTGGGGCGGTGGATATAGTGCTGATAATCGCCCACGCCGGTGCCGATGCACACGTCGCCGATCAGCAGGTCATCCCCCTCCATTTTCAGGCTGTTCACAACGCCGTCATAGCCCCTCTGCGCGCGCGCAAGCGCGGACGGCTCCAGCACGCCCGTTCGCGCGCCCTTGCACAGCGCCGCGGTGAACAGGCTCGTGCAGCTGTTTTCCGGCCAGTTGCCCTCGCCGTCCGGCTTGTCAACCACCTGATACCAGCGTCCGTCCGCGCCCTGATACGGCGCGATGGCCGTCATCAGGCGGCGCACGATGTTTTTCAAGTCCTCCGCCTTCAGGTGCTCCGGCGGGATGAAATCCAGATCATCCAGTATGGCCACGCCGACCCAGCCGATCGAGCGCCCCCAGAACTCCGGCGAAAGCCCCGTTTCGGGATTCGCCCACGGCATGCGCTTTTCGGCGTCCCACGCGTGGTACAGAAGCCCGGTCTTCGGGTCGCGGGTGTGCGTTTCCATCAGCATGGCCTGCTCGGCAACCATGTCGAAGTATTCGGGGCGGTCAAACGTCTTCCCGAACTCGGCGCAGATCGGGCCGCCCATGTACAGCCCGTCCAGCCACATCTGATCGCGGCAGCGGTCGTCGCTCTTGTGCCAGAAGCCGCCCACGCGATTGCGCGGGTAGGTGAGGAAAATTTCGCCCAGCGTGCGGATGGCCGTGTCGTAGCGCGCATCGCCCGTGCGCTTCCTCAGCGGATACAGCAGAATGCCGGGCTGAATGTCGTCCATCTGCCCGCGGTCATAGTGAAGAATATGCCCGTTTTCGTCAATGACCGAGTCCACCCAGTCCTTCACATAGCGGAAATAGCGTTCGTCGCCGGTCAGCAGATACGTCTGGTATACGCCGGAAAGGAATACGCCCTGATGATAGTGAAACCGTCCCACCGGGGGCAGAAGGGGCGCCTCGTAGCGGCGCATCATGGTTTCCACGGCAAGGCGCGCGGCCTCGAGCGGCTGAAGATGCATGCGATTTCCTCCTTTGTTTTGCCTTTGCTCCAGTATACCATATTTCGGCGCGCCGCGCGAGTGAAAAATGACCGATTTTTCACCCTTCCGCTTGAGAATTTCCGAGCACCGTGTATAATGGGACGCGGAAGCCCACCCAATATATAAGGAAGGAACCGATTGACCCATGCGAGCGCGGGACGAGAAGCTTTTGCGGCGGCTGGCCGTCTATTTGAATTTTCACGCGGACGCGGTGACGGAGGCCGACGTGCGCGCGCTTTCGGACGAATTTTCGCTTTCGGACGCGCAGGCGTTTGCGCTGCTTTTGGCGGGCGCGCTCGGTCTGGACGCCGCCGAAAGCGCGGAGGACGCGCGCGTCGTGCGCGAGGATTTCCCGCGAATGCTCTGCCCGCTGGACGCCGCCGCCTATTCCGCCGACCCTTACGCCCGCGCCCTCCGCGCGGCGGCCTCGCGCGAGGGACGGCAGGGCGCGTTCGAGCTGGGCAGCGCCGCGTATCAGCCCTATGAGTTGTTCGTGGCAAACGATC
This sequence comes from uncultured Oscillospiraceae bacterium, assembly GCA_964565845.1. Classification (GTDB taxonomy): domain Bacteria; phylum Bacillota; class Clostridia; order Christensenellales; family Aristaeellaceae; genus SFHK01. The sequence goes on along the minus strand of CAZMGO010000072.1, from coordinate 8,001 downwards.
TGCGCGCGTATCCGGACGGCGCGGTGCTGCCGGTTCTGGGCTATTTCACGCAGCCGTTTGCCTACCCCGTGCTCACCGAAAACGGGCGCGAATGGATGACGGCCACGCCGAACGAGATCAACACCATCCGCCCCGCGGCGGAGGCCGCGCATGGGCATGTGCTCACGCTGGGACTGGGGCTGGGCTACTTTGCGTTTCACGCGCTTTTGAATCCGCGCGTGGAGAGCGTAACCGCCGTCGAATGCAGCGCGGACGCGATTCGGCTGTTTCGCGAGTGCATCCTGCCCGTTTTCCCGCGCCCGGAAAGGCTTACGCTTCTGCATGCCGACGCATTCGAGGCCGCGCCCGCGCTGTACCGCAGCGGGAAATACGATTTCGTGTTCGCCGACCTCTGGCACGACGCGGGCGACGGGCTTCCTATATACGAGCGCCTGAAGCGCATGGAGGTGCCCGGGGGCGAATATCGCTATTGGATTGAGAAAACCCTCGAATTCTACCGCCGGTACAATTGCGGAGAGAAGGAATGCGTGCGATAATGCAGCCGGGGTGACGATGGATAACCTCTGCCGTGCAGGCACGGTAAATATTACGAAAATCTGACAAAAGTATTTGACACGGCGTAATAAATGCGGTATACTTACTGATAGAGAATCCTGAAGGGGGTTAAGACCATGGGCAAAGAAAGTCGCGGCGTACGCAGAGTGTCCTTCCTCAATTGGTTTTTTACGCTGATTCTGTCCGGCATTCCCGGCGTGAATATTCTGTTTTTCGTCATTACCATCGCGGCGGCGCGCAACGCGTCCAAAAAGAGCTTTGCCGTGGCGGCGCTGGTGCTCTCGCTGCTCATGCTGATTGCGGCATGCGCGCTGGTATTCTTCTTCGGCGACGCGTTCGTCCGCTGGGCGGAGGAGCTGCTCAAGGACGTTCCGGCCACGCAGGTGTAAGCATCCCTTTCCATTGGTATGAAAGCAGGCACGGGAAATTTCATCCCGCGCCTGCTTTTTTGTATGCAAAACGCAAATTCCTGTTAGACTCGTTCGCACAAGGTCAACCGTTTCGAAAACCACGTCGGCAAATTGACATACTTTCTCATTTCCGTTTGCATAATTTTGTTATGCCGCGTGGGTATAATAAACGAGTATGCTGTATATACGACAGGTATGCACTGCGTACCGGTTCGATTTCATTGGAAAGAGGGTATAAGCTCATGAAGCGTTTTCTGACTGCACTGCTGGCGCTGGTTCTGGTTTTTGGCTGTCTCGCGTTCGCCGCGAATGCGGAAACCCGCCTGTCCCCCGAAATGATTTGCACCGAGCGCAAATATCACTGGTTCGGCAACTGGGAGCCGAACGGCCACGGCGGCCACAGCGCCTATTGCCTTTGGAACTATTGCGTCCACTCGAAGCAGTATGCCAACAGCCTGACCAACGAAATCAGTGAGGAATATGGCTACGACCACTGGGTCAATGATCCCATTCACGTGAAATGCGCGTTCATCGACCGCGTGGTAAACGGAGAGACCGTGTCCGTCGATCCCGTGTGCGGCGACATCGAGGGCGCCGAGCCGCTGGAATTTGTCGAGGTGCAGCTGGGCCGCAAGGTTCCCACCACCCTCCCGCAGCCGTGCGTGCGCGTGGGCAAAACGGCCTCCGGCGACGAAATCATGACCGCCTGCTTCGAAATGAGCGGCATCATCAGCAAGTACCTCCGCTATGAAAGCGCGACGGATAACGAGCCCATCGGCGTTCATAAGGTCATCCTCCCCTCCTCCTTCGCCGAGCGCACGTTCACCCTCGTGGCGGAGGACGGAACCGAAACCACGCTGAGCACCTTCATCAACGCCAACGGCACCGTAACCCTGACGCTGGATCTGAACACCCCGGTTCTGATTCGCCTTGGCTGATTCCCATCCCCCTTCGCGGCGGAGGCTTGCCTTCGCCGCGTTTACGTTCTCTGAAGACGCGCAACCGATCGTGTTATGGAGGATGAACAGAATTGCGTTTGAACTTCCATGGATGAAAGTATTTATAAGGGGTTGTTGATGCTTTTCGTCGTATTCGCTCCCTGTTCGCTTCATGAGCGGACGTTTAAACGAAAAAAGAATGACATGGAAGCAAATAGGATGGAGGAATGAAATCAATGATATCCATAATTTGCCAATGTGGTTATACTCTTAAAGAAGATGGATCAGCGAGGATTACGAGGTGTTACGGAACGTCGCCGTCGATTTCCATTCCGAGCGAACTGGACGGACATCCTGTAACTGGCATTGAGGATAGAGCCTTCGCAGGATGCACGGCTCTTACGAGTATCACCATACCAGACAGCGTAACAAGTATTGGAGACAGCGCATTTTCCGGCTGCGAAGCTCTTACGAGCGTTACCATACCAGACAGCGTAACAAGTATTGGAGACAGCGCATTTTCCGGCTGCGAAGCTCTTACGAGCGTTACCATACCAGACAGCGTAACAAGTATTGGAGACAGCGCATTTGCTGGCTGCGAGGCTCTTACGAGCGTTACCATACCGGACAGTGTAACGAGTATCGGAGTCAGCGTATTTTATAGTTGCAAGGAACTTACGAGCATCACTATACCGAACAGCGTGATAAGTATTGGGGAAAAAGCGTTTTATTGGTGTTCGGGACTAACGAGCATTATCATACCAGACGGTGTCAGGTATATCGGCAACGAGGCATTTAGGTGCTGCTTATCTCTTGCGAGGATCGTGCTTCCGAACAGTTTAATCAGCATCGGTGACGAGGCGTTTCACGCTTGTTTTTCACTAAAGAACATAACGATTCCGGATAGTGTAACGCGAATGGGTTCAAACCCATTTGAGCACTGTACCGAACTGACACGCATCATTGTTTCGCCAGATCATCCTGTTTTGGCAAACATAGATGGCGTTCTATTTGACAAATCCCAAAAGAAACTGATTTGCTATCCAATCGCGTTTAGCCGGCGCAGCTATACTGTTCCGGATGGCAT
>CAZMGO010000072.1:2608-4911 GCA_964565845.1 uncultured Oscillospiraceae bacterium | reverse complement strand
CTGAAACACATCGGAAATGAGGCGTTCCACTCTTGCAGAAATCTCAAGAGTGTTATCTTTCCGAATGAAATGGAGAGCATCGGAAACGAGGCCTTTCATTCCTGCAGGAGGCTTAAGAGCGTTAGCTTTTCGGGCAGTGTGAAGAGCATAGGAGATTGTGCGTTTGCTCAGTGTGAATCTCTTACGAGTATTGCTCTTCCGGACGGTTTGTCTAGTATTGAAAACCGAGTATTTTATGAGTGCAAAAATCTTCAGCAAATTATCATCCCGAATAGTGTGCTGAACATTGGAAATGAGATGTTTTATGGCTGTGGAGCACTCACAAGTGTTAGACTCTCAAACGGCATAACGAGAATTGGCGACCGAATGTTCCGCGACTGCAAGGCTCTTAAGAGTATTCGTCTCCCGGACGGCGTGACAAACATTGGAGATGGCGCGTTTCATTCCTGCTCAGCCCTTACGAGTATCGTTTTCCCGGACGGCGTGACGCAGATTGGGAATGGTGCGTTTCTTAAATGCGCAGCGCTGGCGAGCATCACCTTCCCAAATGGTTTGATGACCGTTGGAGAACAGGCGTTTTCTCATTGTGCAGCGCTTATGAGCATTATGATGCATGGGAAAGAGATGAGCATTGGATACGGTGCATTTTTTTCATGCTCGTCCCTTATGCGCATTATATTACGTGGAAAAGTGACGAGTATCGGTGATGCGGCATTTCTAAAATGTTCATCCCTTGCGAATATTACCCTTCCGGACGGTCTGACGAGTATCGGAGATGGAGCGTTCTCTGGCTGTTCCTCTCTAACGAGCATTATCCTTCCGGACGGCGTGATGAGCATTGGAGACTGTGCGTTCTATCGCTGTTTTTCCCTTACAAAGATCATATTCCCGGAAGGTGTGACTAGTATCGGGAGATGCGCATTTCGTGAATGCACATCCCTTACGAACATTACCCTCTCGGATGGAGTGACCAGTATGGGGGACAGCGCGTTCTCCAACTGTACATCCCTTACAAGTATTGTCATCCCGAAAGGTGTAACCAGTATCGGGAGATGTGCATTTCGTGAATGCACATCTCTTACAAGCATCAATATCCCGAGCAGCATAACGAATATCGGGTACGGAGCATTCGCGGACTGCACAGCCCTTGTGAAGATTACCATTCCAAACAGTGTGACCAGTATCGGGGAAAGTGCGTTCGTAGAATGTTTCGCACTTACGGATATCATGCTCCCGGACAGTGTGAAGAACATCGGAAACTGGGCGTTCTCTGACTGCCGATCTCTTGTGAGGGTTATCATCCCGGACAGCGTGACAAGCATCGGGGACGGCGCGTTCTCCTCCTGCGAATCCCTTATGAGCATCATCATCCCGGACAGTGTAATCAGTATCGGGGAAAGTACGTTTACTTTATGCTCCTCCCTTGCGAGCGTCACCCTCCCAAACAGTGTAACGAGTATCCACGACGATGCATTCGAGAATTGCCCGGACGCGCTCCTATTCACGGTTCCGCGAAATTCGTGGGCGGTGACGTGGTGCAGAGAGAACGGACTGAATTACACGTATCCGGATGCGCTGGACTGGCTGAATTCGTAGGCGGCAATCATGACCACCCGTTGAACAAGCGGTTTGTGATTGCGATATGGTTTGCACGATTCGCTCAGCCCGGCCACGTTCTCGGCGCGACAGGATGGTGCGAAGGTCTTAAATTTTTCCGCGCGGGCAAAAGGACAGCCGATTCGCTTTTTGGACGGAAGCGAATCGGCTGTTTTTATGGGTATCGGTTGATTATTCGGTCAGCCCGGCGACGTTTTCGGCGCGGTAGGTGAGGGCGCTGCGGAGGGCGGCGCGGTCGGGGAGGGTGGAGCAGAGCACGGGCAGGCGGCCGGTCACGCGGGCGGTATGCTGGCAGGCGGGGATGAGCGCCGTTTCGAAGGGCGCAAGCTCCATGCTGCCGCCGTCCCACGAAAGCTCGCACGGGCCGAGCGGGGTCACGAAGGCCATCTTGGGGAAGTGGAGCGGCATGGTTCCGGCCACGTTCAGGCGCATGAGGGAGAAGTTTTCGTCGCACACGTAATGCGTGATGCTGCCGCCCTCGGTGAGAATCGTCGCGCCCGCGACCTTGCCCATATGCAGCTCGGGACGGGTGACGTCCAGCGCCTTTTGGGTATGCAGCGCGCGGGGCTTGCCGTCCTTGCCCACACGTCCCCAATCCCAGAAGCGGTAGGTGGCGTCGGACGACTGCTGAATTTCGTACACCTGCACGCCGCCGCCCAGCGCGTGCACCATGCCGTGCGGGATGT
>CAZMGO010000072.1:0-2508 GCA_964565845.1 uncultured Oscillospiraceae bacterium | reverse complement strand
ATTTCGTACACCTGCACGCCGCCGCCCAGCGCGTGCACCATGCCGTGCGGGATGTAATACACGTCGCCGGGTGCGACGGTGACGAAATTAAGCGCCTGCTCAATGTCGCCGCGCGCCACGATGTCGGCGAGCTTCTCATCCGACGGCTTCATGCCGTAGGCGATTTTTGCGCCGGGGTCGGCGCTTATCACCATCCATGCCTCGGTTTTGCCGAGCTTTCCGTCGTGCGTCCGGGCGTAATCGTCGCCGGGGTGCACCTGAACCGAAAGCGTGTCGCGCGCGTCCAGCAGCTTCAAAAGCAGCGGGAACGGGCCGTTTTCCTCGCCGACGATTTCGGCATAGTGGTTTTTGAGTGCGGCGGCCAGCGTCATGCCGGCAAATTCGCCGGACAGGATTACGCTTTCCATGCCCTCCAGCGCCGAAACCTCCAAGCTTTCGCCCGCGCGATCCTCGGGCGCGTCCTTGCCGAACATCTGTCTCAGTGCGCTGCCGCCCCACGGGGTCATTTCGCCCCAGCGGTAATAGGGACGCATTTTCATCGGATCCATTTGCCGCGCCTCCTTCGTATTACATGCGGTCAGGCGCGTCGATGCCAATCAGGCCGAGCGCCGTTTTAATCGTCTGGCACGCGGCGCGGGTGAGCTCCACTCTCGCGGCGCGGGCGGACAGATCGTCATCCAGAATTCTGTGCTCATAGTAGAACTTGTTGTAGGCCTTCGCCAGCTCCACGCTGAAGCGGGTGACCAGCGACGGCTCGCTGCGCTCCACGGCCTGACGCACGGTGTCCGGGAAGTCGTCGATCAGGCGAACGACGGCCTGCGCCTCGGCATCGTCCAGCGCGGAATAATCGGGCGCGGCGTCCGTGCCCTCGCACTTGCGCAGCACGCTCATGCAGCGCGCGTGGGTGTACATGACGTAGGGGCCGGTTTCGCCGTCAAAGTTGAGCGCGCGATCCCACCAGAAGTCGATGTCCTTGATGCGGCCGTTGTACAGCGCGAAGAATACCACCGCGCCGATACCGATCTTGCGGGCGACCTCCTCCTTGTTTTCGAGGCTCGGACTCTTCTCGTTGATGATGCCGAGCGCCTTGCCGACTGCCTGATTGAGCAGATCCTCCAGATACACGATGCGCCCCTCGCGGGTGGAGAGCGTTTGCCCCTCGTAGGACACCATGCCGAAGTTGACGTGCTCGCAGCCCTTTGCCCAATCCCAGCCGAGCAGCTCCATAACTTTGAACAGCTGCCGGAACTGCAGATCCTGCTGGTAGGCGACGACGTAGAGGTTCTTGTCGAAATCGTAGGTTTCGTGGCGGTACTTCGCCGCGGCGAGGTCGCGCGTCATATACAGCGTCGCACCGTCGGAGCGCAGGATAATCGCCGGGGGCATGCCGTAGTCGTCCAGACGCACGATCTGCGCGCCCTGATCCTCCACCAGAAGCCCCTTCTCGCGCAGCTCGTCGATGATGGGCTGCACCTTGTCGGCATAAAAGCTTTCGCCGTTGTAGCTGTCAAATTTCACGCCAAGCATGTCGTATACGCGCTCGGCGTCCTTCAGGGTTACCTGCTTGAACCAGTTGAAGATTTCCAGTGCCTCGGGATTGCCGTCCTCGATGGCCTTGAACCACGCGCGTCCCTCGTCGTCCAGCGCGGGGTTTTCCTTGGCCTCGTTGTTGAAGCGCACGTAGAGCTTCACCATCTCGTCCACGCCGCCCTTCATGACGGTCTCGCGGTCGCCCCAGCGCTTGTAGGCCGCAATCATCTTGCCGAACTGGGTGCCCCAGTCGCCCAGATGATTCACGCCCACGCAGCGATAGCCCAAGAAGGTGTACATTTTATACAGCGCGTTGCCGATCATCGTGGTGGACAGGTGTCCGATGTGGAAGCGCTTGGCGATATTGATGGAGGAATAGTCGATCACGATGGTCTTGCCCGCGCCCTCGTCGGAGCTGCCGTAGCGCGCGCCGGCGCTGAGCGCCGCGCCCACAACCTCGCGGGCGTAGGTGGCGCGATCGACGAAGAAATTCAGATAGCCCTTCACGCTCTCCACGCGCGAAAGGAACGGCGCGGAAATCGCGCCCGCCAGCGCGTCCGAAATCATCATCGGAGACTTGCGCAGCGCCTTGGACAGCTTAAAGCACGGCAGCGCGTAATCGCCCATCGCCGGATCCGGCGGGGTTTCCAGCATGCCCGCGACGGCCTCTACGCCGATGTCCGCGCCGGGGAACGCCTTGGCGGCGGCCTCCGCTGCGAGCTGGGCAATCGTCAGTTTGAAATCCATTTCCCTTCACTCCCATTTCTGGCTTTGCATCTATTATAATGCATTCATTGCCGGTTGTCCAATAAAGATTTCAAACGGATCGTGTCAAGCAGTTCTGGGGAATCAGGCAATGGAGTGCAAGGCACCGAATGCCTTTCGGATAAGGAAGGGCGCATCGACCTTGCCGAAAGCGAGACTCTGCCTTTGGAAGGCAGCAGCCCAATCCGTATTGAGAATCAAGTCAATTTGTCG
>CAZMGO010000071.1:0-11213 GCA_964565845.1 uncultured Oscillospiraceae bacterium | reverse complement strand
TGAAGCTGAAGACCTACGATCCGAGCATGGATCAGTCCATCGTTGAGCTTTTCAAACGAATTCTGTTTCGTGAGGACGCGGCGATTAATTGCGTAGAGAATAAGCTTGACGATGGCAGCGTAGAACGCTTGTATTATGTGGGAGAGAGAACGGAACGAGAGAGTTCCTGTTGTTATATTCATGACGGAGGAGTAGGAGCGTATACACACGAGGCTACATCTTACTATGGCTTATTGGACATCTTGTCGTTTCAATATAGCGGTTCACATTACATCTATGACCGGCTTGAATGCGGCGATCTTCCCATGATGAAAGCCAAGGATGCGGCGGCGAATATGCGCGAGGTTGCCGAACAGTTGGAGCTGAATGTGGAGCAGACGCCATATATCGTTCGCGCGTATACCATGGATGAACAGCTGGCTTCCGAGCCCGGATTTCATGCCTACCGTCATGTGGTCATTCAGGGCAACGATCTTACCGCAGAGAATCGCGCCGTTGTCAGCGCGTACGGCTCCGACTGCTACTTTATCGCCTATCGATATGCGTTTGACGGCATTCCGGTTTCGTATGACTATCATTATATCGAGTCGAAGGATTACTGCACGCAGCCGAGCAATGTGATGGCCTTATACAACAATTGCGGACTGATAAAATTCACCGCATTAATGCAATACGACATCGTGGACAGTTACGAAGCACAAGCACTGATTTCGTGGCGGGAGGCGGCGGAACGCGTGGCTGAGGATTTCAGTTTGATTCTTGGAGTGGAGCCGTTTGTCTGCAGGGAGATTTCGCTGGAATATATCCCGCTTGCCTACGACGGCTGCGACATTGAGCGCGAGGCCTGCCTGACGCCTGCGTGGGTGTTTTATTTCGACGATTTGGACATGACCGCAGTTGCGGTGAACGCGATTGACGGGCAAATCATCCGGTGACCGGGTGCGCGGACGAGGGGAGGCGAGTGCATGCGCTCCATGCTCGATGAGCTGAGGCGAGCCATTCTGAATAAAGGATTTCTGCTTGCGATTGTGCTGGTGTTTCTTATGTATTTCATAGACGGCAATCAGGCGCTGGACGAATATGCCGATGTGCTCAGCCTGCTGGATCAGATTACAGACGTCGGCGCGTTTACATGGATTATTCCGTGCGTCGGCACGCTGTGCCATGCCGGTTCCTTTGTGAGCGAATTTACAAGCGGGAATGTTCGCTACAGGTATATTCGCAGCAGCATTCGGCGATATGCCCTGCAGAAATGCGCGGCGGTTTTCGTTTCGGCGTGTTTGGCGATATGCATCGGCATCGGCCTGTATGGGGGATATGCGTTCTTGGTGTGCGGAAGGATTATGAATCCCGAGACGCTGGGGAACTATCTTCCCTATGCCGAAACGCACAGCTTCAACATTCTCGTGGCGGAGGGGCACTATGTGGGGTATATTCTGGTTCACACGCTTCTGCGCGGAATTGCGGCGGGCATGTGGTCGCTTATCGGGCTGTGCCTGTCCACCGTGTGGAAAAACAATTACATCGCGCTGTTCTCTCCCGTCGTGGTTATTTACTTCAAGGATTTCGTCTGGAGCTGGCTTTCCATCCATCCAAGGGTAACGCTGAAGAGCATGGAGATGGGCTCGATTTACGTGGGCGGCGCCGCACGGCCTGCTGGGATCATCGTGGGAACCTTTGCGCTTGTCAGCCTTGCCCTGACGGCATGCGTATACCTCAGCCTGAAGAGGGGGTGCTGCAATGTGTAGAAGGATGGCGGGGGTGTGCAGAATGAGCCTCAAAAAAAGTATCAGACATCCCCGCGTAGTATTGCTGCTGATTCTGCTGTTCATCTACATGGATTACACGCTTCGCGGTGTGCGCAGCTTCTGTTTGGCGTATGACGTGAAAATCTCTCTCTGGGAGCTTCTTGTTCAGATGTTCAGCAATGCCAAGGTGCAGGGCTGCCTGATTCTCTTTTTCGCCCTCCTGATCACCGATCTGCCGGGAACCGACAGCTGCGAGCAATACGTTCTTGTGCGAAGCGGAAAATGGGCGTGGATGGCGGGGAAGATTGCGGCCGTTATCGGCCTTGCTGCGGTATGGATGATGGTGATTGCCGCGTATATCTGCCTAATTGTGCGGCAGATTGATTTTTCTGCAGACTGGAGCCGGGCAATGGTTACCCTTGCAAGGACGAATGCCTATCAGGCCTATTCGATTCGCATGATCTTCAGCACGAAGGTAATCGGCAATTACACCCTGCCCAATGCTGCCGTGAAGGCGCTTCTGCTCAATTATTCGCTGGCGGTGATCGGCGGAATCTGGGTGCTGCTGCTCAACTTTGTTACCAACCGTCCCACTGGCTGCTTTGCTCTTGCAGCCGCTGCGTTAATAAGCATGTCGATCGGCGGAATTTTGAACAGCGGAGCCATTTATAAATTCTCGCCCGTATCGCTTGCACTGCTTGGCGTTATCGACGGCGGCATTGAAAAGGCGTACCCTTCTTTCCGATATGTCATCACATTCTACATAACGGCATTGCTTCTTGGCACGGCGCTTTTGTGCGCGGCGGTGAACGCCCGCAAAGACTATTCACGCTTCAGAGTATAAAGGAGGAATTGCATGGCTGTGGAGCTTGTACTGAAAAATGTCGGAAAAAGGTTCGGCGCATCCGAGGTGCTCAAGAACGTAACGGTGGACTTTGCTTCCGGGAAAATCCATGGGATTATCGGCAGAAACGGCTCCGGCAAGACGGTTCTGTTCAAATGTATCTGCGGTTTGATTGGGGATTATACCGGAAGCATTTTGATCAATGGGCGCGAACGGCGCGGCATTCCCCTTGGCAAAATCAATATCGGAATCATCATCGAAGCACCGGGATTTCTGATGGAGTATTCCGGCTTTGAAAATCTTCGCTTTCTGGCGGATATCCGCAGACAGGTGAAGGCGGAGAAAATTCGGGAAATGATCGAGTTCGTGGGGCTTGACCCGCGCTCGCGCAAGCCGGTCGGGAAATACTCGCTCGGCATGCGGCAGCGGCTGGGCCTTGCGCAGGCGCTGATGGAGGAGCCGGAGCTTCTGATTCTTGACGAGCCGTTTAACGGATTAGACAATGCCGGAGTGTTGGAAATGCGGGAGGTTTTGAAGAGGCTGAGAGACGACGGAAAAACCATCCTGATTGCAAGCCATAATCAGGGCGACATCAACGAAATGTGCGATACGTGCTGTGAAATGGACGCGGGACGGCTGCATTGATTGAACCCCGGGCAAACTTCTGCCTTGCCTGCAGCCTTTGCGTTTCCCGTGCGTGAATCGCCCCTTGCGCTCTGTGCGGGCATTTCCTAAATCCGCGCACGGGAGAATTCCGAATATCAAAAACCGAATTTATGGGCAAGGCGCTATGCCGAGGAGGAAACGATAATGGAAACAAATGCCTTCACCTTGTTTCATCAGGTCATACGTGAGCGCATGACGAATCCGAACGCCAATTACTATGAGGTTCCATGGTGGGAGGCAGAAATCAAGCAATTTACCGCGAACATTCAGGAATCGATACGATTCATTGAAGACGAATGCACGGATGAGGAGCTTTACTGGCTGGGCGAGGTGTTCGAGGACATAGCGGATCGTACCAGAAGCGCGGCATTTGTCGATTGCCTAAAGAAGCGCGTTCAAGGTGTCGAGAACCCCGAATGGAAGCAAACCCTTCTTGAGGAGATTCGCTCGGCAGCCGAATACATAGGCGAGTAAGGCCTCCGGAACCGTCCACCGAGCGCGCTTCGGCGGCATGGTGCAGAGCTCCGTTTAGGGAAAATCGGGCGAGCCTCCATACCATCCTCCGCCCTGCCCGCAGCCTCCTGCGTTTCCTGTGTGCGAATCACCTTGAGCCTTTTGCAGGCATTTCCGCAATTCGCGCACGGAAAGAATGTAAAGCACCATGAGCGGCGGTCATGGGCAAAGCACCCTGACAAGGAGGAAACGATAATGGAGATGAATCGTATGGACAATATTGCAGCATTGAAGGATGCGCTCCGTTTGAGAATGTACGGCAATCCGGACGAATATTACGAGGTGACCTTATGGCAGTCCGAGGTCGATGCGATATGTGCAGACCTGCCGGCCTCCATCAACTTTATCCTCAGCGAATACACGGACGAGGAGCTTTACTGGCTGGGCGAGGTGTTCGAGGACATTGCGGATCGCACCAGAAGCGCGGCATTTGTCGATTGCCTAAAGAAGCGCGTTCAAGGTGTCGAGAACCCCGAATGGAAGCAAACCCTTCTTGAGGAGATTCGCGCGGCAGCCGAATACATAGACGCGTAAGGCCTTCGAGCGCGCGCTTCGGCGGCATGGTGCAAAGCAGCATTTAGGAAAATTGGGCGAGCCTCCGCGCGCAGGCTCGCCTCTTTATTTATAAAAACGGCGGCGTAACCATGCGCCGCCGGGAATTTGGTCAGCCTTGCGTGAGGTAGACGATTACGTTCATGCCAAGGCGGGTATCGGCGTCGGGGGTGAAGGAAGCGCGGGCCTCATAGGTCGTTTCGCCGGAGGCGGAATCGCTGATGTGCGACAGCCATGTAATCGTGGCGGGAACGCGGGCGGTTTCGTCATCCTTCCACACGAATTCCAGCTCGACCGAATCGCCCTCCTTCACGCTGCCAAGCTCGGTTTCCGGCACGGAGAAGGAAACGTACAGGCTGCCGTCGGGATGAATGACGGCCAGCGTGTCGCCCTTCTTTACGGTGTCGCCCGCGGAGACCGACACGCTTTCCACGATGCCGGAGGCCGTGGCGGCAACGTCGGTTCCGGCGGCGTACAGGCCGTCCCACGTGCCGTCGAGCGTTTCAAACAGCACGTCTCCGGCGCTTACGGAGTCGCCGTTCTTCACGCACATTTTCAGCACGCTGCCCGTGGCCGTGACGGCGACGGGGTTCACGCGCGCTACGCTGCCGGTGCCCAGACGAGAGGTGGATGCCAGCGATTCCTCACGGTATACGCGCACGCTTTCGCTCAGCTGGAAATCGCCCTCGCGAATTTCCACGGTGTAGCTCGTGCCGTTTACGGCGGTGATGACGCCGTTTCCGCGCAGCTTCGTGGAGGCCGCGCTGGAAAGATACACCGTTTCGCCGATGTGCACCAGCCGGGTTTCGGCGCTGTCATAGGCCTTATCGGTGGTGGCGGAGACGGTGAAGCCGTATTCCGGCTCGATGTACAGCGCCGCGCCGTAGCGGGACGCGATGGAATCCAGATCATCCCCGGCTGCCGCGAACACGCCGGTTATGGTGCCGCTCTGTGAAGCGTAAACCTTTTCGCCCGCAAGCGAGAGCAGCACGTCTCCCTCGGTCACGCGCTGCCCGGCAATCAGGCTTACGTCGGCAACCGAGCCACCGATGGGGGCCGTCACGCGTACGGATGCATCGGAGGCGACGACGCCCTCGAAGGAAACCTCTCCGGCGGCGAGCGCGGGAACGGCAGTCAGGCACAGAATCAGCAGAAGCGCAAACGCGCGAAGCATCGTTTTCATGGAAAATCCTCCTTATTATGGTTTATGGGAAGTAAACGGTAGCGTTCATGCCCAGCCGCAGCTCGTCCGGGCGGGAGAGAAGACGGAGCCGGGTCTCGTAGCGCGGGCCGTCGTCCGTCTGTGTGGCCGCCGAGGAAACGGAGAGAACGGCGGCGGCATAGGTACGCTCGTCCGCGTCGAAGGCAAACATGACCTGCGCCGAATCACCGGCGGAGACGGATGCGGCCTCGGCTTCCGTGAGCGAGCAGGTAAGAATCCATTCATCCTTGGGCGCAAGCCAGCACAGAAGCTCACCCTCCGAAACGGCTTCGCCGGCCTTTCCTTGAACCTCGGTAACGATTCCGTCTGCCGGGCAGGTGGTTTCGGGCGTTCCGCTCTGCGAGGACACGGTTTCAAACAGCGCCTGTCCCTTCATCACGCGCGCGCCGTCCGCCACGAGCAGGCGGGTCACGGTGCCCTCGCCGGTCACCTTTACCGGCTCCGCGCGCGCCACGGTCACGCGGCCGATGCGGGCGGTGCCGCTCTCCGTTTCCGCGTATACGTTCACGGCCTCGCCGATAAAGAATTCACCCGCCGTGGGGAGCACGGAGAAGCTGCTGCCGTCCACCGACAGCAGGATTCCCGCGCCGATGTGCGTGGAATCGCGCGTGCAGGACAGGGTGACCGCGCTTCCGATTTGCAGCCATGCGTTCTTCCCTGCCGAGTCGGCATAGGATGTGGAGCCGTCCATCGTGTACGTTTCCCTCGGCTCCAGATACAGCCCCTCCGACGCATCCGCGCCCGGCTCAAGGAACAGGCCGTTCACCGTGCCGTCAATCGGCGCGTATACCCGCGTGACTTCCACCTGCGCCACGCTGTCGCCCGCGTGCACCGGCTGCCCGACCTGCACGGAAACGCTTTCCAGCACGCCGCCCGCCGCGGCGAAAACGGGAATGAGCGTTCCGGCTTCAACGGTCGCGTCGGCGGCAATGGCCTCGGCGCAGGCAGAGAAGAGATGCAAGGCCGCAAGGCACAGCGCGAGAATGCGTCCAAGCCGCATGTGCTTCTTCGGCGCAGCGGACGGGAAGCCGTTCGCGCCGCGCGCGCGTTCGGAACCGGATTTCGGCGTGCGGGCGGCGGACGCTTCGCGAATGCCTTCGGCGGGCATCGTCGGAAGGGCGGCTCGCCCGGGAGCCTGCGTGCGCATCATGATGCGTCTCCTCCTTCCGTGAGTGTCAGCGTCTGTCCGTCCACGGGGAGAACCTCGTCTTCGGCACGGACGGTCAGAATCGGGTCGCTCGCATCGAGGACAATCTCCAGCGTCAGAAGATTGGGCGTTACGCCGCGGGCGCGGAGGCGGTCATAGGCGCTGCCGGAAAGCCACTCCGAGGTGAGAACGGTGAACGAACCGCCGGAATACTCAATGCGCACGGCGTCGATTCCGCTTGCGAAAAGCGTCTCCAGCGCATCGCCGCCGATGGAAAGCGCAGCCGCATCGCCCGTCAGGGTGAGTGTGAGCGTATTGTCCGAAACATCCGCCGTGAACGTGCCCTCCTCCGAAGCGACGGTCAGGCTCAGGGCTTCGCCGCCCAGCGTAAGCGCGCGTGTCTCTGTGCCGTCCGATTCAAGGGGAACGCCCCAATACGGTGTGTCATCCAGATGGCCGCGCCCATGGCTGGAGGTGGTTGCCTGTCCCGGCTGCACTCCGCCGCCCCCGCCGTGTCCGCCGCCATGCCCTCCGCCGCCCCAGCCGCCGGAGGGTCGCTCCTGCCCGCCCGGCGCAAGCACGACGTCCTCCAGCGGGAGGTCGCTTTTGCCGTCGGGGTCGATGCTCGAGGCGTATGCCTGCCCCTCCTTCGCCGACATCACGGTCAGTCCGTCGGCACGAACCCAGCCGGTCATGACCTGCCCGTTTACGGAGAAGGTTATGTGCAGCACCGCTGCATCCTCCGATTCGCTTTTTCCCGACGCATACACCACGCCGCCGTCCATCAGCGCGCCGAGCGTGTTTTTCAAATTCTCGTCGGAATAGATTCTCGTGCCTCCCGACAGCCGCACGTAGCCAGGCGTGAATTCCTCCTCCGGCTCGTCCGGTGTGGCCTCGCCCGGCGTTGCTTCGCCCGGAACGGGCGCGTCGGTCGCTGCGGGTGTGTCGGTCGCCGTGGGCGTGACGGTTGCCGTGGGCGTGACGGTCGCCGTGGGCGCATCGGTCGCCGTGGGCGCGTCGGTTGCCGTGGGCGTATCGGTCGCCGTGGGCGTATCGGTCGCCGCGGGCGCGTCGGTCGCCGCGGGCGCGTCAGTCGCCGCGGGCGTGACGGTCGCCGTGGGCGCGTCGGTCGCCGCGGGCGCGTCGCCCGGTGTGGCGCCATCCTCGGCGAACGCCGCAGTCAGGGCCATAAGGCCGATCAGCATCCATGCAAGGATGCGTTTCATGACGGTTTCCTCCCTTCCTACATGCTTCTGAGCGCGTCGATGGGGTTCAGGCGGCTCGCCTTGCGCGCGGGCGCCCAGCCGAACAAAATGCCGACCGCGGCGGAGAAGCCCGTGCCCAGCGCGATTGCGCCATAGGACAAATGAAAGCTGATGTTCATGTATTGGCACATGACAAGGCTGAGAAGCAGACCCAGCGCCACGCCCATCAGGCCGCCCAGCATCGACAGCAGGAACGATTCCAGCAGAAACTGCAGCTGAATATGCCACGACTGCGCGCCGAGCGCCTTTTTCAGGCCGATTTCGCGCGTACGCTCGGTCACGGAGGTAAGCATCATGTTCATGATGCCGATGCCGCCGACGACCAGCGCAATGGAGGCAATGCCGGCCAGCAGCGCGCTCATCATGCCCAGCAGCTCGTCCATGGTACTTTCCAGCGCCTTCATTTCGGTGATTTCGTAGCAGTCATCCTCATAGGAGAACATTTCGTCTAGCGCGGCGGTCAGAAGCGTCTGCGCGCTTTCCGAATTGGCGGCGTCGTCCAGGTATATGGTAAAGCGCGTGACGACGGACTCGCTGTTCATCTTGAGCGCCGTGGAATAGGGAACAATCACGTCGGCGTCCTCGAAGTCCTCGTCCAGCAGGCCGATAACGGTGAATTCCAGTCCGCCCAGCCAGATCGTTTCGCCCAGCGGGTTCACGCCGTAGAAGAATTCGTCCAATATATCCTGCCCGATCAGGCACACGCGGCTTTTGCGCTGAATGTCCAGCCGGTTTACGGCGCGGCCGCGGCGCACGAGATCCTCCTCGGCGGCGAACCAATATTCGTTGCGTCCGGAAACCGAAAGCCCGGTTTCGCGCTTGCCGCCGCGCACAAGATGCGTGCTCAGCGTCACGGTGGGCGCAAGGCCGTCCACATGGTCGAGCGCCTCCAGCGTTTCAAGGTTTTCGTCGGTCAGGCCGCTTTTCAGGTCGCTGCCGGTAATCGACACGGTCAGCTGCCCCGCGCCCATTCCGGCGAAGGAATCCGAAATCGACGAGGACACGCCGGAAATCGTGGTAATCAGCGCAATGACCGCCGTTACGCCGATCATAATGCCTAAAATGGTGAGAAACGAGCGCATGCGGTTTTTGAGAATGTCCGACAGCGCCATGCGCGCGCACTCGAAGGGCATCAGAAGCCCGGTCATCCATGTATGCTTTTTCATGACGCCGCCTCGCTTTGCTCCGTGCCGCGGCTCGGCGAAGCCGCCGAAACATGATCCTCGCTCTGCACGGTACTCGCGTCGCCGCCCTCGGTCAGCACGCCGTCAATGATGTGCACCACGCGCCGGGCGTAACGCGCGATGGACAGATCGTGCGTAATCATCAAAATCGTTCGCCCTTCGTCGTTCAGCGCGCGGAACAGCGCCATAACCTGCCGGCCGGTGTTCTGATCCAGCGCGCCGGTGGGCTCATCCGCCAGCAGGATGCGCGGGTCGGTCACCAGCGCCCGCGCGATGGCGACGCGCTGCTGCTGCCCGCCGGACAGCTGCGACGGAAAATGCCGCATGCGATCCGAAAGTCCCACGCGGTCGAGCATCTCCCGCGCCCGTCTTGCGCGCTCGGAGGGCCGCACGCCCGCGTAAATCAGCGGAAGCTCCACGTTCTTCTGCGCGTCCAGCCGCGAAAGCAGCTGCGACGACTGAAAGATAAACCCGATTTCCCGGCTGCGCGCCAGCGCCAGCGCGTGCGCGTCCATTTCGTCCACGTGCGCGCCGTTCAGCACGTATTCGCCCTCGGTGGGCGTGTCCAGACAGCCCGCAATGTTCATCAGCGTGGATTTTCCGCTGCCGGACGGGCCGAGCACGCTCAGATACTCGCCCGGCTCCACGGTCAGGTTCACGTCCTTTAATACGGTCAGCGCCTCGTCGCCGGTCTGATAGCGCTTATAGATATGACTCATTCGAAAAAAATCGCTCATGGTTCCTCTCCTGCCTACGGCTGGCTTCCGCCCATGCCGCCGCGATTGCCGCGCCCGCCGCCGGAGCCGTCGTTTCCGCCGCCGAAGCCGCCGCCGCCAAAGCTGCTGATATCCGGCATGCTTCCGCTGTCAATGCTCGGCATGCTTCCGCTCATCGGGTTAAACTGCTGCTGCTCGCCGCCCAAAAGCCCGGACAGCAGACCGGAAAGCCCGCTGGAAGCGGATTCGTCCGCCTCGGTCTCCACATAAACCGTGTCGCCCTCGTTCAGGCCGGACTTGATCTCCACATAGTTTCCGTTGTCCACGCCCACCTCGACCGACGTTTTCTGAAGCTCGCCCGCCTCGTCCTTCGTGTATACGTAGGCGCTGTTGTCGCGTTCAAAGCTGAGCGCGTCCATCTTCAGAAGCACCACGTCCGTGGCCTCCTCCTTCGGAATCCGCACGGAAACCTGCATGCCCGGCAGCACGTCGTCCGTTACCTCGACCGACGCGGTGACCGTGTAATACGCCACGGAGCCGGAGGACTGAGACAGGCGGTTGATGTGGGTAATGGTGGAATCAAACGTCTTTTCCAGCGCCGTGAACGTGACCTGACAGGACTGCCCGACGTATACGTCCGATATGTCGTATTCGTCCACGCGCATCGTGACCTTCATGTTCGTGAAGTCCACCAGCTGCACAATCTGCGCGCCCGCGCGCACCTCGTCGCCCTCCTCCACAAGCACGTCGTTTACCGTGCCCGCGAATTCGGCCTTGACCGTTTCACCGCCGGACAGGCGCGCGAGCTTATCGCCCTTTTCCACGCGGTCTCCGTCCTGCACATACAGTGTGCGCACGGTGCCCTCGCTTTCCGTCGTCATGTAGCCGGACGAAACCACGCTCACAGAGCCGGAAAAGCTTAACGCGTTGGAAATGCTGCCGCGCGTGGCGGTATAGGTGTCGTAGGTCGTGGTGATCGACTGCCTGAGCTTCGGAATCCAAACCGCCCATGCAAGAAGTGCCAGTATGCCCAGCAGAAGCAGCAGTACCAACCAACGAATGATGCGCACGGCCAGCCGCCGTTTTTTCTTAGCCATAAATAAAAATCCCCCCGGTTTATTTTACGGGGAGATTTTATCAGAAAAATTTGGCTTCCAGTGAAAGCCCTTTCGGCAAATCCGGGGCGAATTCCAAAGAGTTCTTAAGGAAAACGCCCCTCGAAGCTTATGCCTCAAAAATCAGACGAAGCAGCGCCATGTCCGTGAAGTCGAGCGTGAAGGAGACCGTGCCGTTTTCCTGCCTGAGGGACAGCGGCGTTTCCGTGCCGTCCGGGGAAACGAGGACGAGGCCTGCGCC
>CAZMGO010000070.1:0-11258 GCA_964565845.1 uncultured Oscillospiraceae bacterium | reverse complement strand
CTTATTCTATGACAGGGCTTTTATTTCTCTGTCCGTTGGTTGGGGAACGGTCCATCGCTTCCGATGCGGGAACCCCCCATTTCGTCCTTAAGGGTTTGTCAGTTCATTTCCTCGATGTGCGATATGTAGTCCAGCGATTTCAGCGCCTCGATAATCTCGGCGTGGCTGCGGTATTTCTTCAGCGTCTCGTTGTTGATGGACAGCGAAATGGAATATACGCTCAGGCCGGAGTTTGCGTAGGCGGGGTTCAGCTCAATATCGTCGATGCGGATGTCCAGCTTGCGGACGGTGGTCACGAAGTCCTGCAGATTTGCGCGGTTCTTCAATTCAAGGTGCACCTCGAAATGATTGGAGTGATCCTTGAGGTATTTTTCCAGCGCCGGGAGCAGCGAGATGATGCACAAAAGCAGCAAAAACGACGCGACCGTAAGCGTGTAATAGCCCGCGCCGGCGGCAAGGCCGATCAGGCTGCTTGCCCATAGACCGGCGGACGTGGTAAGGCCGCGAATCTGGCTTTTGGAATTGAACAGGATGGAGTTGCCGCTGATCATCGCGCCGCCCACCACGGTGGCTGCGGAGACGGCGGCAAAGCTCAAGCTGCCCGCGCTCATCAGGCTCAGGTCGATCAGCATGGCAATGGTGGACGCCAGCGACACGAGGATGAACGTTCGAAGACCCGCCGAATGGCGCTTGGTGGAGCGCTCCCAGCCGATAATCGCGGCGAAAAGCGCCGAGAGCAGCACGCGGAAAAGAATGGAATAGCCGTTTACGGTGGTTGACCAATCGCCCAGCAGCCGGGCGATTGCGTCGGTATATGCGGAATTCATGAATCAAAACCTCCTTCCGAATCTGTGGCGACGATTGATGCTCCCAATGGCGTCGTATTGCTCCTCCGCCGCCTCCGTGAACGCGGCCTCCTCCTCGCTCGGCGGGGAAATGCGCGGCGGCAGCGATGCCTGAATCCGCTGAATCTCCAGCACCAGCCGGTCAACCGGCGAAAGCGCGGGCTCCTCCGGCGCAGGCACCGCGTCTGCCGTCTGCCCGTCGGCGGAATACGATTTGGACAGGTACAGGGACAGCTTGGCGCAGGCCGGGCCGATCAGCTCATACAAAACGCTCGACGCCAGTATGATCGTTTCCAGCGCCTCGCCCTCCTGTCCGCCCAGAGTGCGCGCGCCCAGCGCCGCAAGGCCGATGGCCACGCCTGCCTGCGGAATCAGCGCAAGCCCCAGATAATTGCGCACGAGCTTATCCTTCTTTACCGCCCAGCAGCCGAGAAACGCGCCCGCGTACTTGCCTAAGATGCGCACGAAGAAGTAGCACACGCCCACAACCAGCAGCGGCGTTTTTCCCACCGCGCCGGAGGCGGACAGCAGCGAATCCAGCCGGAACGAAAGCCCGGAGCGAACGAAGAACAAAAGCAGAATGGGCGGGCTGAAGTAGTTCAGCTGCTTAAACAGCTTGTCGTCGCCGGTGATGTTTGCGTATACCGTGCCCATTGCCATGCAGCCCAGAAGCGGCGATACGTCCACCAGCGCGCACAGGCCGCAGAAGGTGAACAGCAGCGCAATGGAGATAATCAGCCGGTTGTCGGTGGAGCGCTTGCGCGTGATGAACAGTTTCAAAACCCCGCCGAACACGCCGCCCAGAACCAGCGCCGCCAGATTGAGCGCAATCGGCTTTGCGATGTGACTGGCGCTCATGCGGCCCATCGACGAGGCCAGCGCCACGGCGATGGCGATGGAATAGGCGATCAGCCCCACCACGTCATCCAGCGCCACCACCTGCAAAAGCGTGTCCACAAAATCGCCCTTCGCGCCGGTCTGACGAATGGTCATCATCGTGGACGCGGGCGCAGTGGCCGAGGCCAGCGCCGCCAGCACGATGGAAAACGCCAGATCGATGCCCAAAAGAAGGTAGCTTAGAATAAACACGAACACGGAGGCCATCAGCGCCTCCGCGACCGTAACGACCACAACCCTCATGCCGTTTCGCTTCAGCGTTTCAAGCTTGAAAAACTCGCCCGTCGAAAACGCGATAAACGCCAGCGCAATATCGGAAAGGAAATCCATTCCCTCAATCACGTTGTCCGGCACCAGACGCAGACAGAACGGCCCCAGCAGGATGCCCGCCACAATGTACGCCGTCACGTTCGGCAGGCGCAGAAGGTTTGTGACGCGCGTCATGGCAAAGCCCGCAAACAGCATCACCGCCACGGAGATAATCACCGCCGCAACCGGCGACGCGCTTTGATAAATTCTCGACAAATCCATAAAAACAATCCTCCTTTCAAAAGAGACTTCGCAAAGAGAGTCTCGAGACTCCTTGCGGATAAGTGTACAATATGATATACTGTTTTTGAATAAAAGCAAATTATTTTATTTTTTCAATCGATAGATATTTTTTATGGAGGCTCTATGCTGGACGCAAAGCTGGAAACCCTGCTGGCCGTTTCGGAATGCCAGAACTTCACCCGCGCCGCCGAGGCGCTGTCGCTGACGCAGCCGGCCGTCAGCCATCACATCGCCCTGCTCGAGCAGCAGCTGGGAGTGACGCTGTTCGTGCGCGGAAGGGGCACGCTGAAGCTCACGCCGGAGGGCGAAATCGCCGTGCGCTACGCCCGCCGCTTCAAGGCGCTGAGCGAGAAGCTGCGCGAGGAGCTTGCCGTGCAGGACAAGCGCGCCACCCGCCTGCGCATCGGCATCACGCACACGTCCGAAAGCAATCTGACCGCCGAGGCGCTGGCGAAATGTTTCGGCACGGACAACCACATTACAATCACGATTCTCACTGACACGATAAAGAATCTTTATGATATGCTGGACAGCTACGAGATTGATCTGGCCATCGTGGAGGGCGGGCGGCACCGGGAGGGCATGCGTTCGCTGATGCTGGATACCGACTATCTGGTGTGCGCCATGTCCAACGAGAACCCGCTTTCCCGAAACGCGATGGTTACGCTGAGCGAGCTGAAGCGCGAGCGCATGATTCTGCGCCTGCCCACGTCGGCCACGCGCGCGCTGTTTGAGAGCACCCTGCAGAGCATCGGCGACAGCATCGACAATTTCGACGTGACGCTGGAGGTGGACAACATCGCCACCATCAAGGACTTGGTGCGCAAAAATCTGGGCGTGTCCATCCTGCCCAAGAGCGCCTGCATGGACGAGCTGCGCAAGGGCAAAATTGCCGCGCTGCCGATTGAGAACCTGAGCATGGTGCGCGAAATGCGGCTCATCTATAAGGATGATTTCACGCACATGGACATTCTGCAGGAAATCACGAAAACCTATCAGGAAACCGCGAAGGCCTACCATTGAGCGCCTGCGCATCGATTGCAGTGAGCCGTGCAGCCGGATGGCTTTTGGCTGCGTGTTGACGATTGTCCTGCCGCCGTGGTATAATAAAACTGGGGAATTGGGAGGGTGCGCGCCATGGAGAGCTACGAAACCATCAGATTGGAGCCGCTGTCGGATTCGGTGTTCAGCTACATCTTTGCCGACAAGAGCTTGACGGTTTCCATGCAGGAGCTGATTGACAGCGTTCTGCTGGATGCGGGCGATCCGCTGATTGGCAAGGTGAAATCGGTTCAGGCACAGTACGGCGTACAGAAGCGCATGATTTCGACCCACGGCGGGCGTTTGGACGCGCGCGTGGAGGCGGCTGACGGCACGCTGTTTGATATTGAGGTTCAGATTTACCCTGAGCCCGCCATGAATGACCGTTCGTGGTTCTATGGAAGCGCTCTGATGAGCGAGGAGTTCCGCGAGGGACAGCCCTACGACAGGGTTCCGCGCGTGCGCGTAATCAACCTGCTGGACTTCGTGCTGCGCGGCGAGCATCCCGACCTATTGCAGCCCATAGGCCTGCTGTATCGGAAGAATCCCGCGGCGGCGACGGACGCGTTCCGAATCTATAATATCGAGCTGCCCAAGTTCCGCAATACGCATCCGACGCTGGAAAGCGTCAAGGACAATCCGCTGCTGCGCTGGCTGTATCTGCTGGACGTCGGCTATAAAAACGACCATGAATTGGAGGTGCTCAGCAATATGACCGAAGGCATGAGGGCCTTTGCCGATCGCTATAAGATTTCGCTCAATGACCCCGACCTGCGCCGCATGTACGACTACGAAATGAGCGCCAAGCGAGATCAGGCGTCGAGGGACTATAATTCAAAAATGATGGGAATCGAAATCGGACGGAAAGAGGGTCTGCAAGAAGGCCTGCTTTCGGTTGTTCGCACCATGCTTGGGAATGGCATTGGCAAAGAGGTTATCTATAAGAGCATCAACGCACCTCGCGCTGAAATCGATGCGCTCATCGCCAAGGTGCAATCCGAGAATTGACGAAGCTCACAACTGCGAATCCTGCCTTTTCCGAAAAGGCCGCAGGAAAACGGCTGAAAATTTTCCCCGTTTTGGATGGCATGGGTGATTTGATGCGTATCAAATCTGACAACGAAACCGCTTCATTTTGCCGTTTTTGATGGGCAATAGGCTGTAAAGGATACAATGGACTCTGGTTTTCTCCCGGAAACCGCCGAAAGGATTTCTTGCGCGATGATACTATTAACGCTTTCCAATATTTCCAAGGCCTTCGTCATGAACCGCGTGCTGACGGACGTCAATCTTACGCTGCCGCAATACGCGCGCATGGGCGTTGTGGGCGTAAACGGCTGCGGAAAGAGCACGATGTTTCAGATTATCACGGGACATCTGCAGCCGGACGAGGGCACGGTATCGCTGATGAAGGGCACGACGGTGGGCTTTCTGACCCAGCATGCCGACATCGAAAGCGACCTCACCGTGACGGAGGAGCTTTCGCGCGTGTTTGACGACGTGAAGCGCATGGAGGCGCGTCTGCGCGAGCTGGAGGCAGAAATGGCCGAAAAGCACGCGGACGCGCAGGAAATGAAGCGCCTGAGCGACGCCTACGCCCGCCTGACCGCGCGCTTTGAGGACGCCGGCGGCTACGAATGGCCCAGCCGCGTGCAGGGCGTGCTGGCCGGCCTCGGCTTCTCGGAGGAGCGCAGGCAGCAGAAGGCGAGCCTGCTTTCCGGCGGGGAAAAGACGCGGCTGTGTCTGGCGCGTCTTTTGCTGCGCCAGCCCGACCTGCTTCTTTTGGACGAGCCGACGAACCACCTTGACCTTCCGTCCATCGGCTGGCTGGAGGAAACGCTCAAAAAGTATAAGGGCACGGTCATGGTCATTTCCCACGACCGCTATTTCCTGAACGCCGTATGCGACCATATGGCGGAGCTTCGGCAGACGCATCTGACCCAGTACACCGGCAACTACGATCAGTTCGCCGTAAAGCGCGAGGCCGATCTGGAGCGGCAGCTGAAGGAATATACCATGCAGCAGGCGGAAATCGAGCGGCAGGAGGCCATCATTCGCCGCTACCGCATGTACAACCGCGAAAAATCGATCAAGCTGGCGGAGAGCCGCGAAAAACGGCTGGAAAAAATGGAGCGGCTGGAAAAGCCGGTGGACGATCAGAAGGTGCGCTTCCGCTTTGAGGCGCGTCGGCGCAGCGGCGACGACGTGCTGATTGCAAGGGACGTGAGCAAATCCTTCGGTACGCGCACGCTGTTCCGCAATTTTTCCATTCACATGCGCGCCGGAGACCGCGTGGCGCTGATCGGCCCCAACGGCGTGGGCAAAACCACGCTTCTGAACATCCTTACCGGCAGCGAACGCGCCGACGCCGGCTCACTGCGCTACGGCACAAACGTGGACATCGGCTACTATGACCAGCAGCAGGCGTCCCTGCACCCGGAAAAGGACGTTATGAGCGAGGTGTGGGACGACTTTCCGACCATGGAGCCCGACCGCGTGCGCGGCACGCTGGCGCTGTTTCTGATTACCGGGGAGGACGTGTTCCGCCCGATTGCCACGCTGTCCGGCGGCGAGCGCGGGCGCGTGGCGCTGGCCAAGCTCATGCTGCGCAAGGACAACCTGCTGATTCTGGACGAGCCGACCAACCATCTGGACATGGACAGCCGCGAGGTGCTGGAATGCGCGCTGGACGAGTTCGACGGCACGATTCTCACCGTGTCGCACGACCGCTATTTCATCAACCGCGTGGCAAACCGCATCATCGAAATGACGGACGAGGGCGTGACCGAGTTTACCGGCAACTACGATGACTATCTTGAAAAGAAGCGCCAGCTGGCCGAGGGTCAGCCTGTGCTCGACGCCATCGGAAAAACGCGCACGCAGCTTGACAAGGAAAGGCGCGCCGAGCGCCTGTCGCGCGAAAGCGCCAAGGCGCTGAAGCTGCGCTTTCAGCAAACGGAAAAGGACATTGCCGCTCTTGAAGCACGCCTGACGGAAATCGAGGCGGAAATGGGACGTCCGGAAACATGGCAGGATCGCGCCGCCGCACAGCGGCTGGAGGACGAGCGACAGCAAAAAACCGAAGCGCTCGCGCGCCTGTATGAGGAATGGGAGACGCTTGCCGAGCAGATGACGGACTAAGCGCCGCATCGCCGCCCGTCTGTGAGATGGAGGGGTATCCGTCGGAGGGCTTTGGGCGGAGTGCCTATCGAAGGAGTGACGGAAAATGGAAAGGACGCACGCCGCGCAGCTGCGCCATGCGCCGCTGCCGGATTGGTTCGCCTGCGCGTTTGCCGCAGGCGTGAGCCTTGTGCACCCATTGATTTTTGACGATTTCTTTTTTAATATCAACCGCTTCAAGTTCGGCGTGTTCACCGTCAGCGCGTATGCGGGGCTGATCGTGTTTCTGCTTTTGTGCGCGGCACGCAGGCGCGCGCTGACCGGAGAGCCGCGGCAGTCGTTTTCCCTTTCGGCGGCGGACTGGGGCATGGGTGCGTTCGCGGTGCTCGCGGCGGTATCCACGCTTTTGTCGGACGACGCGTATTCCGCGCTTACCGGCGACGAGGGGCGTCTGTGCGGGCTGGTGCTCGTTCTGGCGCTGGCTGCCATGCACGTGATTGTGTCCCGCGCGCGCAGCGCGGAAGTCTGGGCGGCGGGCGGACTGCTGATTTCCGGTTCGCTGTGTGCCCTGCTGGGGATTTTGAATTTCTTCAAAATCGATCCGCTCGGATTTTATCCGCGCCTGAATCAGAAGAGCATTGACGGCTTCATATCCACCATCGGCAACGTGGATTTCTTTTCGGCGTTTCTCTGCCTGCTCCTTCCCGCCGCGGTGGCGGCGTTCATGCGCGCCGGGCTTTGGGCGCGCAGGCTGTCGGTTCTGCCGATTCTGCTCGGCTCGGGCGCGGTCATCGCGGCGCGCGCCGACGGCGCTTTGATTGCGCTGGTCGCCGCTGTGCTGACGGCGCTGTGTCTGGGCGCCGTTCCCATCCCCGTACCCTCGCGCTCGAAGGTCTGCCCCGACGAAAGCCCGCGCGCGCAGTGCGCGGCGGAGCCTGCCCCAAACGAGGCTCCCTCGGACGCAAGCGTTCCCTCCCGCATCGCGGCGCGTGTACGCGCGTTTCTTTGCGCGGCGCTGCATCGCAGGGATGCGGACGAGGAACGGAGGCTGCATCCCCTGCGCGAGGCGCGGGCGCGGATGTGTCTGGCGCTGGCGTGCCTGACGGCGGGGCTTTTTCTCGTGGGCGCAGCCACGCAGCTGTGGCCGGACGCGACGCTTTCGCTGAAGAATCATACCTGCGCAAGGCTGGCGGCGCATCCGCTGCTGTTTGCCGCGCTGAGCCTTCTTCTGACTGCCGCAGCCTACGGCCTTCTGCACACGCGCCGCGAAAGACCCGCCTTCCCCGCGCCGCGCACGTTCCTTCTGACGCTGCTGGCCTGTGCGGTCGTAGCGCTCGCGGCAGCGGCGGCACTGCTTCTGTTTTACACCTATGTGGACACGGACACGAAGCTGACGGGCATATGGAAGCTGTTCCGCTTTGGCGACAAATGGGGCACCAACCGCGGCGGCGTGTGGGTGCGGTGCATGAAGCTGTACGCCGAATCCGACTGGCGCGTGAAGCTGTTCGGCTTCGGCCCCGACCTTCTGAAAAAGCCGCTGGCCGACGCATACGGTGCGGAAATCGCGGCCTATTGCAATTTGTCGTTCAACAACGCGCACAATGAGTATATTCAGTATCTGCTCACGCACGGCGCGCTGGGTCTGGCAGCCTATCTGACGTTTGCCGTCGGCGCGTGCGTGTCGCTCCTTCGCCGCGCGCGCAAAAGCGCCGCCGCTGCATGCCTGCTGGCGGGCGCGCTTGCCTACCTGCTGCACGCCGTCGTAAACGTCAACCAGCCGATTACCACTCCGCTGCTGTTTTTGTTCCTCTCCGCTTCCGTCTCGGTGCCGGCGAACGACGCCGCTCAACCGGCGTGCGCGTCCTCCGCTTCGGTGAAGGAATAGCGCCCGCGCCGCGCGCGCACAATAGAGCAGGGGTGAAAAACGTGAGAAAGCTAAAATTCGTGCGAAGGGAGCGCGTGGTGCGCAGTCCCATGCCCGCGGCGAGTGCCAACGAGCAGACCGGGCTGATTCCCGCGCTTCCGGCAGACGATGCGCAAAAGGCCAGCTATCAGGCCGTTCTGCGTACGCACAGACAAAAGGAGCGCTGACAAAAAAGCTGGAACGGTGCTTGCAAAGAACTCATCGGACGATTTGAGCCGCCGCGAATCCTTCTTTTCATTCGCGGCGGCTTTTCAGATTTCCGATTGGCCTCATCAAAGGTTTTTTTATTTTTGGAAAAAATTCGTCTGCCTGCTTGACGAGAACATATGAATGGTGTATCATATGAATTGTTAATCAAATGAACGGAGGCGCATATGATGCGCGGCGTCAGGCACAATCATCAGGCGCTGCTGGATTTCGTCCGGCGCGAATCCCCGGACATGGACATGCTGTGCGACCTTGCGGATTTGTTCAAGGTATTCGGCGACACCACGCGCATGCGCATTTTGTACGCGCTGAGCGAAAGCGAAATGTGCGTGTGCGCCATTGCGGAATATCTGGCAATGACGCAGTCGGCGGTATCGCATCAGCTGAAGGTGCTGAAGGACAATCATCTGGTGCGCGCCCGGCGCGAGGGAAAGACGATCTATTACGCGCTGGCGGACGAGCATGTGCGCACGATCATTGGACAGGGCTACGACCATCTGACAGAGGAAAGGGAGACGGAAAAATGAAAAAGACCTTTAAGCTGGAGGACTTGGACTGCGCGAACTGCGCGGCAAAAATGGAGAACGCCATCAAAAAGCTGGACGGTGTGACCGACGCCAGCGTGAGCTTCATTCTGCAGAAAATGACCATCGAGGCGGCGGACGACCGGTTTGATCAAATTATGAAGGACGTAATCAAGACCATCAAAAAGGTGGAGCCGGACTGCCGCGTAATCCTGTAAACGAGCAAACCCATAGGAGGCGCTTGGAATGACCCGCAAGCAGAAAAAGGAGCTTCTTCGCATTTTTCTTGCGACGCTTCTTCTCATCGTGTGCTGGTGCCTGCCGCTGGAGGGCTGGTGGGTGCTTCTGTACCTGATTCCCTATGCCGCGGCGGGCTGGGATGTGCTCTGGTCTGCCGCGCGCAACCTTGCGCATGGGCAGGTGTTTGACGAGCAGTTTCTAATGGCGCTTGCCACCATCGGCGCGCTGGCCGTGGGCGAATACCGCGAGGCCGTGGCCGTGATGATTTTCTATCAGGTGGGCGAGTGGTTTCAGCGCGTCGCCGTGGGCAAGAGCCGCAAAAGCATTTCCGCTCTGATGGACATCCGCCCGGACACGGCTGCCGTTCTGCGCGGCGGCGAGGTGCTTGAGGTGTCGCCGGAGGAGGTTCAGACGGGTGAAACGATCGTCGTGAAGCCGGGCGAGCGCGTGCCGCTGGACGGCGTGATTTTGACCGGCGATACCAGCGTGGACGCCGCGGCGCTGACCGGCGAGAGCGCGCCGGTGGACAAGCGCGCGGGCGACGAGATTTTAAGCGGCGTAATCAACCTGACTGGCGTGATTACCGTGCGCACGACGGGCACCTTTGAGGAAAGCACCGTGGCGCGCATTTTAGAGCTGGTGGAAAACGCCTCCTCCCGCAAGTCGAAGGCCGAGAGCTTCATTACCCGCTTTGCGCGCGTATACACGCCCTGCGTGGTCGCGGGCGCGGTGCTGCTGGCGTTTGTGCCGCCCATCCTGCTTCATCAGCCGCTGAAGGACTGGGTCGTGCGCGCGCTGAACTTCCTTGTCGTATCCTGCCCGTGCGCGCTGGTCGTGTCGGTGCCGCTGTCGTTCTTCGGCGGGCTGGGCGGCGCGTCCCGCGAGGGCATCCTGCTCAAGGGCTCCAACTGCATGGAGGCGCTGGCGCACGTGAAGACCTGCGTGTTTGACAAGACCGGCACGCTGACGAAGGGCGCGTTCCGCGTGACGAAGATTCATCCCGTCAGCGGAACCGAGGACGAGCTTTTAACGCTGGCGGCGCTGGCGGAGTCCAACTCGTCGCATCCCATTGCGCAGTCCATTCTTGCCGCATATGGCCGTCCCGTCGAGGCGGGCCGCGTTTCCTCCGCCACGGAGCTGGCCGGGCACGGCGTTGAGGCCGTAATCGACGGCGTAAGCGTGCATGCGGGCAACGCGCGCATGATGCGGGAGACCGCGCACGTGGAGTCCCTCGCGCCCGAGGAGACGGGCACCGTGGTGCACGTGGCCGCGAACGGACGCTATCTCGGCTATCTGGTGATTGAGGACGAGATAAAGCCCGACGCGCAGAGCGCGCTGAATGCACTGAAGGCGCTGGGCGTGCAGAAAACCGTGCTGCTCACCGGCGACAACGCGCGCGTGGGCGAGGCCGTTGCGCGCCGTCTGGGCATGGACGAGGTGCACGCGGGGCTTCTGCCCGCCGATAAGGTGAACAACATGGAGACGCTGCTCGCGCAGGGCGGCCCGGTGATGTTTGTGGGCGACGGCATCAACGACGCGCCCGTAATCGCCCGCGCGGATCTGGGCGTCGCCATGGGCGGCGTGGGCTCCGATGCGGCCATCGAGGCCGCGGACATCGTGCTGATGGAGGATGCGCTTTCCAAGCTCCCGCGCGCCATCCAAATCGCCCGCCGTACCATGCGCATCGTGCGTGAGAACATCTGGTTCTCCCTCGCCGTGAAGGCGCTTATCCTCATCCTGAGCGCCGTCGGCTCCGCCACCATGTGGCACGCCGTCTTCGCCGACGTCGGCGTTCTCGTCCTCGCGACCCTGAACGCCATGCGCGCGCTGAAGGCATAACTGAAATCAAACGAGTGCCGAAGCGGATGTTTCCGCCTCGGCGCTCGTGCTATGCGCATCTGCGATAAC
>CAZMGO010000069.1:3793-11375 GCA_964565845.1 uncultured Oscillospiraceae bacterium | reverse complement strand
TCCGCGACGTGCTGCTGTTCCCGACGATGAAGCGACTTGATTAACGGAAGCCTGACGCATCGGAACGGATTTCCGACCTTGATGCGCACTCGATTTCAGGGGCTGTGAAAAACAGCCCCTGCTTGCTTTTGAATCCGCGTCAGTCCATGCGCACCTTTACCACGACCTTGCGGCCATGGCTGCGCGTGCCGTCGGACAGGCAGGGCATATGCGCGTCCTGCGGGAAGAAGACGGCGAAGCAGCCGGGCGCCAGCGGAACGCGGAAGCCGGGACGGGGATCGTCGGAGATAAGAATGTCCCTTTCCTCGTTATACGGCTCCCAGCCTTCGGTTCTGTCGGTGGGGCGGCAGCCGCTGAGCTCGCCGCCGTCCAGATTTACCTGAATGTCGGCATAGTTTCTGTGCGCCTCCCAGCGTCCCTCCTCCGCGTATTTCGCGTCGGCAACATTGGCGTATACGTTCGCGCCGTCGATTTCATGGCGGCCGACGGGCAGCGCGGCAAGGTCGGTTTCCTTCAGAAAGCGCAGGGCCGCGTCCATACCGCGGCTGAAACCCAGGTATTTTTCGAGGTTTTCAAACGTGTCGTAAATCATGCAGGCTCATCCCTTCTTTGATTAAAGACGAATTTCGTCAAACAATTCTTCCCCCGCGCCCAGCTGCAGCACATGCGTAAAGCCCGCCTCGCGCAGGTATTCCGGCGCGTGCTCAAACCATGCGTCGAGCTGAAGCGCGCGGTGGCAGTCCGAATTCACAATCACCCGCCCGCCCAGCGCGCGCCAGTGCTTCAGAAGCGGGAGAACCGGGTAGGGCACGGGCTGACGGCTGCGCGCAATGCCGCCCGTGTTCAGCTCCAGCACGTCCGTCATATGAATCACCCTTGAAAGTGCCTCCCGGGCAGGCCCGAGAAAGCCCTCGCTTTCCTCGTCAAACCAGCGGCGCGTGCGGTTGCCCTTCACAATCAGGTCAAAGTGTGCCAGAAGGGTCGGCGTGCACGTCTCGACAAACGCGGCATACTCATCGAAATAGCGCTCGCAGGCGCGCGCCCAGTCGCCGCCCTCGTGACGGTTTACCCACGCCTCCAGCCGGTCGGCGTCGCCGTCAACGGCGGCAAGGTCGCCGTTTTCCAGAAAATAATGGTTCGCGGCGATGCAGTAATCAAACCGGGAGGGCTCCACGTCCGACAGCCGATCCAGCTCGATGCCCATGCGAATGCGAAGCCGGTCGCCATATGCGGCGCTTAGGCGGTTGATTTCGGCGATATACGCGCGCCAGTCCACGGGAATCCTCGTGTCCGCGTGCTCGGAAAAGCCCAGCGAAACGAAGCCCAGCTCCCGCGCGCGGCGGACGATTTTCTCCGCCGTGCTCCTTCCGTCGCCGAACTGCGTGTGCGTGTGTGCGTTTGAAGAAATGCGCATAAAAACGTCCCCCTCGCCCTTCCTTGGATTATACATGAATCATGTTAAGCGAATGCGGTTGCGCGGCGGCGAAAAATACGGTATAATGAACGCATTACAGCTTCAGGAGGAGCCGGTCATGGAGTATTCTTCGTTTCTGAAGGCAGCCGCGCGCGTGAAGCCCTCGGCGCGGCAGGCGGAATTTCTGAAAAATCCCTTCTACGCGTTCGTTCACTTCAGCCCGAACACGTACACGGGACGCGAGTGGGGGCTGGGCGACGAGGATCCCGCCATCTTTAACCCCACGGAGCTGGACTGCGACCAGTGGGTGGAGGCCATCAAGTCCGCGGGCATGACGGGCATGATTCTGACCGCCAAGCATCACGACGGCTTCTGCCTGTGGCAGAGCAAGTACACCGAGCACTGCATGAAGAACAGTCCCTACAAAAACGGCAGGGGCGACATCGTGCGCGAGGCGGCGGAGGCCTGCCGCCGCGGCGGCATTCGCTTCGGCTTTTACCTGTCCCCGTGGGATCGCAACAGCCAATATTACGGCACCGACGCGTACAACGACTACTACAAAAACCAGCTCACCGAGCTGCTCACCGGCTACGGCGACATCTTCTGCGTGTGGTTTGACGGCGCGTGCGGCGAGGGGCCAAACGGCAAACGGCAGGTATATGATTTCGACGGCTATATCGAGCTGATTCGCAAATATCAGCCGAACGCCTGCATCTTCAGCGACGCAGGCCCCGATACCCGCTGGGTGGGCAACGAAAGCGGTCGGTCGCGGCATGAGGAATGGATGGTCGTGCCCCATGAGCTGTGCTTCCGCGCCGAAAAGCAGACCGAGGGGCCGCTCGTCGAGGGCGGGCTGAGCGGCATTTACAACACGTGGAGCGACCTTGGCAGCGAGGCGGTTATTCGCTACAGCCGAGGGCTGGCATTCTGCCCGGCGGAGGTGGACATGTCCATCCGTCCCGGCTGGTTTTACCATCCGGAGGAGGAGCCGCATTCGCTCGAACGGCTCATGCGCACCTACATAACCAGCGTCGGCGGCAGCACGCTGTTCAACCTGAACATCCCGCCCATGCCCTCCGGGCGCTTCGATCCCCGCGACGTGCAGCGCCTGAAGGAATTCGGAGACGCGCTGAAGGAAGCCTTCGGTCATGAGCTTTCCGTGCCGCACACCGTAACGCGCGAGGACACGGGCGAAACGCAGAGCGTCTTCCGCATCGATTTTGCCGAGGAAGCCGCCGTGCACTGCCTTGCGCTGCGCGAGGAACTCTCGCAGGGACAGCGCATTGAGCGCTTTATCGTCGAATCGGACGGCAATCGCCTGACCGACGGCACGACCGTCGGCAATCTGCGCATCTGCCCGCTGAACGGCGTGAAAACCCGGCAGCTCAGCGTTCGCATCCTCGCTGCGCGCGACCGCGTGCCGTCTCTGGACATTCGCCTGTATTAATTCGGGAGGAAGCCTATGCACCTTGTGGACGCAAAGGGAATTCTGTCCGCGCAGAACGGCATGAATCTGTACCGCGGCTGCGTCCACGGGTGCGTTTACTGCGATTCCCGCTCACGCTGCTATCATATCGAGCATCCGTTTGAGGATGTTGAGGTCAAGCGCAATGCGCTGACGCTGCTGGACGCGGCGCTTCGAAAAAAGCGGCGCCGGTGCATGCTGTCCACCGGCGCGATGACCGACCCGTATATCCCGGAGGAGGAGGTCTTCGGCCTCACGCGCGGCGCGATGCGGCTGGCGCTGCGGCACGGCTTCGGCTTCACGGTGCAAACCAAGTCGGCGCGCGTTCTGCGCGACCTGCCGCTTATTCGGGAGCTGAACGCGCACACGAGATGCGTGGTGCAGATGACGCTTACCACCTTTGACGAGGCGCTGTGCCGCAAAATCGAGCCGAACGTAAGCACCACGGCGGAACGCGCACACGCGCTTCAGACGCTTGCGGACGCGGGCGTGCCCACCGTCGCGTGGCTCACGCCCATCCTGCCGTTCATCAGCGATACGCCCGAAAACCTGCTGTCCGTGCTTCGGGTGCTGAAGGATGTCGGCGTTCGCGGCGTGCTCTTCTTCGGCGCAGGTCTTACGCTGCGCGAGGGCAGCCGCGAGTATTTCTACACCCGGCTCGACCGCCTGTTTCCCGGCCTGAAGGCGCGCTATGCGCGTACCTACGGACTGCGCTATGAGATTCTGAGCCCCGATAACGACCGCCTGTGCCGCCTTTTTCACGTTTTCTGCGAGGAAAACGGCCTCATGCACGACAACGATCAGATTTTCGCCTATCTCCGCGCCTTTGACGACCCGTCCTCCGGGCAGCTGAACCTGTTTGACGGCCTGATGTAAGCCGGGAGCCGACCGTTCCAAGGAGGAAGGGTCGGCTCTCGTCACAGTTTAGCCCATCACCTGAATGGGAACCAGCAGCGCCGTCGGACGACCGGCGCATGTAATTTCCAGAATCACGCGATTGACGGCCTCCACGTTTTCGCCCACGCGGATGGTGAATTCCGCGGAGGCATACTGCAGATGCTTCGAATGCAGCGCGGGCGTGAACAGGTTCTTTGCGCATTCCACCTGCCAGCCCTCCGGCGCGAGGAAGCGCAGGCGATAGTGCTTCTGCTCGGGCATGGTGTGGGGCGTGAGGGTTACGCGGCCGGTCAGCGCTTCGCCGGGCACGACCACGGGCTTGCGGTCAAATTCCACCAGACAGTCGGCGTAAATCCCCTCGATCGTATAGGAATACGGCTTGCGCGCGGCGAGCGCCTCGACAAACGCGCGTCCGTAGAAAAGCTCGGGGCGAACGTCGGCAATCACCGTTTCGTCCGCCAGCAGTACCGCCGAATCCGCCTTGTTCATCAGCGCCTCGTGCGGCACGCGCAGCGTGACCGGCAGAAGGTTCATCAGGCAGTCGGTTAGCTCGGTGCAGTCCTGCGGGAAGCGGCCGTGACCGTTGGTGATGCAGATGGACTTGATTCCGTCTCCGATATAGGCGCGCCAGTCCTGCGGAATGACCGCCATGCCGCCCATGATGCCCATGAGCGCGCCCAGCGTCGCGCCGGTGCAGTCGGTATCGTCGCCGCAGTTCACGGCGTAGATCAGCGACTGCTTGAAATCGCCCTCGCCGTACAAAAGACCCAGCACCACAAAGCCCACGTTGGCGGGCGCCTGGAACCAGCCCAGATCGGCGCTGTCCTTTACCAGCATTTCGCGGCAGTCCTTCCAGCTCACACCGTCGGCATACGCCCTGCGCACGAGGTTCACGCTGCGCGCCACGCGGCAGTCCTCGGGAATCTTGGAAAGACCGATGTCCAGAAGCGCGTTCGCGTCGCCGATGACAAACGCGGCGCTCTCCATCGCGGCGACGAAGATGGCGGCATAGGTGCCCTCGCCGAAGCCATGATCCACGCTCGCGTCCTCAAAGGCAAGCCGAATCGCCTTCTCCGGCAGCGCCGGATACATGCACGCCCATACCTCCGTGCGAATCCACGCGCCGTTGGAGTGCTTCCATTCCTCATTGTTGATTTCGCCGGACATGGGCGGCAGCACGCCGTCGCGCATGTTGGCCTTGCCCACGCCGTATTCGTTCCAGTTCGGCGTGATCCACGAGCACCAGTATTCGCCCAGAACCTTGCTGTTCAGCGCATCCGGCCCCAGCTGATCCGCCGCGCGCAGCCACACAAGCTGCAAATCGAGATCGTCGTTGGGCAGCGGCTCGCCCGCCTCGGACGCGAAGCCGTGAATGTCGTTCAGCTGCTGGCGTCCCTCATAGGGCGTGCCCAGCGTTCCGCCGATGTTTTTGCCGATCCAGCAGGCGTAAATGCGATCCCTCAGATATTCCTTCGAAAACCGAATCATGTGCGCTTCCTCCTCTTGCGTTCTCGGAATGAACCCAGTATAATACGAAGCGGGATTTCCGTTCTATGTGAAGTGAGAGTGAAACCATGCGAAATCGCTCATTTTTGACGCTTCCGTCGTTCTACGTTCACGCGGAGCCGAGTCGGCTGGAGGAGCGCTCCGCCGAGGCCGGGCCGCTGGAGGTGTTCGACATTACCTATCTGCACTTTCATTCGGTGCTGGAGCTGGGCGTGTGCGCAAGCGGGCGCGGCACCTGCGTGGTGGAGGGCGAGAACATGCCCTTCGCCGAGGGCGACGTGCAGATTATTTTTCCCTTTCAGCGCCATCTGTCTCGAAGCGAGGGCGGCGAATACAGCCGCTGGATATGGACGAGCCTCAACCCGCTGCAGCAGCTCAGCGGCTGGGGCGCGCCGGAGCTTCCCCGGCTCGAAAGGCTGCTTTACACCCGCATGAGCCTATGCGGCATCATTCGCCCGAGCGAGCATCCGCTGATTGCGGAGCTGATTCGCAGCGTCGCCCTGCCCGGCGATTCCCGTCGGCGCACGGCATGCCTGTGCGCGCTCATCGAGGAGCTTGCGGCTGCCAACGAGGGACGCGAGCCGCTCACCCTGCGCCCGGAGCGTGCCTTTCTTCAGCTGGAGCCGGCGCTCAACCTAGTGCAGGAGGCGCTGGAGCAGGGCCGCGCGCCGCGCGTTGACGCACTCTGCGAGGCCTGCGCCATGAGCCCGGCCACGTTCCGCCGCGCATTCCATGCCTCCATGGGGCAGTCGCCGCGCCAGTATGTGCGCCTGTGCCAGATGAAAAAGGCGCAGAGGATGCTTCTTCTGACCGACGCCTCCGTTACCGAGATCGCCCAATCCATTGGGTACGAGGACGTTTCCGGCTTTAACCGCCAGTTTCTTCAAACCTACGGCGTTGCCCCGCGCGCCTACCGCCAAGCGGGCGGGCAGAGCGAGAGAAGGACAGATCATTCATAAGCGCAAAAAACGAAGCCCGTCGCGTACGGCAGGCTTCGTTTTTTGAGGGCAAGGCTATTCCTCATGCGTCTCGGCGTATTTCCTCGCGCGCCTTTTCACGGCACGGTTATAGAAATACAGGCCGATCAGGCTCAGGGAAATGGTAGCCGCGAACACAATCACGGCAAACAGGTGCTTGCCCATGCCGAGGGCGTCGCCGCCGACGGTGGAGGTAATCACGGACGGGAAGCGCGCCACGGTGGAAATGAAGATCCACGTGGAAAGCTTCATGCGCGTAATGCCCGCGCAGTAGGACAGGATGTCCTTGGGCGTGCCGGGAAGCAGGAAGGCGATGAAGGCGAAGACCTCCACCTTCTTTTCGTCGCGCATGAAGCGCAGCGAATCAATCTTTTCCCGCGGGAAAAAGACCTCAATCGCCTTGATGCCGCATTTGCGCACGAACAGGAACACCAGCACGCTTCCGATCAGCTCGCCCAGCACGCACAGAAGCGTGCCCCAGAGCGTGCCGAAGGCGTACCCGGCGACGATTTCAAACGGCTCGCCGGGTATGAACGCCACCACAATCTGAAGGATGATCACGCCCACAAAAATCAGCTTGCCCCACACGCCGTAGCCGTTCACCCATTCGCGAAACTGTTCCGGCTCCTTTGCAAAGGAAATCAGCGGACGGCCAACGAACCACGTGGCCAGCCCCATCACCGCCAGAAAGATGACAAAGCCCGCGATGGAAAGCGTTTTCTTCTGTTTCTCAGTCATTTCTCGTTATTTTGCGTCCTTAAAAACGCGGCGCACGGCCTCAAGGTAGCCATAGCCGTGCAGGTCGTCGGGTTCCAGATAGCTGCTTTCCGTCCATTCGTTCCAGCTGTTGATCGTGATGAGCCTCGGCTGAAGGGGATGACGGTCGGCGTAGTCCTTCGCCGCGCGCAGCGCCTGTTCGATGTTCTCTGGCGTGCAGTCGCGCAGGATGCCGGGACGGAAGGCGTTGAAGCGCGGATTGTTGTCCCAGCCCAGCGATACGTGCGGAAAATAGGGAAAGCCGAAGCGGCCGTCCAGCCGGGCGTATTCCCGCTTCACGTCCTCAAGCACGTCGGGATAGGCACGGTCGATGTCCGCAAAATGCACAAACTGATAGTGCGTGCAGCTGTCAAAGCCCAGCGAGGAAAATTCCTCTGCCGGGATGGCCTTGCCTCCGTCCACGCCGGACAGGTTCGTGGCGCGGTCGCTCCACATGACGAACTGCAGAT
Organism: uncultured Oscillospiraceae bacterium; assembly: GCA_964565845.1. GTDB lineage: Bacteria > Bacillota > Clostridia > Christensenellales > Aristaeellaceae > SFHK01. Next base: position 3,890 of record CAZMGO010000069.1, on the reverse strand, counting down.
GCACTCCGGGCAGACCCGCGCGCACGCATTCCCCGCGCAGCCACTCGACGGCCTCGCGCAGCCGCTCCGGCCCGCCCAGCCCGCGCGCCAGCGCCGG
>CAZMGO010000069.1:0-3693 GCA_964565845.1 uncultured Oscillospiraceae bacterium | reverse complement strand
TTCAGGAAGCCGTCGTTCAAACAGTTTTCCAGAAACGGACGACCGTCGTACCAGTACCAGTCATAGATAAATACATTTACGCCGTACTCCAGCGCGGTGCGGCACTGCATGTCCATCACGCGCGGGTCGGCCTCGTTCACATAGCCCCACAGCGGACGGCGCGGCCAGTCGTGCCCCGGAAACTTTGCCTGCGCGCTTTTTACCGATTGCCATTCGCCCATGCCCTCCGGCCAGAAAATGCGCGTGCGCGGCTCGTCCCCGGTGTATGCCGGCCAAATGTACGCCGCAACGTCGTATGAATTTCTCTGCATGACAATATCCTCCTGCCTCCATTCATTATAGCGCGCTTCGGCAGGAAAATCAAACCATAATCATGCGATTTTTCGAAAGCTCATGCTAAATCATGCCAAAGGCCCGCCGCGAAAAATCGGGCAGGCCTTTGGTATATGGTTTTCTTTCGCAAGCGCAGCCGATGACAACGTGCCGCGCTTCAGGGATGCCGTCAGCGATGACCTCGGAACGCACGGCCTATTTTGCAAGCGCGCGGTCAATGACGGCGGGAAGCTTTTCAAGGATGCGGTCGGCAATGGCCTGCATGCCGCGGTCTCCGGGATGGGCGGCAACGCCGGTATGCTCGAACAGACCATAGGCCTTCATTTCCGCCCTTTCGCCCAGATCGCTGATGCGCACGAAGGCGGCGTTCAGCGTCTCGGCGGCGCGGCGAAGCGCGTCATCCTTGGCCTCATTCGGCCAGAATTCGTCGGTAACGAGATATTCAGCCGTTTCGCCGCCATAGAAGCGGGCAAGGTGCACGAGCGCTTCGGCGTAGTCGCCGTTTTTCAGCATCTCGGGCCGGGTGTTTTCGCCCAGACGCACAATCACCACGTGCGGTCTCCAGCCGCAGGCCTCGGCGGTGGGCAGAAGCGCCGCCTCGCCCAGCCAGAAGCTGCGCTCCCATGTCGCCTGCTGCGCAATGGCGAAATCCGCGTTCGGGTAGGCCTTCCATACGCCTGCCATCGTGCGGTGCACATAGTCGTTTTCCTCTGCGGAAGCGGCCATGCCCCATTCGACGTCCCAGCCGATTTCGGGCTTTCGCCCGTGTAGCGTGATGGAATTGCCCACGAACAGGATGCGCGGGCACGCATCCTTCCGACCGGGAACGTATGCGCCGCCGCGCAGCTGCCGTTCGGCTGCCACGGTATTTTCGCTTGCGTAGTCGGGCTTGCTCATTGTGCGCGGCTCCCTTCGGACGGACGCTTACTCCTCGGTATCATCCTCGTCCTCGTCGTCCTCTTCGTTTTCAATGCCGGTGTCCATCGGCACCTCGATCATGCCGCCCGCGAATTCATCGCGAATGCGCTTGTCAATCTCGGCATAGAACTCCGGATTTTCCTTCAGATACTTCACCGTGTTCTCGCGTCCCTGACCGATGCGGTTGCCGTTGTAGGAATACCACGCGCCGGCCTTCTTGATGATTTCGCGCTCGACGGCCAGCTCCAGCAGGCTGGAGGCCTGAGAGATGCCCTCGCCGAAGATCATGTCCACGACGCAGCTTCTGAACGGCGGCGCCACCTTGTTTTTGACAATCTTGATCTTTGTGCGGTTGCCGATGACGTTGCTTCCGTCCTTAATCGGCTCGGACTTTCGAATGTCCATGCGCACGGAGGCATAGAATTTCAGCGCCTTGCCGCCAGTGGTGACCTCGGGATTGCCGTACATCACGCCGACCTTCTCGCGCAGCTGGTTGATGAAGATGGCCAGCGCGTTGGTCTTCGAAATGACGCCCGCCAGCTTTCTGAGCGCCTGACTCATCAGGCGCGCCTGCAGACCCACGTGGCTGTCGCCCATGTCGCCCTCGATTTCCTGCTTGGGAACCAGCGCGGCCACGGAGTCAATCACCACCACGTCAATCGCGCCGGAACGCACCAGCGCCTCGCAGATGTCCAGCGCCTGCTCGCCGTTGTCCGGCTGCGCGACGTACAATTCGTCAATGTCCACGCCCAGCGCCTTGGCATATACCGGGTCGAGCGCGTGCTCGGCGTCGATAAACGCGGCGGTGCCGCCGGCCTTCTGCGCCTCGGCAACCACGTGCAGCGCCACCGTGGTTTTACCGGAGGATTCCGGCCCGTAGATTTCAATGATGCGCCCGCGCGGCAGTCCGCCCACGCCCAGCGCCATGTCCAGCTGCAGACAGCCGGTGGAGATGACCTCCACGTTCATTTTCTCCGCGGCGTCGCCCAGCTTCATTACCGAGCCCTTGCCGAAGTCCTTTTCGATTTTGGAAAGCGCAACCTCAAGCGCGCGCTTGCGGTCATCGCCGGTTCTCTGCTGAGCCGCGTTCTTGTCGGCCTTTTTCTCTGCAGCCATGTTCATTCCTCCGAAGATCATTTCTGTGAAGTATTATAGCACGTATGTTCGATTATGAAAATCGAACGCCGCGTTATCTTTCAAGCGCGTCGGCAATCGCCTTGAGCAGCGTGTGCGTCGAGTCGCAGCCGTGCTCCCAGTACATGATGCCGAGCAGTCCCTTTGCCGTCAGATATTCGCACTTCGCGCGCAGCGAATCGGGATCCTCATAGCTGATAAACGTGCTCCCGTTGAACAGGAAGGGCGCGCGGGCGTCCTCGTCCCAATAGCGCGTAAAGCCGTTTTTGTTTATGAAGCTCTGCACAAGCACCGAATAATCGGGGCCGCCCTGCCCCTTCGTCTGCGCCGTCTGCAGCATGCCGCGATTCACGTCCGGCACGCCGTCCCAGCGCCGGGCATAGAACGCCGCGCCGATCACAAGCCTGTCATACGGAACGCCGCCCTCGTGGAACATTTCCACAACGTCGCGCGTGCTGCGCGCGGTCGTATCGCCCCTCGTGGGATACAGCGACGCATGATGCCCGGCCTGCGAGCAGAACCCGCTGCGCATGTCGTAGGTCATCAGCTGCACGTAATCGCAGATCTCCGCCACGCGCGGCATTTCCGTGCCCTCAATGAAATATTTTCCCACGCCCGCCGCAATGGATACGATGCGCTCGTTCCCCAGCGCGTCGCGCAGCGCCTGAAGCAGAAGCGTGAAGTTCTCCCTGTCGCGCGGGTCGCAGTCAATGCCAGCGGAATTGTCGCAGGGATACTCCCAGTCAATGTCGATTCCGTCCAGCCCCGTTTTTTCCACGTATTCACGGCACGACTGCGCAAACGCGCGCCGCCTCTTCTCCGTAAGCGCCATGGTCGAAAACCCGCCCGCGCCCCAGCCGCCCACGCTCAAAACAACCTTGAGAGAAGGATTGAACGTGCGAAGCGTGCGTACATAATCGATATTCGTGAGCTGATGCGAATCCAGCAGCCCGTCCTTCCCAACCAACCCAAAGGCAATGTTCACGTGCGTAAGCCTCTTCGCGTCATCCGGAGTCACGTGAATCAGAGCCCGGTTGACCACATAGGCCAGAACGATGGGTTTCGTCATGCAGAATGCCTCCTTGCCAAAAATCAAATTCAGAAAACCCGCACCCATTCCGACAACCCCAACCCGGGAGAGCGCGAGAGGGTGAGAACCCTCTCGCACCCGTCACCCGAGGGGGTGTAGGGGAGCGGAGCGCCCCACGCCCGTTTCGTCGGAAACCAAAATCTCCATCAAACCAGCCCCCCCGGGGAGAGCTCGAGAGGGTGTGAACCCTCTCGACTTCCAATCGAGGCCGGCGACCT
>CAZMGO010000068.1:0-11383 GCA_964565845.1 uncultured Oscillospiraceae bacterium | reverse complement strand
GTTGCTTGATTGGTATTTTTACGAAATATTGTCTAACTTTTTGGGGGCACTTCATTTTCGGCATGTCCGTCTTTTCGTTATGCTCCGTGCGCGGTTCTGTGAGCCCCGCTCAGATCCTCTCAAGGCTCAGACAGGTTTCGTAGGCGCGCGAATGGCCGGGCGCAAGGAAATCAAAGCCGGTCTGCTCCCGCGGGAAGGGCGCGTTGGGACAGTTGGACAGCCATGACTGCGGCTCCACACACAGATAATTCGGATTGCCGCCATTGTACACCATCCAGTAGCCGTAGGTGTTCCCGGCACGGTAGCGAACCCGTAATCCCGCCCTTGCATCCGTCAGAAGCATCTCCCTGCGTTCCCCCATCCGAAACAGCCGGCTGATCGTATGCTCGCAGGGAATCAGCGTTCCCTCCTTCATTTCCTCCTTGCCGGCATACTCGGCGCTGCATCCGCCGTCCGGGAGATAGGTGCGCATATCGCGGCTGTATTCAAGGCTGGTATCCAGCGTGAGACGAATGTTTTCCGGGCGGCTGTCCGACACAAACGGGCAGCAGAAGGTCGTGTGAAAGGCCAGCGCGACCGGCATGTTCCGCGGCGAATCATTGGTAAAAACGGCGCGCTGATGCAGACCGTCCTCCGCCAAATGCCAGAGAAGCTCCAGCGTAAACGCATGCGGAAAGCTCAAATACGGCGCCTGCGGCGTTGCGGCATAGCGAAGCGCGACGGCGCTTTCGCTCCGGCTGATTTCCTCAAACGGCGTCTGATGCAGCGTGCCATGTAAAAAGCATCCCGTAGCAGGCTCGTTCACGGGGAAAGCATACGCGCGGTTTTCAAAGAAAAAACGACCCTGTGAAATTCTGTTGGGAAAAAACAGCAGCGGCGTGCCCCATAAAAAGGCGTTTTCCCGATAGCTTTCCTCGCCTGCAGGCGTGCGCAGCGCCTGTGCGCCATAGCGCGAAAGACGCGTACAGGAACCGCCGCGGGCCGGATCAATCCAAGCGGTATAGCCATGCGCATTCAGCTCAATCATCCGTATCCCCCCGTCCGTCGATATGGCTGACCGCGCCATGCGTTTGCGGCACGACGCGGTCCTATTGGAATTACAGAATATGCAGCATTCGGAAAAATGCCAGAGGCGTGCCTTCCGCGTCCAGTTCCATCAATTGTGCCAGCGCGGCGCGGCTCTGCGCCTCGTGCCCCAGCCCCTTTTCCGCCAGCGCCTTGACCAGCAGCGCCGGGATGGTGTTTTGCCGCACAATATCGGATTCATAGGGCAGCGGCGAGGGCATGCCTACGCCAAAGTAACCGTACAGATCGGCGTTGGTCAGACGATTTTCCGCATTTTCCAGCATCCGACGGTACAGCGCCTCCGCCTCCCGCGCACGTCCCAGCTTTTCAAGCGCCTTTCCGGCAAAGTAGCTGATTTCGCTGATATGACTGGGCTGGTTGGCCGCGGCTTCCCATTGTGCCTTCGCGCCCTCCGCGTCGCCCTGCGCTTCCATCAGCAGGCCGGTATAATAGTGGATATTGCCCTCCTGTGCGCTGTAATGCCGTCCCTCGCCGTAATTATCCGGGAAAACCAGCGCTTCCTGATACCAGCGCATGGCCAGCGCGTCATCGCCCGCCTGTGCCGCCTGCGCACCAAGCAGCGTGTACAGCCAGCCATGCAGACGGGTCAGCTTTCCCTCGCCGCCTTCATAGATGTTGAAGCGGCGGGAGAGAAGCAGCGCGCGCGCCTTGTCAAACTTGCCCAGCTGCACATACAGCACGACCATATCCAGCGCGCAGTCGTCCCTCTGCAATACCAGCTCGCGATGGCTCTCCAGAAACGCCAGACGCTCTCTGGCGGATACCTTGAGGCTTTTGTAAAGCTGCAGCAGCTCATACACGATGCGCGCATTGTCCGGCGCCAGCGCCAGCGCCTTTTCCAGATCCGCGCGCGCTTCCCGCGGGCTGTTAAAGTGATCGAAGCGCGCCTGCGCCAGATTGCGCCAGGTAAAGGCATATTCGGGATGAAGCCGCGCGCTTTCCTCCCAGCACGCCAGCGCCGCGCGATAGTTCATGCGATCATAGTACAGGCAGCCGAGCAGGTACTGCGCCTGCCAATCCTTGTCAAACGCCTTCAGAACCGCAATGTCCTCCAGCCGGTTGGGGAAGCACAGCGTCAAATCCATATGCTCCGCTTCCGTGCCCGTCACATACGCCTTGTAATACAAAAGCAGCTGATCCGGCTTTGTGCAGCTGTCCAGTACGCGGGAGGCTTCCTTATATAAACCGGCACGCATAAAGTCCAGCGCGGCGTCCGTTACATCCTGCGGACGGTCGCGGAGAAAGGCGGGCAGCTCGCCGCTTCCCATCAGCCACAGCGCATAGCGCGCAAAGGCGTCCTGCGGCGCGCTGCGAAGCACCTGTGCAGCGGTTTCGCGGCAGCCGGTCAGGTAGCCCAGCAGCGTGCGGGCGGCAAAGTGATGGACGTTGGTTTCCAAGCTCTGGTTCAGATGCGCAACCGCCAGCTCGCGATCGCCGCGGCGGCAGTCGATACAGGCCATTTCATACAGGCAGGCGCTGCGCCAGCCGAATTGCCAGGACGCGTCCGCAAACAGCTGATATGCTTCATCCATGCACCCGCGCAAAAGCGCCAGGCGCGCCTTCTGATAAATCGGCTCGGGATCGGCAGGATTGTCATTGCGCCATTTGAGACGGTTTACGGCCTTATCCAGATACGCGCCGGCGGCGTCATAATCTCCCTTTTCCATCATGCTGCGTCCCATCGCATGGCTGCAGCGCAGATCGTCCGGATCCCGCCGCAGCGCCTCGAGATAGTAATCCTCCGGCACGTATGTATGGTGCTTGTACTGCTCCAGATGCGCGCCGTGCAGATAAAGCTCCTCGATGCTTTTTACCTCCGCGGGACGCGGGGGAATGGCGCGCGCCTTGGGCTTTTGCCTGCGGCCCGCGGGCGTGGGCTGGTAGCTCACAAGCACCCTTCCCTGCTCGCCGAGAAGCTCCACGCGGATTTCGGTATCCCGCGCCGCCGGAGGAAGCGTGACGGTACGCAGTACCGCGTGATCCGGATCCACATCGATGGTTTCCGCGAATACCTCGGCGCCGCATACGGTGACGCGCAGGCGTGCGTTTTTCTGGGGGGAGGTCGAAATCACGCCGGTGGAAAGCGTCGCTCCGTCGCGCTCGAAGGAAACGGCCGCCGCGCGGGTTGCGTTCTTGACCGGGCCGATCTGGCGCACGGGGTACCAGACGGTGGTAAAGGTTTTCATTTCACCGGGCATGATGTAGGTGAAATCCGGCTGGTTATCCGTGTAAACACCGGTCATCAGCTCGATATAGCGATCGTCGTTGTCGGTCAGATTGGCGCACCAGGCGCGTCCAAAATCGCCGTCGCCCCATGTCCACATTTTCTTGCCCACGGAGTAATGGTGATCCGCCACCGTAACCGTGCCCGCATCCGCCGCAAAATCGTAGCCGCCCAGGAAATCCATATCACTCTGGCCGCGCATCACCATCACGGAGGTGGGCAGCTTGATGTTGGAAAACCACGTTGCGTCGGTGCCTTCGCCATAATCAAACGGGCGCGCCGTTTCAAATACGCCCTTCATCACCGGGAAGGAAATGACGGCGCGGCGGTCGTGATCGTTTCCCCATTCCACATCCGGCGGGAACGTCGCCTTGTAATCCTTATGTACGCGCACCGCCAGATTGTTCCACCACATAAAGGGCAGCGGCGTATCCGTTCGATTGTACACAACGGCCTTCGCTTCCACGATCGAGCTTCCGGGATAGACCGTGATTCCCACCATGCCGCGCATATGATGGAACGGCTCGCCCTCGCCCATCCAGCAGGTTTTGGAGCCGTCCGGGTTTTCCTGCAGTGTGGCCTCGGTGGGCATGAAGGTTGTGGGACGATGATGCTGCGGCCAGTTGAATTCCACGCCGCCGGATACCCAGGGACCTGCCAGACCTACCATCGCGGGCTTGATGCAGATGTTTTTGTAGATAAACTCGTATCCGCTTGATTTGTGCACGGCACCGTGAATTTTTCCGCCCAGCTCGGGCAAAAGCTCCACTTCAATGTATTCATTGGAAAGCGTAACCATGTCGTAGGCTTTCTGCACCCTGGTGTTGCTCAGGCGATCGGTATACGGAAGGGGATAAACCCTGCCCGTTGCCCCCTGATAAGCCTTCTTTTCCAGAAAGAAGGGCAGCGTATTGGGCTGCGCGGGAACATAACTGGGAATTTCCCGCTTTTCGCGTTTCATCTCTACCATACCGGCGTACTCCTTTCCGCCCTCAAGGCGGTCATGCTGCGCGCATTATAGCATGCCGCGCGCCAGGATACTATTTGATTGCGGCACACTTGGATAAAACGACCCTATTTTTCGTTGACATCTCCGTGCACAATGATATAATGACAGCAGCCATATCAGGGAGGTATCGCCATGCGGCATCCGATTGTGAACAACATCATTCTGGCACATCATTTCATTTCCCCGCCGGGATGGTACAGCGACGAATATGCGCTGGCCCGCCGCTGCCACGGCATCGTCTACGTGATGGAGGGATATGCGGAATACGTATTGGGCGACGGAAGCCGTCTGCACGCCCGTGCGGGCGAGTGCCTGTACATGCCCCGCGGATGCGTATACACCACCCGCTGCAACCGCGAGCAGCCCTTTGTTCATATGACGGTGAACTTTGATCTTTCCGCACCGGAGGGTCTTTTCGCAGCGCCCGTCAAGCAGAAGCTGCGTGCGCCCGTTCATTTTGAACAGCTTTTTACCGCGCTGGTGCATCATTGGAGCGTGCGTCACCCGTTTTATTACGAGCGATGCATGGGCATCCTGTATGAAATGATTTACCTTTTGCTCAAGGAGATCAAAGCGCCAGGAAGCCCGTACATGGAAAAGCTCAAGCCGGCGCGGCTGTATCTGGACGAGCATTTTCGCGAGGAGTTTCCCATGGATATTCTGCCGCAGCTGTGCGGGCTGTCGGAAACCTATTTCCGCCGCATCTTCCGAAAGGCGTTCCATGAAACGCCGGCAGAATACCGCCGCCGGCTTCGCATCGCCTGTGCCGGAGATCTGCTGCTGAGCGGTCAATACAGCATTTCCGAAACAGCCATGCTGTGCGGGTATCCGGATCCCGCGTATTTCAGCCGGATTTTTCATCAGACGCTGGGGCTGAGTCCGTCGCAGTACATACGCACAAACGCCGCCGGCGCCCCTTCTCCGTCAGACGAGGATGCCTGAGCGATGCCGCTCCCAAAACGAGCAGAAGACCCTCGGGATACGAGGGACTCCTGTTCGATCGTGCCGACGGTTATTTTATTTGGGTGACGGTCGTGTCCGCCACGCGGTACACGGTATCGCACAGGCGGTCTACGTCCTCCTGAATATGGGTTGCCACGACGATCAGCGCGCCCTTTTCCCTTTCCCTGAGGAGAATCGCGCGAACCTGCTCGACCGCGTCCGAATCCAAGCCGTTCATGGGCTCGTCCAGCAGGATGATCTCCGGCCTTTCCATCAGCATCTGCGCGATGGACAGCCGTTGTCTCATGCCGAGCGAGTAGCTGCGCACCCTTTTTCGGCTGCGGGGATCAAGCCCCACGCTTTCAATGGCGGCGTCCACGGCCTCTTCGTCCGCGATTCCCCGAAGTCTGGAGAGAAGCCGAAGGTTTTTCCTTCCGCTTAGATTCGGAATGAAGCCTGCGGTGTCAAAATGAACGCCGTATACGCAGGGCAGCCGTTTGCCGCAGATTATCGGCTTGCCGTTCACGAATATGCTGCCGGAGGTGGGCGGCAGAAGCCCGCACAGCAGCTTCATGAGCACCGTTTTGCCGGAGCCGTTTCTGCCCACAAGACCATAAATTTGACCGCTGTGCATTTCCAGATTCACACCGGAAAGCACCGTCTGCTTTCCGAATTGTTTCGAGATGCCTTCGGCCTTCAGCGTAATGCTCATTTTTTTCGAGTCTCCTTTCTAAAAGCGGGCATCCTGCGCGCCAGCAGCAGACCGACAAGGATAACGCACAGGGCGATAAGCCCGGTGAATGCGTAGGAAACGGAGGGAAACACCGTGGTTTTCGTCATGTCGAGCATGTTCAGATTCACCCATGAGACGGGCGAGAAATAATACACGACATAGGGCATGCCAAGCCCCCGGAAGCAGAAATCGAACAGGACGAGCATGAGCGCGAAAATGCTGCCGCCCCCGCGCCTTGCGTGCGAATTGATGAGGCACACCGTCAGCCCCAGAAACACGGAAGCCAGAAAATGAAGCGACCAGCTCAGAAGCACGGCCTTCGCCGGCGTCATCAGCTGCTGAAGCTTTTTGGTAAACACGAAGCTCATTCCCACGATACGGTCGCCCGCGCCCCGGTTCAGCGCCATGTAAAACGCGCCCCAGCCGAGGTCAAGCTCAACATACGGCAGCATCACGAGGACGGAAACCAGCAGGAGAATGCCCCAGTAAAGCGCGCTCAGCGCCGCAATGTGCAGGAATATGCCGAGCGTATGGGATGTGTGGTCACAGCGAATTTTCACCAAGTCCTCGGACGCGTCCCTGTATGGAACGCTCTCGATGAACCATACCCATATGCAAAGCAGGATGCCGCTTGCGAGATAATTGTCCCCCATGAAGACAAAAAAGGGGAGAATGGACGCCTTCATGCCGACGCTTGCGCACGCGTCGCGCATGGGAGACGCAAAGAGATACGCGGTCGCCAGCGACAAAAGCAGCGCCAGCAGGCTTCTTCGCCGCAGCAGGGCTTTATGGCAATAGTAGCTGCATGCCCGAATCGGCATGTCAACCCCTCCTTTTCTCCATTTTTTGTATGAACAGAATCGCGCAGGCGGATATACAGCCGACCACGACGATTATATGAGAAAACCCACCAATCGGATTTCGCAGATACGTAAGCCCGCCGGTTCGTCCGATGTCCAGCTTCACGGGCGTGGGCGAGATTCCTGCGTATTTGCAGAAAATTTCCATTCCATACGCTATTAAAAACGGCGCGGCATATGCCGAGGCGCGCTCCTCCGCGATTGTCGAGGCCGCCATGCCAACCAGACTCCACGCCCCGGCAAAAAGCCCCCGCATGCACACGACGGACAGAATATAGGGAAGATAGCGTTCCTTGGCAAGCAGATTTCCAAACACTCCCGTCAGGTACGCGTCCATATTGACGAGCGCCGCCTCGGACAGCATAGGAACCTTCAGCGCCAGAATGCCCACGAAAACAAGCATGCCGAGCATCACCGATGCGCACCCGCCGACAAAGCACGCCGTGATTTTGGAAAGATAATACGCTCTGCGGGGTATGCGGTATTTTTCATAAATCATGTAGCCGGTTTCCCTGTCCCTCTGAAGCGCCCGGGCATAGCACAGCGCGCCCACCGCCGGCATCAGAATCTGCATTTTCCCCGTGCCGAGCGTCAAATCCAGATAATAGATGATGTCCCCGCCCGGCATGAGCAGCTCCTCAAGCACCGCCTGCAGCTGTATGACCAAGGTAACCAGCACCGCGGCGAAAAAGCCGATTCCCGAAAGCGCCCGGCTCAGGTCGCACCGCAGTGAATGTAAAAAGGCTTTCATGCCGCTACAGCTCCTCTCCCGTGCGCGCGTCAATCAGGGTGTAATCGGAGTAGATATCGCTCAGCTCGTATCCTCCGGGCTCCATCGATATGTTCCACTGCTGCTCCTGCGTGAACAGCCATGCCGGAATCAAGGCATAACCCTCGTTCGGGTCAACACCAGAAATCGGAACCCGCGCATATACAAGCCTTTGATGCGAGATTCTCGCGTTTATCAGCCGCGAATGGGTATGCAGCGTTTTATACAGCTCGTAATCGTCACGAATGGCATTCAGCGCGGCCTCCGGAGACAGAAGGCTCTGGCTGTTTTCCACCTCTTCATCAATGTGATAAAGCCCATAGGCGTCTAAAAGCTGAAGGCCGTTCCTCGTCCAAATCACCATGACCTCGGAGCCGCCCATGCCCATGCCGTGCAAATCCGAATAATAGCCGTCCACCGAAAGCCGCAGGTCGTTTTCGGTGCAGCAGAAGAACAGCGTATAGCACTCCTCAATTTTTTCCTCGTCAATGGCGCGGAACGCGTCCGGAATCGCCGCGCGAAGCGCGGCTTCATCGTAGGCCAGCGCATGCACCAGCTCGGCGTGAATGTCCAGCTTTTCCAAGAAGTCCTTTGCAAGCGGCACAATTTCATCGACGCTGCCAAAGCTTAATTCAGTCGCGGCACCTCCGTTCCAATTCAGGAATGAGGACGGCATTGCCTCGACAAGGTTTTCAAGATTCTTGCCCAAGCGTGTTCGATAGATTATATATTTGGGTCCGATTGCCATTTCCTCATCGTCATTCGACCATCCGGTTCCCATATGGTACTTTTCCGTATTCTTTGTCAGATAAGGTGCATTCATCAGCACGTCCATGGCTGCGGCTGGGTCGATTGTGTAAGCAGAGCAGACAAGATTCGGCACGGTATCCGGAAGGAAATCGGTCATGCACAGGCAGTCCGAATTTTCTTCTGCGTATGCAAAGCCAAGCAAGGCAATGCACAGCACGAATCCAAGGTAAACGATCCGCTTCATAATCAATCCTCCTTAATCATGTGATTAAATCAAAGGTCTTATTGCTCTATTCGCCCCTCAAAGCCCCAGAAGCTTCAAGGGGCGAAATTGATTCTACATCATCGATACTGTTACGGACACCATACGCCATTGGAAATAACAGCAAAGGAATCCGGTGTCCACGTAGAGGATTCCAGTTGAGCATGCAGGAATATCTCCTGTTTCTCTGTAGTTGCCGTGGTATAAGTAGTAGATTTGGCTGCGGTTGTCGTGAAGGATATAGCCTTGGATAGTCTTGTACCATACTCTGCATTCCGGACATTGAAATACAGCTTGTCGTTTTCGGTGATCGAAAGCGACCGAACCGTTACATACCAGCGCTGTTCATCGTCCGTCTTTTTTGCCATGGTAACATACTGGGCTGACTTTTCGGTTACGGTATACGGACTAAAGACGTGATTCTCTGCAAGAGTATAGATACCACAGAGTATGCACAGACAAAGTACAATGCCTACAATTCCCTTCTTCATTGTCTCTCCTCCTTAAAACGCTTGATAAGGATTGCTGGTGTGACTTGCTCTACATGTTCTTGCTACATCTATCTTGCCAAATAGAAACCCTTGCTATGGTTTCTTCCTGCACATTTGCCGCTCACCTCCTTTGTTCGCTTGATTGGTTCTATTGGCGCACGGGTACCCTTTTACCACGGTGTACGAATTCTATGTTTCCATCCATTTAACGATATATCGTTTTACACATACAACATCTCATCTGATTGATGATAAAACGCCCAGCTCAGGTCGCGGAGAATTCAGAAATGTCTTCTGCTACAGCTCTTCTCCCGTGCGCGCATCAATCAGAACGAGATCGGAATAAAAGTGCTGCGGCTCATACCCCCCGGCCTCCATCGATACGTTCCACTGCTGATCCTGCGTGAACAGCCATGCCGGCGTCAAACGATAGCCCTCGTCCGGATCGATGCCCGAAATCGGAACACGCGCATACACCAGCCGCTGATGCGAGATGCTCACGTCAATCAGCCGCACGTGCGAAATACTCGCGTTATACAGCGCGTAGTTGTCCTGAGCGATGCGCAGCGCAGCCTCCGGAGACAAAAGGCTTTCACCGTTTTCTGCCTGTGCATCCACATGATAGACCCCGCGGGCGTATAAGAACTGAAGCCCCTCCTTTGTCCAAAGCATCATAATCTGGGAGCCTTCTAAGTCTACACTGTGCAAATCCGAATAATAGCCATCGACCGAGAGCCGCAGGCCGTTTTCGGTGCAGCAGAAAAACAGCACGTAGCATTCCTCGATTTTTTCCTCGTCAATGGCGCGCACTGCCCCCGGAATTGCCTCGCGCAGCGCGGCTTCATCATAGGCCAGCGCGTGCACCAGCTCGACGTGAAGCTCCAATCGGTTCAAAACACCTTTCGCGCGCGCCGCGATCTCGTCCAAGCTGTCAAAGCTCAGATCGTTTGCGACGCCGCCGTTCCAATTCAGGAATAAAGGCAGAGACCCGTCTACAAGATATACGAGATTCTTTCCCAAGCGTGTTTCGTAGGTTATATAATCGAATCCAATGGCCATTTCTTCATCGTCGTTCCGCCATGCGGTTCCCATATAGTGTCCTTCCGTGTCCTTTGTCAGATAAGGCGATTTCATCAGCACATCCATGGCTGCAGACGGATCAATTTTGTATGTAGAGCAGGTCAGGTCTGGAACCGTGTCCGGAAGGAATTCGGTCATGCATAGGCAGTCCGAATTCTCCTCTGCGCATCCCAGCCCAAGCAGCAGGATGCACAGCATCAGCCCAAGGCAAACGATTCGTTTCATAATCATTCCTCCTTATCCTGAGATTCAACGAAGGGTCTTGTTGTGTCCCGGTTCCCGAAAGCGCGGCGCAGGGTGTGCTACAGCTCCTCTCCCGTGCGCGCGTTAATCAGGGTATAATCGGAGTAGATATCGCTCGGCTCGCATCCTCCGGGCTCCGTCGATATGTTCCATTGCTTCTTCTGCGTGAACAGCCATACCGGAATCAGGGTATAGCCCTCGTCCGGGTCAACGCCCGAAATCGGAACCCGCGCATACAAAAGCCTTTGATGCGAAAGTCTCGCGTTTATCAGCCGCGAATGGGGGTGCAGCGCTTTATACAGCTCATAATCGTCACGAATGGCATTCCGCGCGGCCTCCGGAGACAGAAGGCTTTGGCTGTTTTCCACCACTTCATCAATGTGATAAAGCCCAGAGGCGTTTAAAAGCTGAAGACCGTCCCTCGTCCAGAGCACCATGACCTCGGAGCCGCCCATGTCTGTGCCATGCAAATCCGAATAATAGCCGTCCACCGAGAGCCGCAGGCCGTTTTCGGTGCAGCAGAAGAACAGCGTATAGCATTCCTCGATGTTCTCCTCGTCAATGGCGCGGAACGCGTCCGGAATCGCCGCGCGAAGCGCTGCTTCATCGTATGCCTGCGCGTGAATAAGCTCGGCGTGAATGTCCAGCTTCTCCAAAATGTCCATCGCGAGCGGCGCAATTTCATCGACGCTGCCAAAGCTTAATTCGGTCGCGGTGCCTCCGTTCCAATTCAGGAATGAAAGCGGTGATCCATCGACAAGGTTTCTAAGATTCTTGCCCAAGCGCGTTTGATAAGTAATATAATAGGGACCGATTGCCATTTCCTCATCGTCGTTCAGCCATCCGGTTCCCATATAATACCCTTTCGTCTTCACCGTCAGATACGGCGATTTCATCAGCACGTCCATCGCTGCGGATGGATCAATTTTGTATG
>CAZMGO010000067.1:0-11424 GCA_964565845.1 uncultured Oscillospiraceae bacterium | reverse complement strand
GCCAACCGCAACGGCTTCGTCATTACCACCGCGTGCAAGGATGTGGAGGCCGCGCTCAGATACTACGATTACCTCTGCCAGGAGGAGGTCGCCCGCTTTGTGTTCCGCGGCGAGGAGGGCGTGATGTGGGTGGAGGCCGACAACGGCGACATGATCGCAAAGCAGCCCACCGATGACGAGCTGAAGGCCGCCGGCTACGACATGCTGGTCGGTATTACCAACGATTCTACGCTGGGCAACTACATTGGCTACAACAATCATTACCCGCTGCTGCTCAAGGGTCTGGCTGCCGATCTGAGCGACCTCACCGCCAATCTCACCGTGCGCACACTGGCCGTGAACAAGATGCTGCCCTACATTGACGAGACCATGCCTCAGTCCATCGTAACCGCCGAGCAGCAGGAGGCGCTGGATTTCGGCACCGACGGTCTGGCGGACGCGATCAAGGCCTTCATTGCCGAGAGCGTGCTCAACGGCGTGACCGACGCAAGCTGGGATGCCTATCTTGCGAACCTTGAGACCTACGGCTACTCCGCCTACATTGAGTGGTACAACAACCTCTATAACGGAACCTTCTAATCATCACATGGCACGGCGGGGGAGAACCCTCTCCCGCCGTGCGTACACGGGGATGAATGAACATGAAGTATCTGATTGGCGTGGATGCCGGCACACAGGGCACGAAGGCAGGCTTGTATCAAACGGATGGAACGCTGCTCGCCAGCCATCTGGCGGATACACGCATTCTCTACCGCGGAGATGCGATTGAGCAGGATCCGGACGAGCTGTATGCCTCCGTGTTGGAGGCCATACGCGGCGTGATGGAAGCCTCCGGCGTTTGCCCCGGCGACGTAATAGCCGTTGGCGTTGACGGCCAAATGGCGGGCGTGATCGGCGTGGACGGCAGGGGAGAAGCCACGACGGCGTATGATTCATGGCTGGATAATCGCTGCCAAGGCTGGATGAAGCGCATGCAGACGCAGGAGGAGGCCGTTATTCGTCTCAGCGGCGGCTGCGTGACCAATCATCATGGCCCGAAAATGCTGTGGTGGATGAACGAGCAGCCGGAGGTGTGGCGGAAAACCCATGCCTTTGTTACCCTGAGCGCGTACCTGAGCCTGCGCCTGTGCGGAACGGGGGAGGCGTATACGGACGATACGCATCTGCATTTTACGGGCTTTGCCGACAACGAGAACCGGCGCTGGGATGACGGTTTGACACATGCCTTCGGCGACGTAAGCGCCAAGCTGCCGCCGATTCTTCGCCCCACGGAGAAAATCGGAGCCTTGACGCGCGAGGCAGCCGAACGCTGCGGCCTGATTGAGGGCATTCCCGTTGCCGCCGGCTGCGGCGACACCGCAGCCTCTGCGCTTGGGGCGGGCATCGTTCGCCCGGATATGGCGCTGGACGTGGCGGGAACCGCATCCGTGCTCGCCATGAGCACCCGGCGCTTTGTGCCGGACACGCAATACCGCACCCTATTGTATATGCGCTCCGTTCTGGACGGACTGTATACGCCCTTGGCCTATATTGGCGGCGGGGGCTTATGCATTCGCTGGGTTCATCAGCTGCTGGGCAGGACGTATGACGAGCTGGAGGTCTTGGCGCGGGATGTGCCGATGGGCAGCTGGGGTCTGCGTTTCATTCCGCATTTTGCAGGCCGGGCCTGTCCTGCCAGTCCCCGAATGCCGGGCGCGTGGTATGGCCTGAAATGGAACCACGGCCCGGGGGAAATGTATCGGAGTGTGCTGGAGAGTATTGCCGCGGAATACCGGCATTACCACGAAATTTTACTTTCGTCGTCGGCCATCACGGCGGGCGGCATTGTTCTTGGCACCGGCGGCGGGGCGAAAAGCCGCCTGTTCTGCCAAATGAAGGCCGATGCGCTGCAAATGGAATATCGGCCGCTGACGCAATCGGATACGGCCTTATGGGGCAGTGCGGTGGTTGCAGGAATGATGATCGGCGTGTATAATGAAGACGGCACAGGGGTTCCCGACATGCAGACGGGCACGTCTCCCTGTCAGCCCCGCGCCAACCGGCAGGAGGCGTGGAAGCATATGATGAGCGCCCAGCTGCGTTTGGCAGACGCGTTGGAACGCTGCGAACAGGAGGAGCCTTATGGCTGAGCAAAACGCCGTTTTCGTAGAGGAACGTCAGAATCGGATTCTGCAAATGCTGACGCAGGATCAAAAAATCTTGGTCGATGACTTGGTTGAGGTTTTCGGGGTGTCTCATGCAACCATTCGCAATGATTTGAATCGGCTTTCAGAGCGCGGCCTGCTTAAGCGTACGCATGGCGGGGCCGTTTCCATTGCAAAGGTGAACTTTGAACAGAACAATCACGAAAAGCGCGCGAGCCGATTGCCGGAAAAACGAAGCATTGCTGCCTGCGCCAATAAGCTGATTGAGGATGGCGACACCATTATTCTCGATACCGGATCCACCCTGTCCGTTTTTGCGGAGGTGATTACGGCCAAACAGCTGACCGTCGTTACCAACGACCTTGATATTGCACTCGCAATGGAAAAGCACGACGACTGCCGAGTCGTACTGCTGGGCGGCGTTGTGCGAAACGGGTATCACTGCACGCTTGGCCCGTCGGCGGTGGAGCAGCTTAAGGCGCTGCACGTCGATAAGGCGTTTGTCGCAACCAACAGCATTACCGCGAAGGACGGGCTGTCTACCCCCGATTTAAATCACGCTGATATTAAACGACGCATGATCGCTTCTGCCGATCGAACCATCCTTCTGGCTACCGGAAACAAGTTTGGACGCAAAAGCTTTGCCCATTTTGCCGACACGACCGAGCTTGACGTGATTGTTACGGATGTCTCCATACCGGAGGACGAGCTGAATGCCATCAGGGCTTTGAATGTGGAAGTGATTCTTGCATGAGCTTTTTTTCAAGAAAGGATGCTGCCGTATGCGCAAGCTGGATAGTCATACTCTTGCCCGGATGATCGATCAAACCCTTTTGAAGCCCTTTGTCTCCGATGCCGAGCTCACCGCCTTCTGCAGGGAAAGCGACAGGTATCATTTTGCCATGGTCGCCATCAATTCCGCGCCCGTCGCGCTGTGCCGCGAGGCTCTCGGGAAAAGCGATGTTCACGTGGGTGCCGCCGTCGGCTTCCCGCTGGGACAGACCACCATTGACGTCAAGTGCTATGAAACGGAAAGGGCCATTGAGGAGGGCGCCGATGAAATCGACTATGTTGTCAACGTCGGCAAGCTCAAAAGCGGCTGCTGGGATTATATTGAGGAAGAAATGCGCCGCATCGTGGGCGTTTGCAGGGCGCACAATCGTCTGAGCAAGGTGATTTTCGAAAATTGTTATCTGAACGAGGAGGAGAAAATCCACCTTTGCGAAATCGCCCTGCGTGTTCGTCCGGACTTCATCAAAACCTCTACCGGCTTTGGTACCGGCGGCGCGACGGTCAAGGACGTCCGGCTGATGAAGCGCATGGTGGGGGACGCCATTGGCGTAAAGGCGGCGGGCGGAATCCGTTCTCTGGATGACGCGCTGGCCATGATTGAGGCTGGCGCGACCCGAATCGGCACCAGCGCCGGCGTAAAAATCGTAACGGAAATGGAAGCGCGCGAAAAAGCGACGGGAACGAGCCCGTTCTCTCGCTGAATCCTCGCGCAAAGGGTCTGCGGCGGAGCATTTGCTTCTGCGGCGGAGCATTTGCTTCTGCGGCAGACCCTTTTCATGCGGAGGGGAACGGTTATTCGCAGACGACCATCTGGTGCAGAAGCACCTGCGGGACGGTGAAGGTCGCGCGGGTGCCGTCCCACGTGAAGGGAATGGGGGTCTCGTCGGGGGCAAGATAGACCTTTTTGGGCGCGGCGGGAAGGCGCAGGGAGACGGACACGTTCATGACGGGCACGGCGTCCTCGATGACCTCGATTCCCCTGCCGCGAACGGTGGTGTGCGCGAACAGCAGGTGCGCGATATGGCGATCGCCCTGCCGGGCAACGGTCACCACGCCGCGGTCGGGCAGAGAGACGCGCACGGTGCGCTCGTCGCCGAGCAGGCAGTCGATGGCCTTGAGCACCAGCTCGCGGTCGACCAGCTCACCCTTGACCGCGTAGTCCTCAAAAATGCTCCAGCCGATGTAGGCAACGCGCCCCTTCACGACGGCGGCGGGCTCCCGCGGCGCGGATACGTCGTTTGGCGTATGCTGATGCGAGGAGAAGCGGAACGGCCCGCGGTTGAAGTACGGCCTCTGCCGATAGGCGAGCACCGTGCCGGTGACGTTTTTAAGCCTCTGCCCGGCGGAATACATCACGTATTCGGTGCGGCCGTTCACGCAGTCGAAGCTCGGGATCATGTAATCCGGGGTGTATTCGCCGGGACCGTCGTATTCCGCGCCCACGTCCAGCGCGAAGGCGGTTTTGTCGGGGTTCAGGCCGGAGCAGCCGGTCAGAAGCACCCTGCCGCCCTTTGCAAGGTAGTCCTTCAGGCGCGCGGCGAGCGCGTCGGCAAGCAGGATCCGGTCGGGCAGGATGACGAGCTTGTAGCCTTCAAACGGCGTTTCCTCGTCGATAAAGTCGTACAGGTGCTTGCCCTCCAGCAGCATGCGGCTTGCTCCGGCGTCGCTGTCGCCGCCTGCGCCGCCGCGCCCGCCGCCCAGAATCGCCTCGCAGCTGAGCACGGCGATGTCCGCCAGATTTTTCGCGCCCTCGCACCATTTTTCCTTCCTTTCGACCAGCTCGTAGGCCTTGCCGATCAGGCGGTAGGTGCTTTCGTTCATTTCGCCCGAGGGATGCAGCTGGTCGCCCACGGAGATTGCCGCGCCGCACGCCAGCGACAGCCCCGTTTCGTAAATCAGCGCGTTGGGATGCTTGAAGCCGCCGAACTCGCCCCACGTGGTGTGGAACTTGCCTGTCATGCCCAGAAACGGCTTGTTCAGCGTGCGCGCATACGCCGCCGACATGGGAAAGTGGTCGTAGCCCCAGCCGCCGGTTGGCAGGCTTTCCAGCTCCAGATGCGTGTCATAGCCGGCGATGTCGCGCCTTCCGTGGGCGATATGCCCGGCGTTGTGGAAGATGGTCGCCGTCCTTGAATATTTGCGCACGGCCTTTTCCACGCGCCGGCAGTAGGTTTTGTAGACCTCCTTGCCGTGGCGGCGCACGTCGTCCATGCTCGTGGGATCCATGCCCTTTTCGAGCATCGATTTTACGCAGCTGCCGCACACGCACATGCGCTCGTCGGAGATGTCCAGAAAGATTCCGCAGGGATTGTACCTCTCCATGACCTCCTCCACCTGCGAGATGAGCCTGTCCAGATAGGGCGTATTGAAGCACAGCAGGTGGTAATGCGGCTCGCACAGGGCGTTGCCGCCCCGGTTGTCCGGGTCGACGCTCAGCCATTCGGGATGGTCGAGCACCTCCTTTTCGTCCAGACCCGCGGAAATGTACACCGGCGCGTTCACGCCGATTTCACGGCAGGCATCCAGCTGCGCGCCCAGCAGATCAAATTTCAGGTGGGGATGCATGGTGTTGGTCTTTGCCGGATAGTAGGCCCAGCCGTGATGGCACTTGGCGAAAACGGTGATCGAATCAACGTGCCCCAGCCTCAGCGCCCGCTGAAATTGCTCCTTGGAAAAGCGGCCGCCGATGTCCGGGATCAGACCGGAGGTGTGGAAATCCAGATGCACCTGACGAAATCTCATTTGCGCTTCCCCTCTTTTATGCGTTTTCGAGCACGTTTACGCCGTTGATGAACACGTATTTCATCCGCGTGGCGATTTCGAACGGACAGCCGTCGGCAAGAAGAATATCCGCGTCCTTGCCCACCTCCAGCGAGCCCACGCGGTCGGCAATGCCGATGTGCTCGGCGGGGCAAATGGTGATGGCGCGGAACGCGTCGAACGGATCCATGCCCGCCTTCACGGCCAGACCCGCGCAGATGGGCAGGTATTTCTGCGGAATGACCGGCGAATCCGTGATGATGGACACGTGGCAGCCCGCCTTCGCCAGCACGCCGGGGGTAATCCAGCTCTTGTTCTGAAGCTCAAATTTGCTCGCGTGTCCAAGCGTGGGGCCGACGGCCAGCGGCACGTTTTCCTTTGCCAGCTCGTCCACGATCAGGTGCCCCTCGGTCACGTGCTCAAGGGTGATTTTCACGCCGAACTCGCGCGCGATGCGCAGCGCGGTGAACAGATCGTCCGCCTGATGCGCGTGCGCCTTCAGCGGCAGCTCGCCGCGAATGACTGGCACCAACGCCTGCAGCTTCATGTCAAACGCGGGCTTTTTGGAGGGATCCTCCTTCGCCGCGTCCAGCTTTTCGGCGTATTCGCGCGTCTTGAAGAGCATCTCGCGCAGCTTGGCGGCGGTGCTCATGCGGGAGGAATTGCCCTTGTCGCGATAGCAGCGCTTCGGGTTTTCGCCGAAGGCGCACTTCATGGCGGTTTCCTTCTTCACGAGCATGCTGTCCACGCGCACGCCCACCGGCTTGATGGCGCAGAACGTGCCGCCCAGCACGTTTGACGAGCCGGGGCCGACATTCAGGCACGTGACGCCCGCCTCGCGCGCCTCCTTCAGCGCGTAGTCGCGGGGCTGAATGCCGTCGATGGCGCGAAGATGCGGCGTGAGAATGTCGCCGTATTCGTTGTAATCCTGTCCCTCAAAGCCGATGCCCCAGCCGTCCAGACCGATATGGCCGTGCGCCTCCACAAAGCCGGGCATTACGGTCAGTCCCGACGCGTCCACAAGGCTGCCGCCCTCGGCGTTCAGATTCGGGCCGATTTCGGTGATTTTTCCGTTTTCCACGCGAATGTCCACATACTGCGGCTCGCGATGAATGGCGTCCAGTACCTTTCCGTTTTTGATTACGAACATGGCTGCACCCTCCCTGTTTTCGAATTGCATTCATTATACAGCCCATCCGCACGCCGTGTCAATCGGCGGAAACGCATTGTTTTATTCCTGTCAAAACATCTAATATTTCAATGGAAAACTATGAATATTCCCCTTGACATTACAGGAAAGGCATGGTAGAATAAAAACAGATCGGGAGGCACCGCACGGTTGGATGTCTCTCAACATCTGCCGCTCCGCCGGGGCGGCACAAAAAAGGAGGATACCTCATGAAACGCACGCTCTCTCTGGTACTGGCCGTTCTGATGATGCTCGCGCTGTTCGGCGCGGCGGCCGAGGACACAAAGAAGGTGGAAATCCGCATCAACATGCAGGCGGGCACCGGCGTTGCCGAGGCCTGGGCAGCCGTGGAGGCAGGCTATGAGGCTCTGCATCCCGAGGTAGACATCATCATCGACCTTAAGCCCGACGAGGGCTATGCCGACTGGCTGAAGGCACAGTTCAGCTCCGAGAATCCCGAGGCCGATCTGGTTGCCATCAACCTGGCAGGCTCCGCCGCCGCCGGCAAGAAGATCGACTTCCTCGAGTATGCCTATGATGAGAGCCCCTACACCGGCAAGGAATGGAAGGATCAGGTCAACTTCGACGCGCAGGTTATCGAGGTGGCGACGGGCGAATGGACGGCCATCAGCCTTCAGTCCGTGCAGGTTCTGTGGTTCTACAACACCAAGATCTTCGAGGAGGTCGGCGTGACCGCGCCCACGACGTGGGACGAGCTGATCGAGGTCTGCGAGAAGATTCAGGCTGCCGGCTATCAGCCGCTGGCCGTGCCGGGCGACTTCAAATCCTTCTGGGAGATGCAGCTCGGCTGGATTGCGCAGGCATACGTAGACCAGACCACCCGTGACCAGATCGAGATCGTCAAGGCGCAGCCGGATGACTACTGCTACGATCCCGAGATCGACGCCAGCTTCGTTTATGACATCTCCGACCCGTGGAACGACGACGCCTCCTACGTCACCCAGAACGCACTGCGCTACTGGCAGGCATTCCGTGATGGCGTGGTTCGCGCCGATTCCGACGGCATCAAGGCCGTATACGCCAACTTTGCCAAGGTGTTCCCGAAGTACGCCGGCGGCGAGAACTTCTTCGGCACCGGTGACGCCGGCTACAAGGCGCTGTTTGCGCAGGGCAAGGCCGCGATGATCATCGACGGCGGCTGGAGACTGACCGACCACGCCCGCGACATGAAGGCGCTGCAGAAGGGCGAGGCTCTGACGGATTCCGACGGCAACGTCATTGAGAACGCGCAGGTGTTCGAGCTGGGCACCTTCAACATGCCCTCCATGGAGGGCGAGGAATTCCTTGCCCCCGCCCGTACGATCGAGGTGGCCGTCGGCTTCATCGGCGCCATTTCCAAGGACGTTGAGCATGACGAGGCGGTCATCGACTTCCTGATGTACTACACTTCTCCCGAGGGCTACGGCGCGTATCTGAGCACCGGCATCGAAAACGGCATGTCCGTCAACGGCCCGTCGCTGGTAGACGGCGTTGAGCTGCCCGAGGAATACGCGGCCATGTTCGCCAACCTGTCCTTCATCGGCAACTGCCAGAAGGGCTTCAACGCGGCTCTCGCCCGCGGCATCGGCGACAATCAGGAGGCACTGCGCACGTGGTACGGCTACACCATGGATCTGCTGAACGGCAAGATTGACATTGATACGTGGGGCACCATGCATCAGGAGAATCAGATGTCGCACCTCGCCGACGTTCTCGAGGCCAACGGCATTAATCCCTCCGACCTTGACAACCCCGCCAACGCGCCGACCGGCGAATAATTCCACAGGACTCATTCGGAGGGGAGCGGCTTTCACGCTCCCCTCTTTTCACCTCAGGAGGCGCTCAAGATGGAAAACACTCGAAAAAACAGGCAGCCGCAGCTCAGGCGAATCACGGCATATCTGGTTCTTGCGGTCGTGCTCACGCTCGCGCTGGGTGCTTCCGTCGCCGCATACGTCGCCGTGAGCAATCGGCTGGACATCGTGAATCGGCTTCCCTACGGAAGTGAGCTTCAGAACAATCGCGTAACCTATTCCCGCGCGCTGGGCTATACCTATCTGGGCACATACAAGGATACCATTGTCTGCGTGGATGCGGACAACAACGAGGTCTGGCGCTTCCCGACGAAGGGCGCCGTGAGCGGCATTGCGTATGACAACGTAAACGACCGAATTATCGCAGGCAGCCAAGGGAAGCGAATCTACATACTGGACGGTGCGACCGGCGCGGAAATCCGCACGATTGACTGCAAGGCCGTCGTGAATGATGTCGACTATAACGAGGAAAACGGCTTGCTGCTTGTCGCCGAACAGGTAAACAAGGCCAAGGGCTTCGTGAGAATATACAATGACGAGGGCGAAATCGTCGCCTCTACACCGACGATTCAGCCGGCGAACAGCTGCGCCTTCGCGCCGGACTGCCAAAGCTTTTACTATTGCAACAAGCGCCTGTACCGCGCGGACATGCAGGGCAATGAGCTTGCGCAGGTGACGCTGAGCAAGCAGATATACGCCATCGACGTGTCCGAGGATACCGGCCGCGTGGCCGCAACCGACGATACCGGCTGGGTGGGCTGCTATGACGCCGAGCTGAACGAAATCTTCAAGGTTTCCATGAACAATCTGGACAGTGACGGCCGCGCCGTTTCCATCACGCGCGACGGCACGATGGTCGCCGCAGGCACGCGCGAGGGCGACGTGTTCGTGTTTGACGAGACCGGCAAAACCATCTTCTACAAGCGCCTGTCCAGCGCGATTTCCGACGTGGTGATTGACGGGGAATACAGCTTCGTCGTGCCGTGGAGCACGGAGCTGTATTCGCTGGATATGTCCGCCGCGGCGCATCTGTCCACGTATACGAGCGTGCGGCAGATTGCAAAAACGGCAATGCTCGCGCTGCCCTTCCTTGTGTTCATGGCATGGGTGCTGACGTTCGGTCGTTCCAGAGGCGTGTTTTACGCGTTGTGTCGGTCGGCGTGGCGGCATCGCACGGCGTATTTGCTGCTTTTGCCGTCGTTCGCACTGATTATCGTGTTCAATTATATTCCCGTGGGGCAGGCGTTCTGGTTCGCCTTTACGGATTGGAACCAGAATACCAACTCGATGCGCGACGTGAAGTTTGTCGGCCTTGACAACTTTGCCAAGATGATCAACGAGGGCTATTTCCTGCTGGGCATGAAGAACATGCTGATTATCATGCTGTTCAACTTCTTAAAGCTGATAGTGCCGCTGATCGTGGCGGAGCTGGTGTTTGCCAACGGCAGCAACCGCGCGCGCTACTGGTATCGTTTTCTGCTGGTGCTGCCGATGGTTGTGCCCGGCGTGGTTTCCACGCTCATGTGGAAGCAGATTTACGACCCTGCGACGGGTTTGATTAACAAGGTGCTGGAGATGATCGGGCGCGCGGATCTTCAGCGCAGTTGGCTGGGCAGGGAGGACACCGCGCTGTGGGCGCTGATTTTCATGGGCTTCCCGTGGGTGAATTCGTTCGCGTTCCTCGTGTTCTACGGCGGACTGATCAACATTCCCGCCGACCTGTTCGAGGCGGCGCGCGTGGACGGCTCGAATCCCTTCTGGAACCTGACGCGCATTCACCTGCCGCTTCTGATGCCGCAGATTAAGATGATTCTGATTCTCACGTTCATCAGCTCCATTCAGGACTATGGCTCCGTGCTGCTGCTGACCGAGGGCGGCCCCGGCTTCGCCACCTACGTGCCCGGATACGAGCTGTATATGAACGCCACGCGGCTGGGGCAGTATGGCTACGCGTGCGCGCTGGGTCTGGTGATGTTCGTCGCCATTCTGGCCGGAACCATTCTGAACATGAAAATCAAAACCGAAGAGGCGCTGAGCTGAAGGGAGGGAACACCGATGAGTCAAAGCCAGAGAACCACTCCGGCATCTACCCTGCAAAAGGCACAAAAGGCAAAGCTTGCCAAGCAGCTGCGCACGGTGTCCTTTCAGACGCTGATCAACGTGCTGACGATTCTCATCGTGCTTTTGGCGTTTATTCCGATTATGCTGATGCTTTTCCTGTCGCTGAAGGAGAACATTCAGATTAAGCTGGACTTCTGGGCGTGGCCGAATCCGCCCGCGTGGGAGAATTATTCCGTCGCGTGGCAGCAGCTGATTCAGAACATGGTCAATTCGCTCGTAACCGTGGCCGTCGGAACGCTGCTGACCGTCATCCTGTCCAGCGCCTCCGGCTACGTGTTTGCCCGGCTGGAATTTCCGCTGAAGGGCTTCCTGTTCATGGCTATGATGGCGCTGATGATGATCCCGGGCGTTCTGTCCCTGGTTCCGAGCTTCATGCTTTGGAAGTCCATCTTCGGATTGAACAACTACTTCATCCTGATCTTGCCGATCTGGTTCGGAACGGTTTTCGGATGCTTCCTGTTGAGAGCGTTCTTCGCGGGCGTTCCGGAGGAAATCTTCGAGTCCGCCCGTATCGACGGCGCGAACGAGTTCCAGGTTTACTTCTCCATCTGTCTGCCGATGTCCCTGCCGATCCTCGGCACTCTCGCTATCATGCAGATCACCG
>CAZMGO010000066.1:0-11617 GCA_964565845.1 uncultured Oscillospiraceae bacterium | reverse complement strand
TGATGAGGAGTATTTCAAAAAAGTTATGCTTTCAATTCATGCGTAAGCCCTGATCCGTCATCCTCGAACAGTTGCATTTTCTGCGCACTTGATGTATAATAGAATATACGAAAGTATTGATATGCGGAGGGAATATGGGACGAACCGCAAATCCCGCAGCGAAGGGCGGAAAAAAGGCCACACGCAGCAAAAAGGCGCAGGAGATGGATAGGCGGCGCGATACCGCGC
This sequence comes from uncultured Oscillospiraceae bacterium, assembly GCA_964565845.1. Lineage (GTDB taxonomy): Bacteria > Bacillota > Clostridia > Christensenellales > Aristaeellaceae > SFHK01. The sequence goes on along the minus strand of CAZMGO010000066.1, from coordinate 11,389 downwards.
TTGTCTTCATGTTCAGCCTTGCGGTGCTGACTCTGTTAGACACCTTCATTCCGGCGGATGAATACTCGCGCCTTTACGGCCTAAAGCAGATTGTATCCGGTTTCGTCGGCTCTATGGGATGGACGCTCCCCATCATGTTTGGATGGGCGGGCGTGCTTGCCTATCGCTCAAATGGAGAGAAGAATCAGCTTGCGAAGATGTTTCTGCTCGTTTTTCTGTTTGAGCTGTGCCTGCTGAGCGCTGTGGAGGCGTTTTGGTGCGAACGCATAGCCCGCAAAATGCGTATCTCCGGTTATTTCAATTTTCTTTCGTGGGCTTGGAAGGAGCATGCGGGCGGCGGCATGCTCGGCGCACTGCTCGCGCGTCCCATTCAGAGCCTGATTACAAAGTGGGTTGCGCTGCTTCTGTTCATCATATGCGGCGTTTTGCTGCTGATCAACATGCGGCTGCTTTCCCTTCGTCGCCTGGGCGAAAAGGTGAGTGAGATACGCAGCGCGCGCACAGCACGTGAAGCGTCTTCCGCGAAGAAGGAATCTCGACCGGTCGAGAAAAAGCCGTTGACTGCCCAAAAGAAGACGTCAGCCGACCCCGATTTTATCCGCAAATCCGGTCGTTCCGCTTCCAGACGCAGCGATTCGCTGTTTGTTGACGACATCAACGAGGGCAGCATCGATACAGATGCGCATATTCGCATCCCCAATCTATCCCGCAGCGGCGTTCCGCTTCGCGTAACGCCGGTTCGTGCGCCCGGAAACGAGGCGCCCATCCCGGAGGTAACCCCGATTCGCGACGACAGTTACGGCGTTTCCACCGATTACGAGCGTTCCGCGCGCAGGTCGTCCGGGCGAACCGCAAAGAAGCCCGCCGCCGCGTCCGAAGCAGCGCAAGCTTCGAAGAAGCCCGAAATCAAAATTGAAAAGCTTGACCTGATGGAAGCCGTGCGCAGCGAGACTGCCGAAAAACGCAATTCGGACTATGTGAAAAACGCGCTGGGTGACCATTCGCGCAAGCCGAAGCCAGTGCTGACCTATCGTCTGGATGACGAGCAGGGAAAGGCTCCCAAATCGAAGCAAAAGGATAAAAAGCTTACCGCCGACGAGCTGTTTACCGTGGGCGAATCCGTTCGTACCCGCGCGGCGGCAACCGAAGCGCCTGCAAAGCGCAGCGAGGCCGGCGTTGGTGCGGACGTCTCCCCTGCTCCCCGCGTCTCCCGCACTGCACCTCCCGCGGAAGAAAAGAGCCTGCGCCCGGAGCCGCAGAAGCGAACCCCTGCCGAGCCGCAGCCATCCTACTTTGAAAAGGATTATCAGCCTGCACCCAAGGAGGAACACATTCCTGCGGCAAAGCTGCCCGACATGAAGAACAACCGTCCCGTAGACGATAAATACGATTTTCCGCCAATCGACCTGATGGAAGCAGGCGTGCCGACGGAAACCAACGCCTCCGGCTATGACGCCGAGGACATGAAGCGCGCGGAAACGCTGATTCGGACGCTTCAAAGCTTCTCGATTCCCGTGAAGCTGACCGGCGTTTCGCACGGTCCTGCGGTCACACGCTTTGAGTTTCTGCCCGCACCCGGCATCAAGGTGAGCCGGATTTCCTCCTATGCCGATGACATTGCCATGGCGCTGGCGGCGGTTTCTGTGCGCATCGAAGCACCCATACCGGGCAAGAGCGCCGTTGGCGTAGAGGTTCCGAACCTTAAAAAGGAGGTCGTGCATCTGCGCGACGTTCTGGAATCTGCGGAAGCGCGCAAGGCCGCATCCCGTCTGACGGTGGGACTTGGCAAGGACAACAGTGGAAAATACATTGTAGCTGACCTCGCCAGCATGCCGCATGTGCTGATTGCCGGGCAGACGGGCTCCGGTAAGTCCGTTTGCATCAACGCCATTATCATCTCGATTCTCTATCGCGCGACGCCGGACGAGGTGAAGATGATCCTGATCGACCCAAAGATGGTGGAGCTGAACGCCTATAACAGCATTCCGCACCTGCTGGTGCCGGTCGTAACCGATCCCAAGAAGGCCGCCAGCGCGCTTGACTGGGCGGTTGCCGAGATGACGCGCCGATACAAAACGTTTGCGGAGCACGGCGCAAAGAACATTCAGAGCTACAATCAGAAGCTTTCGCCGGACGAAAAGCGGATGCCTCAGATTGTTCTGATTGTCGATGAGCTTGCCGACCTGATGATGACCGCCCCGCGCGACGTCGAGGAAGCCATCAATCGTTTGGCGCAGCTTGCGCGCGCCGCAGGCATTCACCTCGTTATTGCCACGCAGCGCCCGTCGGTGGACATCATCACCGGCGTGATTAAGGCGAACATCCCCACGCGAATTGCCTTCACCGTCGCCAGCGGCGTGGACAGCCGCACCATTCTGGACAGCTATGGAGCCGAAAAGCTGCTGGGACGCGGCGATATGCTCTATCTTCCCTCCGACCGCAACAAGCCTTTGCGCATTCAAGGCGCGTGGGTCAGCGAAAGCGAGGTGCAGTCAGTGGTTGACTACATTTCGAACACGCAGTCGACGCAGTTTGACGAGGAAATTCTGGAGCACATGGAAAATGCCGTACTCTCCGACGCAGAGAAAAACGACAAAAGCAAGGAGCAGGAGGAAAACACGGTGGACGACCTGTTCGCCGTGGCTGTCAAGCATGTCGTCGATGCTGGGCAGGCCTCCATCAGTATGCTTCAGCGCAAGCTGCGCGTGGGCTATGCGCGCGCAGGACGCTTGATCGACGAAATGGCTGCGCGCGGGCTGGTCAGTCAGTCCGAGGGTTCCAAGTCACGCGAGGTGCTCATCACGCGCGAGCAATACCGCGAGCTGTTTGGCGAGGACGGGGAAAACGAGATCGATACGGAGTAATCCGTTCAGTAAAGGAGTAATCCCATGGCTACCAAGGTCGGCATGATTTCTTTGGGCTGCTGCAAGAATCGCGTGGACAGCGAGGTTCTGCTTGGCATGCTCGCGAAGCACGGGTACGAGATTGTTTCTGACCCCGCCGAGGCAGAAATCATCTTTGTGAACACCTGCGGCTTCATTGAATCCGCAAAGGAGGAGTCCATCGACACCATTTTTGAAATGGCCGAATACAAAAGGATGGGCAAGCTCAAAAAGCTGTTTGTCACCGGCTGTCTTTCCCAGCGCTATCCCGATGCACTGAAGCAGGAAATGCCCGAGGTGGACGGCTTCATGGGCGTGAGCGATTACGGCCGCATCTTCGAATTTCTAAAGGAAGCCGACGGCGGCAAGCGTCCGATGTGCATGGACGACGGCGAGCGCTTTCTGAAGGCGGAGCGCGTGCTGACCACGCCCTCCCACACCGCCTACGTGAAGATTTCGGATGGCTGCAGCAACCGCTGCGCCTATTGCGCAATTCCGCTGATTCGCGGGCCGTATCGTTCGCGGCCATATGACGATATTCTGGAGGAATGCCGTTCGCTCGTGGCACGCGGCGTGACGGAGCTAATCTTTATCGCGCAGGATACGTCGCGCTATGGAAACGATTTTCCGGAGCACACGCTTCTTCTCCCCCGTCTTCTGCGCGAAGCCAGCAAAATTCCCGGCGTACATTGGATTCGCGTGCTCTACTGCTATCCGGACACCGTAACCGACGAGCTGCTGTGCGAAATTCGCGACAACGACAAAATCGTGAAGTATATGGATCTGCCGCTTCAGCACATCGATGACGAGCTGCTCAAGCGCATGAATCGCCGCGGCACAAGCGAGGAAATTCGTGCGCTGATCAAGAAGTGCCACGAATATGGCATCCTCGTGCGCACGACGATGATCGTGGGGTTCCCCGGAGAGACGGACGCGCAGTTTGAAACGCTGATGCGCTTTGTGAAGGAAAGCAGCTTCGAGCGTCTCGGCGCGTTCACCTATTCGCCTGAGGAGGGAACTCCTGCCTGCACAATGCCGAATCAGGTAGACGAGAACGTGAAAAACAAGCGTTTGGACGACCTGATGATGGCACAGCAGGCGATTTCGTCGGAGATCAACGAAGCGCGCGTCGGCACCGTCGTGGAGGCGCTGATTGATGGCGTTGAGGACGGCGCATACGTCGCTCGAAGCGCGTTGGAGGCTCCCGAAAGCGACGGCGTAATCCGTATTGAAGCCAACAAGCCGCTGAGCCCCGGTCAATATGTGCGTGCGCGCATCACCGGAGCCGACGCCTATGATCTGATGGGGGTGATTGAAGAATGAATCTTCCGAACAAGCTGACGATGCTGCGCATTCTGCTGGTGCCCTTTTTCGTTTTGTTCGTTTACTTTGAGAAATACCCCGTCTGTCAGGTATTGGCGCTTGTGCTGTTCATTTCCGCCTCCGTCACGGACCTGCTCGACGGTCGTATCGCGCGCTCGCGCAATCTTGTAACGGACTTCGGCAAGTTCATGGATCCCATTGCCGACAAACTGCTGGTGATGAGCGCCTTCGTGATGCTGGTAGAGCAGCAGCGCATGCCCGGCTGGGTATGCATTCTGATGCTCGCGCGCGAATTCATCGTGAGCGGCTTCCGTCTCGTTGCCTCTGGAAAGGGTAAGGTCATTGCCGCGGGCATCTGGGGCAAGCTGAAGACCATCACGCAGATGATCTACGTGCCGATGGCGCTTCTTTTGATTCCGATCAAGGCACTCGACCCTTCCGTGCACCCGGTCTGGCAGGTATGCACAAACGTTATGATGTATATCTCGCTGGCGCTGACGCTGTGGTCGGGCTTCTGCTACATTTGGAAAAACCGTGAATACATTGAAGATATGTGAGTGTGATTCAAGTGGTCTGCGAAATTCTTTCCGTAGGTACGGAACTTCTTATGGGACAGGTTGCCAACACCGACGCGCAATACATCTCTCAGCGGCTGAGCGCACTGGGCATTTCTGTTTATCGCCACACCGTCGTGGGCGATAACGTCGGTCGTCTTGATGAAGCGCTGGCCACGGCGCTTTCCCGCAGCGATTTCGTCATTACCACCGGAGGGCTTGGGCCTACAGAGGACGATTTGACGAAGGAGACCGTCGCGGCGCATTTCGGGCTTGCGCTGATTCAGGACGAAGCCAGCCTGATTCATATCCGCGATTTTGCGGAGCGCGCCGGGAAGGTCATGACCGACAACAATCTGAAGCAGGCGCTGATTCCCGAGGGCTCCATCATCATGCCGAACCTGAACGGCACCGCGCCCGGCTGCATCATCGAGAAGGATAACAAAACCGTGGCCGTGCTTCCCGGGCCGCCGAGCGAGCTGAAGGTGATGTTTGAAAATTCGCTCTACCCATATCTTCAAAAGAAGAGCGGACAAACACTGATTTCCCGCTATCTGCACATCTTCGCAGGCGAATCCATCGTCGAAACACAGCTTATGGATTTGTTCCACTTGGGCACGCCCACGCTGGCGTTGTACTGCTCCACCTCCGAAACCACGGCGCGTCTGTCGGTCATGTGCGGTATGGATGAAGACCCCTCCCCCGTGCTTGATCCCGTTGAGGATGAAATCCGGCGGCGCATGGGCGACGCGCTGTACGGCGAGGGTCTAAAGGAGAACCTTCCGCACGTCGTTCTAAGCATGCTCAGGGAACGGCATCGCAAGGTTTCGTTTGCCGAAAGCTGCACGGGCGGCATGCTGGCCTCCGCGCTGGTCGATCAGCCGGGCGCATCCGATGTGTTTGACGAAAGCTACATCACCTATTCCAACGAGGCCAAGCAGCGTCTGCTGGGCGTTAATCCTGCGACGCTGGCGCGCTACGGCGCCGTAAGCCGCGCCTGCGCACAGGAAATGGCGCAGGGAGCACGCATGCGAAGCGATTCCGACTACGCGCTCTCCGTGACCGGCATTGCGGGTCCCGATGGCGGCACGCCTGAAAAGCCGGTTGGGCTTGTGTATATCGGCTTTGCCGATAAAAACGGAGCCTCTGCCAACGAATTCCTGTTCAAGGGAGATCGCACGGATATACGTACTGCGTCCATAAAAAATGCCCTGAACCTTCTGCGTATGGCGCTTTTAAACGATAAGGGCCGCTGACACTCGCAATATCCGCGATAGGCTTTCTCGCTTTTACCAATTCGTCCCCGCGAAGTATAAGCAAAGCGCTGCCCGTATCCTCGGACGGCGCTTTGTATTGGCATGCTCTATTTGATCGTATGTGCGATATACGTCAGGTGGTCACCGAGACGTTCCAGATTGGATACAAGGTTAATAAACACACTGCTGGATTCCGGACGGCATTCCCCGCTGTTCAGGCGCTCGATATGGCTGTCAATCAGGCTCTTTCGGAAGGCGTCAATCTGCTCCTCCGTCTGGTCGATCTGCGGAAGAAGCTCTGCGTTCTTCTCGACGATGAGCTGCTTCGTAAGCACATACAGCTCCTCAATTTTTCCCACCATCTTCTGCATTTCCGCTTTGACACTGTCAGAGAAAACCAGATTCTTGTCAACCGAGCGGCGTGTATACTTCGTCAGGTTGTCGGAAATTTCCGCTATACGCATGATGTCACTGATGTTGCTGTGAATATCAGAAATGTCCTTTTCCTCGGACAGCATGCTCTGAGCCGACAGGCGAATCAGATAGTCCACGATATTCTGACTCATTTCGTTGGCACGCTCAATCAGCTTATGCGTCGGGCCGATGAGCGTCTGATCCAGTTCGCAGAAGGAACGGTAGGACGTGCGGAAGGCTTGCATAGACAGATCCGCCAGCACAACCATTTCCTTTTCAATCTGAGACAGCGCCAATGACGGAGACGACAGCATGCGCTCGTCCAGATAGGTTTCCGTAACCGCATTTGTCTTCTTGTCCTTGATCAGAAGCTTCGAAATCCTCACAAATACGTTGCAGAACGGCAGGAAAATCAGCGTGCACGCAGTGTTGAAGAAGGTATGGAACATGGCAATCTGCGTAGCCGTTGCGGCAAACCAGCGTCGAAGCGTGACGTCCATGAACGAAGGCCATAGCATTAAAATCACGAAAAAGATGACGGAACCAAACGCGTTAAACAACAGATGAATGAGACCCGCCCGCCGCGCATTCGCGCCCGCGCCGAAGGAGGACATCAGTGCCGTAACGCAGGAGCCAATATTCGTGCCTAAAATAATGAAGAGAACCTCATTCCCGCCGTTGCCGATCTGAACACCCGCGACGGACATGGCGATGATTACGGATGTGGTAACCGAGCTGGACTGCACCAGCGCCGTGAGCAAAATACCAATCAGAAAAAGAAGAAACGGACTTGTGACAACGGCAAAAATATTCTGAACCGCTTCGCGGTTTTCCTTCATGGAAGCCGACATGAGCTCAAGCCCAATGAAAATCAATCCAAAGCCGGCAAGAATATAACCGGTCTTCTGCATGCTGTCGTTTTCGCTGATCATGGTAAGCATCATACCCGCGAAGACGAGAATCTGAATGTATGTGGTGATGGGAAACGCACTGAGGGCGGCAATCTGTGCCGTGATCGTGGTGCCGATGTTCGCGCCCATAATCATTGCCGTAGCCTGATACAGGTTCATGATGCCGACGTTTACGAAACCAACGATCAATACCGTCGTCACGCCGGAGCTTTGAATCAGTGCCGTGGACGCGGCTCCGATGCCAACATTCACAAGACGTTTGTTCGCGGTTTTTCCAAACAGCTGCTTGATTCTTCCGGTTGCCAGCTGCTCGATGTTTGACGTCAGTAAATACACGCCCACAAGGAACACACCCGTTCCCGCAAGCAGCTTCACGATGAAAAGCAGCATTTCCTCAAATGACATCGCGCTTCATCCTTTCTGGTTTCATCTTTATGCAGGCATGTCCCTTAAAGCGAACTTATTCCCGAAAGAAGCCGCGCGAGATCCTTCGTAAACGTGTACATCCAGCGCTCATATCGAGTCTCCTCTGCCCTATGTATTTTTACCCATTATACAGGAGAAACATCCGTCCGTCAACCTTTCTCTCTGTCAAGCGTTTGTTGTTTTTGCACATCCTCGTGCGCCCTCTGCTCCTTCAGCGCAGCTCTGCGCCGAATAAACTCACGTGCCAGCGTATACGCCACGGAACAAATCGGCACGCCAACAAGCATGCCCATCACGCCGAAGGCATCGCCGCCCACCGTTACCGACACCAACACCCAGATGCCCGGCAAGCCAACGGACTTGCCGACTACCTTGGGATAGATCAGGTTGCCCTCCAGCTGCTGAAGCACGATAATGAACAGGATGAATCCAAGTGCCTTGGCTGGATCGACAAACAGAATCAGAAACGCGCCGATGCCCGTGCCAATAAACGAACCAAGCAGCGGAATCAGCGCCGTAAAACCCACCAGAATTGAGGCTGCCGCGGCATACGGCATGCGGAAAAGCAGCATGCCGATAAAGCAAAGCACGCCCAGAATCAAAGCCTCTGCCATCTGTCCGGAGACAAAGCTTGAGAATGTACGATTCGACAACCGCAAAATACCGGTCAGGCGTTCATATGGCTTCTCTGGCAGAAGCGCATACAGCACGCGCTTCCCCTGCGAAATCAGCGTCTCCTTCTGCGCAAGCAGATAAATCGCAAACACGAAGGACAAAAGTACATTATAGATTGAGGAGACGATAGACGTGGTCGCATTCACCGTCAGGTTAAAAAGCGACGCGCCTATGTTGCTCAGGGATTTCGTAATTCGTTCGGCGATTTTCGCAATATCAATATCGAATTTCGGCACGTCAATGCCGTGTGTGCCCAGAAAATCGGCGGCCTTCGCAATCCACTCCTCCGTCTCCTGCACATACTCCGGCATCGATTCGGAAATCAGCGTAATCGTGCTCTTGATTTCCGGAATGATAATCAAAAACATCGCCGAAATCATACCCAGCACCAGAATCACGCTAAAAGCCAGACAAATTGGTCTCTTTGCCCTCCGAAAAAATGCCTCGCTGCGCCGTTGTTTTCCGCGCGCGCAAAACCTGTCCCATAGCTTCTCCAGCGCCTTCAGGAGCTCGTTCATGATAAACGCTATGCAGAACCCGGCAAGGAACGGCGAAAAGATACTGTACACAGCACCCAATATTGCCCACAGCGCCGAAAAATTTACTAAGGCAAAAATTAGAAGCGCCGTAAATACGATAATCAGCAGAACCTGTCTCATGTTATCCTTGGCATATTTCATACGCTCGCTCCCTTCCGTGAACAAAAGTATACCACTGCATTGTAAAAAACGCTCGCCCCTGCATAGTGAGATCAAACAGGACGATAAGGAAGATTCCATTCGGCAAGGAAAAGCCTTCGGATTCGTTTCGCCCCATGAAATCCTTCAAACTGGCCCATTTCATTTTACAATCATCCGTCAAGATTTACCCACAAATCGGGGCAAATGCAGCTGCTGAGGCGGTTGACATAGGTGCTGTTGAGGGAGCCATCGGTGCTGACGTTCGCCGCATTGTTCTGATTGTTGCCGGGCGACCGCAGCCACCACCACCCGGCGGCTTCGCCATCTGCCGTTTTGTTACTACTTACCGCGTACGCTCCCCGCGCTTTTGCATACGCTGTCGACGCTACTCGGGATTTGGTGTTGTTGCTGTTATCGTAGGTTACGCCCAGATACTTCTTCGCCTCGGCATAGCTCAGCAGGAAAATTTTGTCCTGCGTATCATTGCCGCCGTTGGTACTCCATGAGCTATAGCCCTGACTGCCGTTATTATTCACATTCGTTAGCAGAATCGCGGATTGTTCCTCCTGCGTGAATGCATGGTTGATGAAATCATTGTTCAGCCATGTACGCAGCGTACACTTCTCCCATGTTATGTCAACAAGATCCTTGTTGTACGGCTGCGTATCCAGTCCATAGCGGCTCAGCAGCAGCGCCTTCTCACCGTCCCGCGCCAGCACCAGCCATTCGATGGGCGTTTCGTCGTTGCCGGATTTGGTCTGCGGATATGTGCCGAAAGTTACATAATTCCCGACAGAGAACATCGCATCGCGAACTGCCGAGGTGATGATTTGAGTAACGAAGATTGCGATTACAACGAATAATAGGATAACAAGGATGGTTGTGCGTTTTTTGCGCCTCGCAGCAGCTTCAGCCTTGCGGCGTTCCGCTTCGATACATTCATCATATCGCTGCTCTGCCTGCTTGCGAAGTGTTTCTACGTCACGATAGCCGTTCAGATGACTGTTTTGCAGCTTAAGCTTAATTTTCGCCCATTCCGCGCTCGTTTGGCCAGCCGCATTCATAACGAACGTTACATCCTCGTATAATTTCCGGCGTATGCCTTCTGCTCTATACAAGCATCTCTGAGAAAGCGCCTGTGCATCCTTATAATCGGACACACTGGAGAAGATTTTTGAAATCCTTTCCAACTCCTCAGGGGCGGATATATTCTCATTCTTGAATTTTGCAACCGCATCCTGATAGATCTCCTTCTGCCGCGCCTGTTCTGCAAGCACAAGACATTGCTTCGCACATTCCGAGCATTCATCATCCTGAATCTCCTGAAACATTTTCGAAGCGAGTTTGAGCCTCCCTTCATTTACATTGCCAGGTTCACGGGTCTGTATAGCAGCTTTGAACATTTGCTCATTCAGTTGGCTATTGGCACGGCGGTTATTGTCTGGGATTTTCCCATTAAAATGCAGACAGCTCTTCTTATCGGAAGCAAGCTCGGCCTGCAGATCTCGGTGCACTGTCTTGGGATTGACCGCCATTTCCACGGCACAATCGTAGGCAAAATTGCGGATTTGCAGATTTACGCGCTCACGCACCTTTTCGATATAGCCTTCATAGGTCGCCTTCTGCGCACCCTCGGCAAAGCGCAGCGCCTTCTGCCAGTCGGCGTTGTCCTCATAGAGAAAGGTTGCTTCTGCAAGGTCGCCCTCCTTGCGCATGGCAAAGGCTACGCACGCCTTCGCCGCATACGCAGGCGCATACTTCGGATCGATATCCAGAACGCGGTTCAGATATTCGCTTGCACTGGTGAAATCGCTGTCTTCCATGAATAGATAGGTGCGCTCCATCAGGCTGGAAACGCCGGGCGCAGAGGCTTCCGCGGAGGTCTGAACGACCTGCCGAATGACTTTGGGCGGCTCAGAAGTCTTTTCCGCTTCCAGTACCTTTTTCACGCCGCGAAGCAAATCCTGCATGAAGCCGATTTTGCTCATATCCTGACTTTGCAGGGAAGAAAGCTCCTCGGGAAGGTCATAGGGATCCATGCCGCGATAGCAGGGAATCAGCAGGCGCTTGCGGTCGTTTGCCATCAGCGCAAGATAGCGGCTCCACTCGTTCTTAACCCAGACGGCGTTGAAGTATTCCGGCTTGCTGCCAACCACGACCATAACCTTTGCGCTGTTCAGCGCGGCAAAGATGTAAGGTTCATACTGCTGACCGAGCTTGTCCTCCAGCGTGATTCGGCTGAAGAACACCTTATACCCCTCATTGGTG
>CAZMGO010000065.1:0-11669 GCA_964565845.1 uncultured Oscillospiraceae bacterium | reverse complement strand
GAGATCAAGTATTTCTGCGACATTATCCCCGAGCGCGCCGAAAAGGCCGTGGAGACCTACGGCTGCGGCACGGCCATTACCGATTATCATGTGGCGCTGAACGATCCCGAGATCGAGGCCGTTTCCGTCTGCACGCCCAATAACATGCATCCCGTCATCGCGATCGACGCGCTGCGCGCCGGCAAGAACGTGCTGTGCGAAAAGCCCGCCGCCCGCACCTATGCGGAGGCGCTGGAGATGCAGAAGGTTCAGCATGAGACCGGCAAGGTGCTCAACATCGGCGTCGTCAATCGCTTCAACGACAGCGTGAACCTGATTAAGCAGTTCATCGACGAGGGCAAGCTGGGCGACGTGTTCCATGTGTACGTGTCCTTCCGCGCGCATCGCTCCATTCCCGGACTGGGCGGCGCGTTCACCACGAAGGCTATCGCGGGCGGCGGCGCGCTGATTGACTGGGGCGTGCATTATCTGGACATCGTGATGTACTGCTGCGGCGACCCCACGCCGAAGACCGTTACCGGCGAGGCGTTCTGCAAGCTGGGCAAGGATATGAAGAACTATGCCTATAAGAGCATGTGGGCAGAGAACACCAAGAACGTGAACGGCACCTACGATGTGGACGATTCCGTAACCGCGCTGATCCGTACCGCAGGCCCGACGATCACCGTGAACGGCGCGTGGGCGCAGAACATCGGCGAGTCGGAGACCTATATCGACTTCATGGGCGACAAGGCCGGCATCCGTCTGCAGTACGGCGCGGACTTTAAGGTGTACACCGCCGAGCACGGCGCGCTGATTGAGTACAAGCCCGAGTTTAAGCAGCGCAATCACTTCGAAAATGAAATCAACGCCTTTATCGATTGCATCAAGACCGGCGAAAAGATGCCCTCTCACATTGACACGGTTGTTATCACTGCCAAAATGATGCAGGCAATCTACGATTCCTCCGCCGCGCATAAGGAAATTACGCTGGGCGAATAAACCTGTAAATACCAAAGCGCCTGATTCCAAGCGGAAACGGGCGCTTTTCAAATGGAAGCAGCCGGAGCGTCAGCCCGGCTGCTTCTGTCTATAAAGGTTTATTTGCTTTCGTATACGTCGCAGGTCAGAAGCGTGCCGCTTTTGTTCACGCTGACGACGATTGTCAGAGTGCCATAGCCGCGATAGCGGAAGCAGAAGTCGATGTCGTTATTGTAATCGGTAACGATGGCGTTGTCGACATTGGACACGTAGGACTGACTGTAATCCCGGCCATAGGTGCGGGATTCGGTGACAACCACGTTGTTCAAATCCTTCACGGCCATGTATATCACGCTGGCAACCTGTGCCACGCCGCCGCCGATCACGCGCACGCCGCGTCCGTTGATGGCCGCACCATAGCCGTGGTTTTCGGTGCGGGGGCCGACGAGCTGGTTAAAGGAGAACTCATCCCAAGAGGAAAGCGTAAGACCGTTGATGCTCTCTGCCGCCAGACGGACGTTGTTTTTCAGCGTATTCGTGCCGGAAAGCTTGATGGATGCGGAGCCGATCTTCCCGTTTGCCGTGTCGCTGCCGCCAGAGGAAGCGGAGACCGAGATCTGGCAGTACAGATAGCTGCGGCTGACCCACATTTCGATGGTCAGATTGCCTGCCTTGTTGCGGAAGATGAAGTCCTGACCGTTGGCGTAGTCGGTAACGACGGCATTGCTGCCGGAGGATACATAGCTTCCCGTAAACCGATCGCCATAGGTATGCAGCTCGGTGTAGCTGATTCCCTTCAGCTTTTTAAGCGCCAGATACAGGGTAGTTGCAACCTGTCCCACGCCGCCGCCGCGAACGCTTACGCCGCGGCCGTTGATTGCTATGCGATAGCCGTTGGCAGCCGAACGCTCGCCTACGATGTCGTTAAAGCTGAAGCTGCTTCCGTAGGAGACGCGCGTGCCGGAAATTGCGTCGGCTGCAAGCTCAATGTTGCGAAGCTGCGCATTCGAGGCCGAGGAAAGCTTCGTTTTGGCTTCCACCGTGGTGTAGGAGCCGGCAGAGGATGTGTCGCCCCAGCTGTTGGTATCTCCCCAGTCATCATCTCCCCAGTCGGCCAATGCCGCAGGACAGACACCAAGAAGCATTACCAGTACAAGAAAAATCGAGATTGTGCGTTTCACGAATTCCACCTCCGGTTCATTGGTGTCTTTTAGACGTGCGTGTTCCCATGGAGGTTCCGTTTTTTGGTCTGAAGTTCGGAAAAAATTGGTCAAATTGTGGGCGTGGAATGGAATGAAAGATGAATTCTCCGGATTATGCGTTGATTTTGGCGGGTATTTGTGCTATGATGAAGCGGATGAAATGGGAGGGAAACAAAGAATGAAGAGAATATTTGCATGTCTGCTTACGCTTTCCTTGCTGCTTGTGTGCCTGCCGGTATCGGCCGAGACCGCCGCGACCGCTTCGGAGCTGGGTGAGGATGACATTCTGATGCACGGCTACATCAGTCCCTATGCGGGCTATTATGTCGGCGTGCCTGCCGAGTGGGCGCTGATTGGCGCGGGTTCTCATCAGGAGAATCTGAATCAGGCCAATGAGCTGCTTTCGGATATCATGGATGTAGATGAAATTCGAAAGCAAATGACCGCGGAGAACGATGTGCTGATCGCTGCCTCTGCCGACGGCGCGAGTATGATTCTCAACTATGGAAAGGCCGAGGGAGCCAGCAACGATGACCTGATCGATTCGCTGGATGCATTCAAAAGTGCGCTCAGCGAGCAGTGCCCCGGCATTCGTTTTTCCGATGACTGCGGAAAATACGAGCATAATTCGCTTGTCAACCTGCTGTATATCGGCGCGGACTACAACGGCTATGAAATTCGCCAGTATTACATGGTGGCCGGGGAGAATATGTATATCTTCACGTTCACCGGTGTAACGCAGCAGATTGCCGAGGTCGTGCTGTCCACGTTCCAGATGCAGAGCACGAGCGAGTCCGGTAAATAGTGGAGCCTGAAAGGAAGAATTGGCGGAGGATACCGAGAACGTCCGAACGAAAAGGTTCGGGCGTTTAAAAAAGGAACAAACGAAAGGCGGAATATGAAAAAAACAATATCCGTGCTGATGCTGCTTGCGTTTGCGGTATCATTGGCGGGATGCGGAAAAAGGGAGTCCGAGGCGGGGGAGGATTACGCCGCGATAAAGTGGATTGATTACCTCAATGAAAATGAAACGCTTTGGGACGAAGCTCGGGAAATCAAGCTTGACGAGTTTCCCGGCGTCACCTTCCGCTGGAACTCCGGAACGCTTGCGGCCATTGTCGATGGGGAAACCACGGCTCTCTACGGCGGCATGCCGATTTGGAGCGTGTACTTCTGCGACCTAACCGGCGACGGCAAACCGGAGCTTTGTTCAACAATCAGCCTTGGCTCGGGAATGACCGATGATCGTATTCTTATATACGACTTCGCAAACGGCACAAGCTATGAGAAATCAGACCGCGGACAGTTTGATTACAGATTGAATCTGAAAAACGGAAGGCTGATTGTGGAAAAGCGGGGCTGTATGCAGGAGGAGCTGCTGGCTTCGGGTGAATTGGTATTTCAGGATGAGACTTACCAGATTGCTTGGGAAAAATAAAAATAGTTTGCCGTCGGCAGGCAGCGTGAAAATATCCTCCGCATGATCGCAGTCATACGAAGGATATTTTTTTACGGACGCTCCATAACAGGCGCTATTCGAATTCCAGATATTCAATTCCCCGCAGCGCGTCCGATTCCAAAACCGGGCTGAAGCCGAGCGCGTCCGCAGTCGTCATCAGTGTGCCCTTGCGGAAGAACAGACCCAAGAAGGGCAGATCCTCCGCGATTTTCAGCTGAAGCTGGCTGAAGAGATATTTGAACTGCGCTTCGCCGGAGGTTTCATAGATGTTGGTCAGCAGGTTGTTCATGCCTGCGTCGGAGTAGCCCGAGTAGTTCATGCGTCCGCTGGAATTGCACAGGAACGTAAGGTCGGGCAGAATGGACATATTTACGGCACCGAGCACCATGTCGAAGTTTCCCTTTTTCAGCGCCTTCTGAACGTTGGCCTTTGTGTCGGTCTTCACGGTGACATTAATGCCCAAAGGCCGCAGCTGGTCACAGATCAGATCGGCGGCGTGGGTGCGCGTGGCAGCCGTGTCGTCCACGTAGGTGAGCAGCGTAAACTCAAACTGCACAAGCACGCCATCCACGACGCGGTCAAGAATGCCGTCGTTGTTGTAGTCGCTCCAGCCGGCGTCGTAAAGCAGCTGGAGTGCGCGCTCCTGCGATTCAAAGTAAATGGCAGACTGCGGCTCATACAGCCAGCTGCCCGGCGGCACGGGCACCTCGGATTCGGTGACCATGCCCATATAGATGTTGGAGGCCAGCGTGGTCACGTCGATGGCATACATCAGCGCCTTGCGGGTATTTACGTTTTCAAACAGCGTATCCTTGATGTTGGGAATCAGCATCTCGTACGTGAGCGTCGTATAGTCCACGCTGGTGCGGTCGCTGAGCAGGCGGCCGAGTGCCGCCGTTTGCGAGCGCGTGGCGAGTGCGTCGATTTCGCCGGTGCTCAGCGCCTTCAGCGCGTCGCCGGTTTCGTTGTAGCGGTAGCCGTAGATGTGGTCGATTGTCGGCGCAACCTTCCACCAGTATGGGTTTACGTCTATCTGCAGCCAGTCGGCATCGTAGCTCATGTACCAATAGGGGCCGGTTCCGCAGGGAAGGCTCCACGATACGCTGTCGCGCTGGGCGACGGGGAAGGTCATGGCGTAGAGCGTCAGGTAGCTTTCGTATTTGCCGGTGACGGTCAGCGTGTTGGTGTCGGTGACCTCCATGGAGCTTATGTACTGGCAGCGGGTATAGTACGGACTGCTTTCACCGAGCGAGCGGATGTATTCAAAGGATGCATACACGTCCTGCGCGGAGAGGTAGGAGCCGTCGTGAAAGCGCACGTTGTCGCGCAGCTTGAACACGAGGGTCTTTCCGCTCTGCGTCCATGAAAGCGCAAGCTCACCGACGGGCTGAAGGTTGTCGTCCAGCGTGAGCACGCTTTCGAAGACCAGCTCGTTGATGTTGATCAGGTCGCGCTGTGTGCACAGATAGGGATTGATGGGCGCGCCGCTTTCGGAAACGAGACCGACGATAAATTGATCCTCGCTGGCTGCGCGCGCGGCAGAGCCCAAAGGGGTGAGGGCGGCCACTGCCAGCACAAGCAGCAGGCAAAGGGCGCGCTTACTGATATTGCTTAAGATAGTAATCATAGGCTTTTCGTACCTTCGAAACGTAATGTCCGGTTCTGGGAGCGTCGGTGGGGAAGGCGGACAGCGTGCGTCCGTCCGGGGAATAGGCGGGGTTCTTCAGCCAGCTGCGCACGGAGCCCTGCCCGGCATGATAAGCCGCCACGGCGCAGGTGAAGTCGCCGTCAAATTCGTCCAGCAGATAGCGAAGATACCACCCGCCGTACAAAAGGCTGGACTCAGGCTCGAGCAGAAGGTCATCGGTGAAGACGTCGCGTTCGCCGCGCTTTTCCGCAATCCATGCGCCGGTCTCCGGCATGATTTGCATCAGCCCCAGCGCGCCCGCAGAGGAACGTGCGTCGGCGCGATAGCTGGATTCGATACGGGCGACGGCGGCAAGCAGCGCGGGATCCAGTGAATAGACCTCCGCGGCGCTGCGGATTTCCGTTTCATACCGCACGGGATACTGCGAGCGTGCCGTCACACGAGGGTATACGCCGATGAACAGAATGGCAAGCAGCGCAAGCGCGGTCAACGGGACGAGAAGGGAGCGCCGTTTCTTTCGTTTTTTCATTCATTCTCCATCCGTTCGATGCGCTTTTTCAGCGCCTGATACAGGCTGCCGACCTCTGCGTTCAGCTTTTCAACGGAACGGCGGTTGTCAATCACGACGGTGGCACGGCGTTCCTTTTCCTCCAGCGGCATCTGGGAATTGATGCGTGCCTCCGCCTGCGCGCGGGTCATGCCGTCGCGCGCCATCAGACGCTCGGCCTGCGTGGCGCGATCCAGCGAAATCAGCCATGTTTCGTCGCACAGCGCATCCATGCCGGTTTCAAACAGCAGAGGCACGTTGATGAACACAAGGCTTTCGCCGTCCGCCACCGCGCGCTCAATGCTGTCCATGATGGCTTTTTGAATGGCGGGATGCGTGATCGAGTCCAGAATGAGACGCTTTGTGGGGTCATTGAACACGACCTCGCCCAGCGCGCGGCGGTTCAGTGCGCCGTCCGGCAGGAAAACCTCGTCGCCGAACGTTTCCCGAATGACGCCGAGCAACGCGCCGCCCGGCGCGGTGAGCGCGTGAGAGATGGCATCTGCGTCGATGCAGCATGCGCCCAGCGCCGCAAGATGCCTTGCTGCCTCCGATTTGCCGGAGGCAATGCCGCCCGTCAGGCCGACAATGTACGCTTTACGATTTGCATTCATTCCAGTTTCCTCCCGTAGAAAGCTCCGCCTTCAGCGGAACGCTTAGCTGAACGACCGACTCCATGCCGTCGAGCAGCAGTGTGCGCACGGTCTCCAGCTCGTCGTCCGGTGCTTCGACGATCAGCTCGTCGTGCACCTGCAAAATCAGCCGCGCCCGAAGGCCGTGCGCCTTCAGCGCGTCGTGCACATGAATCATTGCCAGCTTGATGATGTCCGCCGCCGTGCCCTGAATGGGACTGTTCATTGCGGCGCGTTCGCCGAAGGCGCGCATCGTATACGCGCTGCTTTCCAGCTCCGGAAGATAGCGCCGGCGATCGAACAGCGTGGCAACGTAGCCCTGCGCCCGCCCCAGACGAACCTGTTCGTCCATATACCGCTTTACGCCGGGATAGCGGCTGAAGTAGCGCTCAATGAATTCGGCGGCCTCCTTGCGGGAAATGCCGATGTTGTGCGCAAGACCGAAATCGCTGATGCCGTACACGATGCCGAAGTTCACGGCCTTGGCGGCAGAGCGCATTTCGCGCGTAACCGCTTCCATCGGCACGCCGTAGACCTCGGCAGCCGTGCGGGCGTGAATGTCCTCGTCGTGAAGGAAGGCGGCCTGCATGCCGGGGTCGTCCGACATATGCGCCAGCACGCGCAGCTCAATCTGCGAATAGTCCGCATCCACCAGCTGCCAGCCCGGCTCGGCCACGAAGGCGCGGCGGATTTCCAGCCCCAGCTCCGTGCGCACCGGGATGTTCTGCAGGTTTGGCTCGCGCGAGGAGATGCGGCCCGTGCCGGTTACCGCCTGCTCAAACGAGGTGTGAATTCGCCCGTCCGCACCGCGCATGCGCGTGAGCGCCGAAACGTAGGTGCTGTTCAGCTTCTGATACTTGCGGTATTCCAGAATCAGCCCGCAGACGGGATAGTCCGCCGCCAATTCCTCAAGCACCTCCGCGGAGGTGCCGGGGTTCTTTTTGCCGCCCGGCGCGGGAATGTGCAGGTCTTCAAACAGAAGCTTGGCGAGCTGCTTGGGAGAATTCAGGTTTACAGACTGCGCAGTCTCCCCGGCAAGCGTGCGTATGCGGGCGACGGTTTCGTCCAGCCGCTGCGTGTACAGCTCGCCCAGATGCTGAAGATAGTCGGTATCCACGCGGAACCCGGCGCGCTCCATGTCGCGCAGAACGAACAAAAGCGGCATTTCGATCGTGCGGTACAGGCTGGTCAGGCCGTCGCGCGCGAGTGCCTCCTTCAATGCATCCGCCAGCGGCAGAAGGCTGGCAGCGGGACAGTCTGCGTCGAAGGGAAGCCCCATTGCGGCGCAAACATCCTCCGGCGCGAGCGCGCTTTTCTGGGGATTCAGCGAATAGGCGGCAAGCATCGTATCGTCGGCACGTCCCTCAAAGCGATGGAGGTCGCCGGGATACGCCTTCATATTATGCATGACGACGCGGGTCGCGTTCGCGTCCTCCGCGGGGAGCAGCGCGTCCGCGATTTCCTCGTCGGTCAGACCGGGGGAGAGCAGCGTGCCGCCCAGCTCACACCGAAGCCGGCGGCCGTCCGTCGTCGCGGCGGAAAGGCACTCGCCGATGTGGAGCGCAAATGCCTCCGGCGGGCTTTCGAACCATTGGAGAAGCTGCGCCTTCAGCGCGGCGGCGCCCTCCACGGAGACGGTTTTCCGCTTTGCGGGCGCGGCGGTCTTCGGTGCCTCCGGCTTCATTGCCTGCACGCGCTCGACGAGCGAACGCAGCTTCAGCCGCCGCATCGCGTCCAGTCCGCCGGACAGGTCGCCCACGCGGCAGACTTCGAAGCGGAAGTCGATGGGCGCATGACGGTCGATTGCGGCAAGAAACTTGCTTTCGCGCGCCTGCGCGTCATTGTCCAGCAGACGCTGCCTAAGCGCGCCCTTCATGGACGGTGCGTTTTCAAGCGCATGCTCCAGCGTGCCATACTGGGCAATCAGCTTTGTGGCCGTCTTTTCGCCCACGCCGGGAACGCCGGGAATATTGTCGGAGCTGTCGCCCATCAGCCCCTTTACGTCAATCATCTGCACGGGCGTCACGCCGTATTTTTCGTAAATCCATTGGGGCGTTACGCGCTCTGTTTCGGAAATGCCCTTTTTCGTATACAGGATGGTCGTGCGCTCGCCCGCCAGCTGATAGCTGTCGCGGTCGCCGGTTACGATCACGCAATCCACGCCGGTTTCCTCGCACAGGCGGCTGACCGTGCCCAGAAGGTCGTCGGCCTCGTAGCCGCTAAGACTTAGCTGGGCGATGTGCATTTTATCGAGAATTTCGCGCGCCGCGGGAATCTGCGGGCGCATTTCCTCCGGCGTGGGCGCGCGGCCGGCCTTATAGGCCTCGTAGCGCAGATGCCGGAACGTGGGCGCATGCTCGTCGAAGGCCACGGCGCAGTAGGCGGGCTTTTCCTCCGCCAGCACCTTGAGCAGCATCGAAAGAAAGCCATATATGGCATTGGTGTACTGCCCCTCGCCGTTGTCCATCAGGGGAAGCGCGTGGAACGCGCGATACAGCAGGCTGTAGCCGTCCACAAGCACGATTTTCTCCGCCATAAGCATCCTCCGAGCACATTCATAATCATTCTTGCTCTATTATACAGCATCGGCGCGAAAAACGCAAACAGTTTGTATATGGACATTTCCCGGCGGTCATGCTACAATAAGGGAGCAAGCAAAGCAAGGAAGGTATGATATGAAAGCAATTGCCAAGTTTCTAACCGGGCTCACGGCGGCACTGCTGCTTTTTGTGGGCTATTACGTCTGGTCGTCCATTCTCCCTGCCGAGGTCAGCGTGAGGGTGGAGCCCGCGAGCGCGTTCCCGGAGGAGTTCGCGGCCGTCCAGCAGATGGTGCAGGATGGGAAGCTGGACGGCGTGTCCGCGCTGGACGCGATTCAGGCCTATTATGTCGTGACCATTGATGTGAATGTGAGCAATTATTCGCTGTTTACGGGCGAGTGGGCGCAGCTGCAGGTAAAGAGCGTCGATGGCGATCTCGTGCTTCTGAGCCTTGACGGCGGCCCCAAGGACATTCCGTCGTTTGGCAAGAGCGACTTTTCAGCACGCGTGTTTACCCGCTCGGCGCAGGAGATACGCAGCGGATGGCTGGAATATTACGTGTTTGGAAGACTGCACACCATCGAAATTACGTCGGCCTCTGCGAAAGCAGGGGTCTGACGCATAAGCGAACTAAGGGAGGAATCTTTATGGTCGATACGAAGGGCGTTCGTCCTGTGGAGCCGGGAAGCGTGACCATCTGCGAGTCTTTTTTTCAAAATCTGATGCGCCTTGCATCGGAGAACATCATTCCCTATCAGTGGGAAGCGCTGAATGACAATGTGCCCGGCGCGGAGCCGAGCTATTGCATTCGCAATTTGCGCGCCGCCGCGGGAAGAACCAAGGATCCGCACGGCGGGCGCGTGTTTCAGGACAGCGATCTGTTTAAATGGGTTGAGGCAGCCGCACATATGCTGGTGTGGAAAAAGGATGCGGAAACCGAACGGCATATCGACGAAATCGTTCAGCTGATGGAGGAGGCGCAGCAGCCGGACGGCTATCTGGATACCTATTACATACTTACCGGCATGGACAAGCGCTGGACGAACCTGCGCGACAATCACGAGCTGTACTGCGCGGGGCATTTGATCGAGGCCGCCGTGGCCTATTTCCGCGCAAGCGGCAAGCGCCGCCTGCTGGACGTTGCCATCCGGTACGTGGACTGCATCGACGCGCGCTTCGGCGCGGAGGACGGCAAGGCGAAGGGCTATCCCGGGCATGAGGAAATCGAGCTGGCGCTGGTTAAGCTGTATGAGGTGACGGGCGACGAAAAGCATTTGAAGCTGGCGCGCTATTTCATCGAGCAGCGCGGGCAGCAGCCGCTGTATTTCGACCTCGAAGCGGAAAGACGCGGGGAGAAGCAAGGCTGGATACACGGCCCCTATACCGGAAATCGCTATTATCAGGCAGGCGCGCCGGTGCGTGAGCAGAAGAAGGCGCTCGGCCACGCCGTCCGGCAGGGCTATCTGCTGGCCGGCGTGGCGGACGTGGCGCGCGAAACGGGCGACGAAAGCCTTGCGGAAGCCTGTAAGACGATGTGGAAGAACATTACCCGCCGGCAGATGTACATCACCGGCGCAATCGGACAATCCGCCTATGGTGAGGCGTTCACGATCGACGACGACCTGCCGAATGACCTCATTTACGGCGAAACCTGCGCGGCCATTTCCCTGTATTTCTTCGCCCAGCGCATGATGCGGCTGGATCCGCGCGGCGAATACGGAGACGTGATGGATCGCCTTTTGTACAACGGAACCATCAGCGGCATGAATCTGAAGGGCGACCGATTCTTCTATGTCAATCCGCTGGAATCGTGGCCGGCGCGCAACGCGGGCAACCAGCAGTTTGCGCATATTCGCAGTGAGCGTCAGAAATGGTTCGGATGCGCCTGCTGTCCGCCGAATCTGGCGCGCATGATTTCGTCGCTGCCGGGCAGCGTGCTGTATCAGAGGGAAAACACGGTATATGTCACGCTGTATACGTCCTGCGAGGCGTGGGTCGAGCTGGACGGAGGCGAGGCGGCGTTTGCCGTGGAAACCGGCTATCCGTGGGACGGCCGCGTGAGCGTGCGGATAAAGAAGGCGTTCCCAGGCATGACGCTGGCACTGCGCCTGC
This sequence comes from uncultured Oscillospiraceae bacterium, assembly GCA_964565845.1. GTDB lineage: Bacteria > Bacillota > Clostridia > Christensenellales > Aristaeellaceae > SFHK01. The sequence goes on along the minus strand of CAZMGO010000065.1, from coordinate 569 downwards.
CCGCGTGGTGCAAGACGTATCGGCTGAATGTGAACGGCGAATACGCGCGCTCGATCATGGACGACGGCTACCTGTTCCTCACCCGTGATTGGCAGGAGGGCGACGCGGTGGAGCTTGATATGGACATGCCGGCAGCGGTGGTTCGGGCGCATCCGCGCATCCGAGCCGACATCGGCAAAATCGCCGTGCAGCGCGGTCCGGTCGTCTACTGTCTGGAGGAGGCCGACAACGGCGCGAACCTTCCGGCGCTGTCCGTGCGCGCGGACGCGAAATTCGAGCTTCGCAGGGATGAGGCCGTGCTCGGCGGCATTCCCACGCTTGCGTGCGATGCGAAGCGGCTGACGGAAACGGGCTGGGACGAATACGAAATCTACTGCGACCGTCACGCGCCCGTGAAGGAGGACGTGCGCGCGGTGTTCGTGCCGTATTACGCGTGGAACAACCGCGGCGCGGGCGAAATGCTCGTGTGGGTGCGCGAGGAGGCATAGGAAGCCCGGCGCACATGAAAATCCGCGCGGGCGGCGCAAATTCGGTTGAAAAATGAGCGGGTTTATTGTATAATCATGGTA
>CAZMGO010000064.1:0-11891 GCA_964565845.1 uncultured Oscillospiraceae bacterium | reverse complement strand
ACTATGAGCTGAAGGACTATGTGGAGAGCGATCTCGTGAAGCTGGACATCCTGCGCAACGGCGAATCCTGCGACGCGCTGTCGATCATCGTGCACCGCGACCGCGCCTATGCCCGCGGGCGCTCCATTGCCGAAAAGCTTCGCGAGGCGATTCCGCGGCAGCTGTTCGAAATTCCGATTCAGGCGTGCATCGGCGGAAAGATTATCGCCCGCGAAACGGTGAAGGCGCTGCGCAAGGACGTGCTCGCCAAGTGCTACGGCGGCGACATCTCGCGCAAGAAGAAGCTTCTGGAGAAACAGAAGGAGGGCAAGAAGCGCATGCGTCAGGTGGGCACGGTGGAGGTGCCCAGCGAGGCGTTCATGGCGGTTCTCAAGATGGACTGATATGATTGCTTCCGTATATATCCACATTCCGTACTGCGTCCGCAAGTGCGCGTACTGCGATTTTGAATCGTATGCCGGAGGGCTTGCGGAGGCGGATGAATACATCGCGCGCGTGCTTGGCGAAATGGAGCGCGCGAGAGACGAATATGGTACCCTGTGCGTGCCCACGCTGTATATCGGCGGGGGTACGCCTTCTTTGCTGTCACCCGGGCAGCTGGAGCGGCTGATCGACGGCGCGGCGGAACGGTTTTCGCTGCGCAGCGATGCGGAAATCAGCATGGAGGCAAATCCCGGCACGGTGGATGCGGCGAAGCTGCGCGCGTTTCGGACTGCGGGCGTAAATCGCATATCCTTCGGCGCGCAGGCGAGCCAAGCGCGTCTTCTTGCGCTGCTTGGCCGCATTCATGCGTGGCCGGACGCCGTGCGCGCGGTGGATGACGCGTTTGAGGCCGGAATTTCGAACATCAATCTTGATCTCATGTATGCGCTGCCCGGTCAGACGGCGGAGGATTTTTCGGAAACGCTGGATGCGGCGCTTTCGCTGCCGGTTACGCATCTTTCCTGCTATAGCTTGATTTTAGAGGAGGGAACGCCGCTGACTCGGCGCGTAGAGGCAGGGGAGCTGCCGGAGCCGTGCGACGAGGACAGCGTGCGCATGCAGCGTCTCGCACTTGAGAAGACGCGCGCAGCCGGCATGGCGCGCTATGAGATTTCCAATTACGCGCGCCCGGGCTTTGAATGCCGCCACAACCTTGTGTATTGGGAGCGCGGGAATTACCTCGGCTTCGGCTGCGCGGCGCATTCGATGATGAACGACGAGAGATTCTTTAACCCCGACTATCGCGCGTATCTGTCCGGCGCGCCGCGGAGCGAACGGGAGCGCGTGAGCGGCGCGGAGAAAATGGAGGAAACGCTGCTGCTCGGGCTGCGCATGACAAAGGGAATTTCGCTGGCGGCGTTCGAGCGCGCGTATGGCGGCGCGTGCGCGGAGACGCTGCGAAGAGAGCTTCGCCCGCTGGCGGACGGCGGGCTTGCGCGCCTTACGGACGACCGCTTCGCGCTGACGGCAGAGGGAATGAACGTGCAGAACGCGGTGGTTGTGCGGCTTGTGACGGCACTGGAACGATAAAAAACACGCGATTTTTCGACCCTTCCAGAAATAACATGTATTTTACTTGTGAAGTATTGACAAACTACCCCGTCGAGTGCTAATCTTACGCACAGTGATTAGCACTCAAGCAAATTGAGTGCTAACGACTGGAGGAGGTGAGAGCGTGACGTTGGATGAACGAAAGTTCAAAATCCTGCAGGCAATCATTGACGACTACATCATGACCGCCATGCCCGTCGGCTCGCGCACCATCTCCCGCAAATCGGGAGTAGGGTTTTCGCCCGCGACGATTCGAAACGAGATGTCCGATCTGGAGGAACTTGGGTATCTGGCTCAGCCGCACACCTCTGCCGGACGCGTTCCCTCCAACAAGGCGTATCGCCTGTATGTGGATCATCTGATTCAGATGAACGGAATCTCGGAAAACGAGAAAACGCGCATCGATCACTACATGCAGGATCGATCAAGACAGATTGAGGAGATGATCCGCGGGGCGGCAAACGTGCTTTCGGACGCGACGCAGTATACCTCGGTGATTGTGGCGCCGCAGATTCAGACGCTGAAGATTCGGCGGGTGCAGCTTGTGCCGGTGAGCGACCGGACGGCGCTGATGATCGTGGTTACATCGGCCGGCATCGTGAAGGACGCGGTGATTCGCGTGCCGGAGGGCATTACCTCCGAGCATCTGTATCACATCTCCGAGATGCTTACCGAGCAGCTGGCAGATCACACGCTCAGCGAGGTGCGGCAGATTTTCGCGCAGCTGTTCCGCGACCTTTCCACGCATCGCCGCTTGCTCGGCGGCGTGATGAAGGCGATGGAGGATAAGCTCATCGAGGACGCGCCGGAGGACGTGATCGTCGGCGGGCCGACGAAAATGCTGAACTATCCGGAATACAGCGACGTGGAGAAGGCAAAGAATTTCCTTACCATCTTCGAGTCGAAGGATCGGCTGGCACAGATCATGAAGCGCGCCGGGGGCATGGAGGTGACCATCCGGATCGGTCCGGAAAACGAAATCGAGGAGCTGAAGGACTGCTCGCTTGTCACGGCGACGTACCGCGTGGGCAGCCACGGAACGGGTACGCTGGGCATCATCGGACCCACACGAATGAACTATCAGCGCGTGGTCACGGTGATGGACTACATGGGACAGGTAATCAGCAGGCTTCTGTCGGGAGAATAGACGAGGAATGAAAAAACGCATCAAGAAAAAGGGGAAGAATGTCATGAACAACCACGAGCCCAGCACGGAAAACGAGCAGATGGTTTCCGAAGAGCAGCAGGCGCCGGAGACGGCGGCCGAGGGCGCGGAGCCGTCTGAAGCGCAGACCGCGGAGACGGAGACGCCTACACAGGAGGAATGGGCGGCGGCACTGGAGAAGACCGTGAAGGAAAGGGATTCCTACAAGGATTCATGGATGCGGTCGCAGGCCGAGTTCCAGAACTTCAAGCGGCGCAACGCTTCCGTGCGCACCGACGCGTACGATGAGGGCGCGAGGGAAACGATCTTTGCAATGCTGCCCGTGATCGACAATCTGGAGCTGGCGATCCGCCACGCCGAGCAGCAGGGCGAGGACGGCGCGATGGTCGAGGGCGTGAGGATGACGCTCAAGATCATGCTGGACACGCTGGGCAAGCTGGGGCTGGAGGAGGTTCCCGCGCTTGGCGAAACGTTCGATCCGGAAAAGCACAACGCGGTCATGCGCGAGGCCGGCGGCGAGCCGGACAGGATCGTCGAGGTGTTCCAGAAGGGCTATAAGGTAAAGGACAAGATGATTCGCTACGCGATGGTCAAGGTATCATCCGGAGAAGAAGCATAAAATCAAACCACACACACTCAACAATCAGGAGGATGAATATTATGTCTAAGATTATCGGTATTGACCTTGGTACTACCAATTCCTGCGTTGCCGTTATGGAAGGCGGCGAACCCACGGTTATCGCGAACGCGGAAGGCTCCCGCACCACTCCGTCCGTTGTGGCCTTTGCCAAGAACGGCGAGCGTCTCGTCGGTCAGGTCGCCAAGCGTCAGGCCGTCACCAACCCGGAGCGCACCGTGATTTCCATCAAGCGTGAAATGGGCACCGATTACAAGGTGCACGTTGACGGCAAGGATTACACGCCCCCGGAGATCAGCGCCATGATTCTTCAGAAGCTGAAGGCGGACGCCGAGGCATATCTGGGTCAGAGCGTGACCGAGGCGGTCATTACCGTGCCCGCATATTTCTCCGACGCGCAGCGTCAGGCCACCAAGGACGCCGGCCGCATTGCCGGTCTGGACGTTAAGCGCATCATCAACGAGCCGACCGCCGCGGCTCTGGCCTACGGCCTTGACAAGGGCGAGGTGCACAAGATTCTGGTGTACGATCTGGGCGGCGGCACGTTCGACGTTTCGCTGATGGAGGTCGGCGACGGCGTGTTCGAGGTTCTGGCAACCGCCGGCAACAACCGTCTGGGCGGCGATGACTTCGACAACCGCATCATCGAATACGTCGCGGGCGAATTCAAGAAGGAAAACGGCATCGACCTGATGGCCGATCGTCAGGCGCATCAGCGTCTGAAGGAAGCCGCCGAGCGCGCGAAGATCGAGCTTTCCGGCAACCTGACCGCCAACATCAACCTGCCGTTCATCACGGCGGACGCGACCGGCCCCAAGCATCTGGACGTGACGCTGACCCGCGCGAAGTTCAACGAGCTGACCAGCGATCTGGTTGAAAAGACCATCACGCCTCTGAGCCAGGCGCTGTCCGACGCCGGTCTGAAGGCCGCGGACATCGACAAGGTCATTCTGGTGGGCGGCTCCACCCGCATCCCCGCCGTGCAGGAGGCCGTGCAGCGCGTGACCGGCAAGGAGCCCTTCAAGGGCATCAACCCCGACGAGTGCGTGGCCGTGGGCGCCGCCATTCAGGGCGGTGTTCTGGGCGGCGACGTGAAGGACGTTCTGCTGCTCGACGTAACGCCTCTGTCTCTGGGCATTGAGACGCTGGGCGGCGTGTTCACCCGCCTGATCGAACGCAACTCCACCATCCCGACGAAGAAGTCTCAGGTGTTCTCCACCGCCTCCGACGGTCAGCGCAGCGTGGATGTCCACGTGCTGCAGGGCGAGCGCGAGATGGCTGCCTACAACAAGACGCTGGGCCGCTTCCAGCTGGACGGCATTGCGCCCGCGCCCAGAGGCGTACCGCAGATTGAGGTTACCTTCGATATCGACGCCAACGGCATCGTGCACGTATCCGCCAAGGATCTGGGCACCGGCCACGAGCAGAAGATCACGATCACCGCTTCCAGCAACATGTCCGAGGAGGACATCAAGCGCGCCATGGACGAGGCCGAGCGCTACGCCGCCGAGGACAAGAAGCGCAAGGAAGAGGTTGAAACCGTCAATCAGGCCGACAACCTGATCTATCAGACGGAGAAGACCATGAAGGACATGGAGGATAAGCTCGATCCTGCCGATAAGAGCACGCTCGAAACCGAGCTGGCCGAGTTCAAAAAGGTTCGCGAGGGCAACAACCCGGACGAGATCAAGGCCGCGATGGAGAAGTTCACGCAGAAGTCCTACGAGATCTTCGGCAAGGTCTACCAGCAGGCCGGCCCGCAGGGCGGCGAGCAGAGTGGTCCGGAGGCCGGAGCGCAGGGCGGCGTGAATGACGACGGCACCGTCGAGAGCAACTTCACCGACAACTGATAAATCACGCAAATCGCGTAACCAGCCGCAACGCGAAGGCCGGGTTTCCCGGCTTTCGCGATTGCTGGCGTATATGAAGAGGTGTAGAACTTGGCAAAACGGGATTATTATGAGGTGCTTGGCATCGACCGCGGTGCGGATGACGCAGCGATCAAAAAAGCCTATCGCGCGATGGCCAAGAAATATCATCCCGATGTAAACCCCGGCGACAAGGAAGCCGAGGAAAAATTCAAAGAGGTAAACGAGGCCTATTCGGTACTGTCCGACTCGCAGAAGCGCGCCCGTTACGACCAGTTCGGCCATGAGGATCCAGCCGCGGGCGGCGGACAGGGCGGCGCGGGCTTTGGCGGCTTCGGCGGCTTTGAGGGCTTCAGCGGCTTCGGCGGCTTTGATGATTTGTTCAACATGTTCACCGGCGGCGCGGCCGGCGGTACCCGCCGAAACGGCCCCGTGCAGGGCGATGACATTCGCTTAAATATCACGCTCACCTTTGAGGAGGCCGCAAAGGGCTGCGCGAAGGAAATCAACCTGTCGCGCACCGAAACCTGCGAGGAGTGCAAGGGCACCGGCGCAAAACCGGGCACCAAGCCGCAGTCCTGCACACGCTGTCACGGCACCGGCGTGGAAACCGTGATTGCGAACACCGCGTTTGGACGCGTGCAGAACCGACGTGCCTGCTCGGCCTGCGGCGGTCGGGGCGTGACGATTTCCGATCCCTGCCCGAAGTGTCAGGGACGTGGCAAGGTTCGCACGAATCGCCGCCGCAGCGTGAATATTCCCGCGGGCGTAGACGAGGGGCAGATTATCACCATTTACAATCAGGGCAATGCGGGCGACAACGGCGGCCCGGCGGGCGATTTGCAGCTGTTTGTTTCGATCAAGCCGCACAAGCTGTTTTCCAGAGACGGCGCCGATTTGTATATCGAGGTGCCGATATCGTTCACGCAGGCGGCACTGGGCGCGGAAATCGACGTGCCGACGCTGGATAAGCCGCTCAAGTACACCGTGCCGGAGGGAACGCAGCCCGGAACGCAGTTTAAGGTGAAGGGCATGGGCATTCCGTATGTTCGTTCCAGCAACAAGGGCGACCTTTACATCACCATTCGTGTGGAGGTGCCGAAGAAGCTGACCGAGAAGCAGAAGGAAATTCTGCGCATCTTCGACGAAAGCACCACGGGCAAGGAATACGAGCAGAAGCGCTCCTTCCTGAGCCGGGTAAAGGAAGCCTTCGGCGGCTGATCAAAGCGGAGAGGAGGAATGCCGCATGGATTGGATGAAGCTTACCGTGCTCACGACGACCATCGCGTCCGACATTGTGTCGCAGACGCTGATTGACGCCGGGAGCGCCGGTACCGTGATCGAGGACAAAAACGACGTAAAGCTCAACCAGCGTCCCGAGGGACAGTGGGACATTATCGACGAGGAAATCGCCCGCCGAATCGGCGACGACGTGAAGGTGACGGGCTTCTATCCGCTGGACGAGCGCGCCAGCGATACCGCCGCGCATGTGCGCGAGAAGCTTTCGAAGCTTTCCGAGCTCGCGCCGGGTGTGGAGCTTGGCAAGCTGACGGTCTCCATGTCCACCATCGATGACGAGGACTGGGCGGAAAACTGGAAGAAATCCTATAAGCCGTTCAGACTCGGACGGCATATCGTGATTCGTCCCGGCTGGGAGGCGTATTCGCCTGAGCCGGACGACCGAATCATCACCATCGATCCCGGCATGGCGTTCGGAACCGGAACGCACGAGACCACCGGCATGTGTGTTTCGCTGGTGGAGGAAATCGTGAAGCCGGGCATGACGGTGATTGACGTGGGCACCGGCACCGGCATTCTCGCCATTGCCGCCGCGCACATGGGCGCAAAGCACGTGCTTGCCAGCGACATTGACCCGATGGCCGTGCGCGTGGCAAAGGAAAACGTTCAGATCAACGGCTTTTCGGACGTGATAGCTTGCAAGGCGGGCAATCTGCTTGAGGTTGTGGACGAGCCCGCGGATGTGGTAATCGCCAACATCATTGCCGACGTGATTATCATGATTGCGGCGGACGTGCGCGAGGTCGTCAAGCCCGGCGGAACGTTCATCTGCTCCGGCATTGCTCGCGAGCGCGAGGATGACGCGATTTGCGCGCTGAAGGCGGCGGGGTATCCGTCGCTGGATATTCGCCATCAGGGCGAATGGACGGCCATTGCCTGCCGGAGGGATTGACGGATGCACCGTTTTCATATTGACGGTATGCGGATTGCGCAGGGGCGTGCGCTGCTTTCGGCAGAGGAAGCGGCGCACGCACTGCGTGTTTTACGGCTGAAGGACGGAAGCCCGATCGAAGCGCTGGACGGGCACGGCGCGTGGAACGCCGTTCTGCGCGTGACGGAGGAAGGCGCGTATGCGGAGCTTCTGGAGAAGCGAAGCAGCACCGAAGCGCCGATTGACGCGGCGCTGTTCATGGGCATTCCCAAGGGCGAAAAGCTGGAGCTGATTGCCCAAAAGCTGACGGAGCTTGGCGCGTCGCGGCTGGTGCCCGTGCGCATGGAGCGCTGCGTTGCGAAGATTGAGCCGAGGGACGCGGAGAAGAAGCTTGCGCGCCTGCGCAAAATCGCCTCGGAGGCCATGAAGCAGTGCGGGCGCACGGAGGAACTGGCTATCGACGCGCCGATCTCCGTGGCGGAGGCCGCGAAGCGGATTTCCGAGTATGAGCTTGGCCTGATGCTGTGGGAGGAGGCGCGCGGATACCGGCTGACGGATGCGCACGCCGAAGCGCCCGATGCGCGGTCGATTGCCTATATCGTCGGCCCGGAGGGCGGCATCAGCGCCCGCGAGGCCGAGCTTTTCACGGCGGCGGGAGCCAAGAGCGTAACGCTCGGCCCGCGTATTCTGCGCGCGGAAACCGCCGCCGTGGCGGGCTGCGCGGTGATTATGAATCTGTGGGGAGATTTGTAAAACATGCCTACCATTGCCGTACATACGCTGGGCTGCAAGGTCAATCAATACGACAGCGAGGCCATGCTGGAATCATTTGAGAAGGCAGGATACGAAAGCGTTCCGTTTGAGCAGGATGCAGACGTTTATCTGGTTAATACCTGCACCGTGACCGGTACGGGCGATCAGAAGTCGCTCAAGCTGATTCGGCGCCTGAACCGCGAGCACCCGCATGCGGGCATTATCGTGGCGGGCTGCTTGGCGCAGAGGGATGCGGAGCGGGTTGTATTGCCGGGCGTGAGGCTGATTATCGGCATACAGCGGCGCAGTGAGGTTGTGGCACTGTATCAGGAGGCCGTGCGCCGGGGAGACTGCATTGACGCAACCGCGCCGCTGAAGGACGCGCCCTTTGAAACGCTGTTCGTTTCTCGCCACGAGGGGAAAACGCGCGCCACGATGAAGATTCAGGAGGGCTGCGACCGGTATTGCGCCTACTGCGTGATTCCCTATGTGCGCGGGCCGGTGCGCTCTATGCCGCTGGAGGCGCTTCGCGCGGAGGCGCATAGGCTGGCCGAAAGCGGCTACCGCGAAATCGTGCTCACGGGCATTCATCTGGCCTCCTATGGACGCGGAACGGATGAAACGCTGCTGGACGCGATTCGCGTCGTGCAGGAAACGCCGGGCGTGCGGCGCATTCGTCTGGGTTCGCTGGAGCCGAAGGTGGTCACGGATGCGTTCACGCGCGAGCTGAGCGGCTTTGACAAGCTGTGTCCGCAGTTTCATTTATCGCTGCAAAGCGGGTCGGACGGCGTTTTGAAGCGCATGCATCGGCGCTATACGGCGGAGGAGTATCGGCAGGCGGTGGACACGTTGCGCGCGTATTTCGAGAACCCGGCCATCACGACCGACGTAATCGCCGGCTTTCCCGGAGAGACGGACGAGGAGCATGCGGAGACGGAGGCCTTTCTGCGCAGGATTGGCTTTGCGCGCATTCATGTGTTCCCGTATTCTCGCCGGTCGGGCACGGCGGCAGACAGGCTTCCCAGGCAGGTACCGGAGGAAGTGAAAAAAATCCGCGCAAATAAACTGATTGAAATCGGGAACCAATTGGAAATCGCATACGTCCAATCACTGAAGGGTGCGGAGAAAGAGGTTCTCTTTGAAACCGCGTCCTCCGACGGCGGAGCCGAGGGGTATACTCGGGAGTATGTGCGTGTGCGTGCGGACGCGCGGCCAGGCGAAATTCGCATGGTGCGCATTGGGGAAACGCAGGGCACGCTTGCCGTCGGCACGATTCTCAGCGAAGAGCGGAGGTGAGATACAATGGACAGTTGCCTTTTCTGCAGGATTATCGCAGGACAGATTCCGTCCGACAGGGTGTACGAGGATGATCGGTGCTATGCGTTCCGGGATATTCATCCACAGGCGCCTGTACATATTCTGGTCGTTCCGAAGGCGCATGTGGCGGACGTCGCCGAGTGCACGGAAAAGGACAGCGCGCTCGCCGGTCACGTTTTGAAGACAGCCTCCGAGCTTGCAAAGCGCGAGGGACTGACAAACGGCTTCCGCCTGGTGACGAACGCCGGAGCCGATGCCTGTCAGTCGGTGAAGCATTTTCACGTGCACCTGCTGGGCGACCGGAAAATGTCGGAGAAAATGGATTAGTTTCCTGAAAAGTCACATAAACGCGCGTAAGTCACCAAAATATAATGGAAACTACCGCTTGACGGTGGAATGGATTTACGGTATAATAGTCTCTGTAGCGCACCCCATGCTACATTGGCGATGAGTGCCAGCAATCGCGAGGGGAGGGAAAACAATGTCTGAAGTCCGTATTCGGGATAATGAGTCTCTCGAAAGCGCGCTGAGAAGATTCAAGCGCATGACCGCTCGTTCCGGCATCCTTGCCGAAGCCAGAAAAAGAGAGCATTACGAAAAGCCCAGTGTGAAGCGTAAGAAGAAGGCGGAAGCCGCTCGTAAACGCAAGTATTAATCACATGTCGGCCCCTTTGTCAAACAAAGGGGCCCTTTGGTGTTACACGGAAGAAGAATTTCGAAAAAATACATACCGGAGTGGGAAGCGTGACTTATGCCTTGCTTCTTTGGCCGTATACGAACGCACGCTATGAAGCGGCCATGCGTGAACCGGCCATAGCGGAACTTGAATTGCTGCTTGCTTCCGTCGGCATTTCGGGAAAATGCGAATATCGGGAGCTTTCCGGCGCGAGTGCGCTGGTGTTTTCGGCGGAAAACGCAGCGCTTTCGGAAGCGGAAATTCGGCGAATCCGGACGCATTCGCTTGCGTACTGGTTTGCCATTCTTCAGAAGGACGGAAGTCTTTTGCCGCTGTCAGGTGCGAGCTTGCCCCAAATCGGCGCGGATTTGCCGTTTGTTCAGAAATACAAGGGAAAAACGAATGAACGCTTTACGCAGCTGCTGATCAATCTGGCGCTGTATTCCTCGGCATTCGAAAAGGAGGAACGGCTTTGGCTGCTGGATCCCATGTGCGGGCGCGGCACAACGCTGTTTCAGGCGCTGAACCGCGGATGGAATGCCGCGGGATTGGACGTTGACAAAAAGGCGATTCATGATTTGCTGGATTATTACGAGAAATACCTTCAGTATCATCGTTTGAAGCACGAAAAAAAGCAGATGTCGGCGACGGTGAAGGGGCATAAGGCCGTGCCGTTTCGAACGGTGACGTGCGAAAACACCGTCCTGCGCGTGGGTGAGGCCGACGCGGCGATTGCCGGAGCGGCGGTCGGCAGAGAGAGCCAGCATCTGATCGTATGCGATCTTCCGTACGGCGTGCAGCATGCGCCGGGCGGCGCGGGCGGTGCAGGACAGAGCTTTGAAGCGCTGCTTTCCCGCACGCTGCCCTCGTGGCGCGAGGCGCTGAAGACGGGCGGCGCGGTTGCGGTCGCGTATAATGTCAACACGCTGAAGACGGAGAGCGTTCGTTCGATCATGAAGGCCTGCGGCCTGAAGCCGCTTTGCGGCGGTATATACGACCGACTGGAGCACTGGGTTGAGCAGGCGGTAACGCGGGACGCTGCCGTTGCCGTAAAGGTATGATGCCGTCATATGAGAGGAAAGAGCGGATTATAGCTTATATTGATTGAAACCCGAAGCCCTTGAGAGTGGAGGTTGAGAAATTGGATTATCGTGCGCTGTACGCAAAAACGGTGGCGGCGCTTCGCGTGTTGGCGAAGCAAAACGGCGTGAAGCTGCCCGCCGGCGCGAGTAAACTGACAATCGTACAACGGATATTGGAGAAGGAGCAGAGCCGCGCGGAGGCAACGGTCGATCAGCTGATTCAGCAGGCGGCAGGGGCGAAGGAATCGCAAGCCGGAGCGCCTGAAGCGGCGGAAAACGAAGAAGCTGCACAACCTGTCCCGAGTTCGGAGGGCATGGAAAACGGCAGGATTGCCTTGAAAATGGAAAAGCCGCAGGGCTCCAATGAAGCGGTTTTGGAAAATAAGCCCGTTATTGAGAAAAAGGAAGAAAATCCGGTGCCCGAAAAGACGCAGGATGTGCCGGTGAAACGCCCCAGAGGCAGACCTCGCAAGACCGACGCGCAGCGCGCGGCCGAGGCCGAGGCAAAGCGTTTGCGCGCGGAGGCAGAGGCGTTATCAAATTCGAAGGAAGACAAAACCGAAAATACGAAAAAAGCCACCACAGGTCGGCGCGGCGTCGGAAGAAATAAACGCAGCGAGACCGTGATGGAAAATCCGAGCGTTTCCTTGGAAGCGCCCGTGGAAACGCATGCGCCGGAGAATTCGGACA
>CAZMGO010000063.1:0-11901 GCA_964565845.1 uncultured Oscillospiraceae bacterium | reverse complement strand
TTTCTCACAGCAGCATCAGCAGTGTGCCTGCCGTGACGCCTGCAAGGCCGATTGCGGCTTTTCCCGTCAGCCGTTCACGGAACACCGCATAGGAAAAGCCAATCGAGACCAGAAGGCTAAGCTTGTCGATGGGAACGACGACGCTGGCGGGGCCGTCCTGCAGAGCCTTGTAATAGCACAGCCAGCTTGCGCCGGTGGCCAAGCCGGAGAGGCAGATAAAGCCCAGCTCGTTTTTGGGAACCTTCCGCACAAGATGACCCTTTCCCGTCACAAATACCATGCCCCACGCCATGACCAGAACCACAAGGGTTCGAATGGCGGTGCCAAGGTTGGATTCCACGCCGGAAATGCCGACCTTGCCTAAGATGGAGGTCAGCGCGGCGAAGACGGCGGAGCTGAGCGCATACCACAGCCAGCGCAGCCCGCCCCTGCCGTCCCCGGCGTCATCCTTCCGCTCGATCATCAAAAGCGTGCCGACGGCAAGGACGCCCACGCCGAGAAGCTTCGTGGGGGTGACGGTTTCGTGCAGGAAGAGGAACGCCAGAAGAATCGTCAGAACGGTGCTGGATTTGTCGATGGGAAGCACACGGTTGATGCTTCCAAGCTGCAGCGCCCTGAAGTAGCATAGCCAGCTTGCGCCGGTAGCCAGTCCCGACAGAAGTAAAAACGCAAGCGTTTTCCCCTCGATGCGGGCAAGCCCCTCCTGCGAGCCCACGAGAAAGACCATGAGCCACGAGAAGGCCAGCACAACGACGGTGCGAATGGCGGTGGCTACGGCGGAATCCGTTTTTCGGATGCCGCACTTTGCCAGAATCGAGGTTACGCCCGCAAAAAATGCGGAACCCAGCGCAAATACGAGCCACATAACGATCAGGCCTCTTTCCTTTTAAATATCCGTTTGTGATATGGGGGAGCCATGGGTTCCCCGCTTCGGCGGATGCTTTTTTGAGTGTCCCTCCGGCATCCCTGCCCCCCGGCGGCAGCGCCCGCTTCGGCAAGGCGCGAAGGTCGAGCCGCGCTTGGGGGTGTTTTTGAACCTCTCGCCGGTGACCTTGCGTCCTATAGACGCGGCGAACGCTCTGCTTCGGAGAAATGCGAAGGTCGAATCGCGCTCAAATGCGTCTGCGCAGACCCTTGGGCAGGTGATTTTTCAGCGTTCCGCCGGTGACCTTGCCCCAGCCCAGCGGCAGCCCATGCCATGCGGCGAGCGTCCAGCCGGACGGCGCGTCTGTCGGGAGGGCTTCACCGGACAGGTAGGCGGCGGCCTGCTCGTCCGTAAGCTCGACGGTCAGGCATGCGTTTTCGGGCGCAAGCGCCATGGCCAGTGCGTGGGCAGGCTCGATATGGCTGCGGCCAAGGGTCGCCAGCGGCAGCCCGGCGCGCAGCACGCGCACGCCCGTCAGCCTTGCGGGGTCGGGCGCGTGCGCGGAAACGAGGCGCAGCTCGTCGCCGTCCACGGCAAGCTCGCCCTCCGGGAGCACGCGGACGAATTCGGACAGATTGGGCTTTGGCGGCTCCTTCCCGCGCGAGGTGTGGGCGGCAGCGCGCTCCTTCGCCGAGGACGCGCGCCGGGAATCCTTGTTTCGAGATTGCCCGCGCGCGGGGGCACCATCGTATAGACTCACCCGCATTTCGAATTTCTCTCCGTTTCGGGATTGCCCGCGCGCAAGGATGCCATCGGCGCGATTTGCTCCCACTGATGCACGGGCGATAGATTCGGGGATGGATTCGGCGCGATTTTCCGCTTCCAAGGTGCTCGTTTCCGGGAATGCCTCGGCGGGTCTCCGGGTCAGGCACGCCAGAAAATGTCCCTCGCCCTCGATACGGTGCGGCCACAGGCGCAGGCAGCCGTTTTTTGATGCGCCGATGCCGGGAAGCTCGAAGGCGTCCGGCTCAAAGTCGGGATGCGTGCGCAGAAATTCCCGAACCACGCCCTCGTTTTCCTGCCGGTTGAACGTGCACGTGGAGTACACCAGCCGTCCGCCGGGACGAAGCATGCGCGCCGCGTCGTTCAGAATCGCCGTCTGCCGCGTGGCGCAGCCTGCAGGCGCGTCCGGGCTCCACTGCGCCGCGGCGTCCGGGTCGCGGCGGAACATGCCCTCGCCGGAGCAGGGCGCGTCCACCAGCACGCGGTCGAAAAACGCGGGCAGCGCGCGCGCCAGCGCTTCCGCAGGCGAGGAGGTCACAAGGGCGTTTGAAACGCCCAGCCGTTCGAGATTGCCGAGCAGGATGCGCGCGCGGGAAAATTCGATTTCGTTGGATAAAAGGAAGCCCCGGCCCTTCAGCCGCGCGGCGATCTGCCCGCTCTTGCCGCCGGGCGCGGCGCACAGGTCGAGCACGCGCTCGCCGGGCTGCGGATCCAGCGCGGCAACGGGCGCCATGGCGGACGCATCCTGCAGATAAAACGCGCCCGCGGCGTGGGCGATTCCCGCGCCCGGCTTCGCGTCTGCCGCCAGATAGCATCCCAGCGGCTCCCACGGCACGCGCGGCGCGCCGTCCGGCAGAAACGGTGCGGCGGACGCCTCCGCGCCCGCTCTTTGCGGGTTCAGGCGCAGCGCCCGGCGCGGCGGAAGCGCGAGCGCGCGCAGGAACGCGGGAAATTCGTCCCTCAGGATTTCGCGGCATTCGTTCAAAAACGCCGCCGGGTAGCGTTCGTCTGTCATGCGGTTCTCCTTGCGGTGCGTTTTTCTCCCAAGAATGAGAGACATAGGGAAATTTCGCCGCGCGGTGCAAAAACCCTCTTTTCTTCGGACGAAATTTACGTTTTCCATTTACAATATACAAGATTTAAGGGAGGGTGTTTACATTGGCGAACTCACTGGAAAGGGACTTTACCGAGGGCAACGTATCCCGGCATCTGATTTCCTTCTGCGTGCCGTTTCTGCTTGCGAACCTTCTGCAGGCGCTGTATGGCATGGTGGACGTGCTGGTGGTGGGCTGGTTCTGCGACACGCCGGTGCTTACCGGCGTAAACAGCGGCAGTCAGATCACGCATCTGGTAGCCATGGCCGTCAGCGGTCTGTCGGTGGGCGGCACGGTGCTGGTGGCGCAGTATTACGCGGCGCACAAGCCGAAGGACGTATCCGAGACCATCGGCACGATGTTCACGCTGCTGCTCATCTGCGCGGCGGTGCTGACGACGCTGGTTTTGATTTTCGCCCGTCCGCTTCTGAAGCTGATGCAGCTGGAGGGGCAGGCGCTGGACGCGGGCGAGGACTATCTGCGCATCTGCACCTATGGCACGGTGTTTATCTTCGGCTACAATGCCGTTGCCGCCGTGCAGCGCGGCATGGGCGATTCCAAGCATCCGCTGTGGTTTGTGGGCGTTGCGTGCGCGGTGAACATCGTGCTGGACTATGTGCTGGTCGGCCCCATGCAGATGGGCGCGGCGGGCGCGGCGTGGGCGACGATCATCGCACAGGCGGTCAGCCTGATTCTTTCGGCGTGGTATCTGAGCCGGAAGGGCTTCGTGTTCGATTTCAAGCTGAAGAGCTTCGCGCTGATTCGAAACAAGGTAAAGCTTCTGTTCCAGCTGGGGCTGCCCTCGTCGGCGCAGTCGGTGGTTACGAACCTTTCGTTCATCCTGATGACCTCGCTGGCCAACGGCCTGAGCGTGGAGGCCGGCGCGGCGGTCGGCATCGTGGGCAAGTTCAATTCCGTGGCCATCCTGCCGGTGGTTGCCATGTCCTCGTCGGTCAGCGCCATTGCCGCGCAGAACATCGCCGCCGAGCGCCCCGACCGCGCGCTGCGCGTGATGCGCGACGGCATTCACATTTCGCTGGCGGTGGGCGTTCTCGTGTTTCTGGCAAGTCAGGTATTCGCCGAGCCGATTCTGCGCCTGTTCAAGAGCGATGACCCGAAGGTGATCGAGCTGGGCGCAAGGTACCTGCGCGCGTTCTGCTTCGACTACCTGTTCGTTTCCTTCCTCTTTAATATGAACTCGCTGATCAACGCGGCGGGGCACGCACTGTTCTCGATGCTCTCCTCGATGCTTTCGTCCATCATCCTGCGCGCGCCGCTGGCGGTGCTGCTTTCGAAGGCGGGACTGGACATTGCCGGCATCGGCTACGCCGCGCCTGCGGCGACGCTGGCGGCGCTTCTGATGGCGCTTGTATATATATTGTCCGGAAAATGGAAGCAAAACGCCACCGGCATCCGCAGAGAGACCGAGACTTAACAGAAATACCGGCGAATTATTCTTGCGTTTTGGCGCGCAATGTTCTATATTATACGTAGCACGTGGGGAACCACGGCGTAATACAATTCAGGAGGAACCATTTATGAAACTGCGCTCTGTCATGGCTATGCTCCTTGCGGTCGTCATGCTGCTGGCCTGCGCGTCCGTCGGCGTTGCCGAGGAAGCGAAGACCAAGGTCACCATCTGGCACACCTTCACCAAGGATCAGGAAGCGTACCTTGTAAACGCTGCCGCGGATTTCAGCGCGCTTTCCGACAAGTACGAGGTTGAGGTTCTCAGCCAGGCGTATTCCGGATTCACCGACACCGTAAAGACCGCCGTCAAGAATGGCGTCGGCCCCGACATCATCTTCAACTACGCCTCTGAGGCCGCCGAGTATGTAGATCTGGGCCTGGTTGCCGACCTGAGCCAGTATATCTACTCCGACGAAAACGGCATCGAGGGCTTCGACGATTCTCTGGCGCAGGGCGTCATGGACGGCGAGGTTAATGGCTTCTCCGATGGCGTGATCCACTATCTGCCGGCCTACACCACCGGCCCCATCCTGTACTACAACGCCACCCTGTACGCTGAGCTCGGCCTGAGCGTGCCCACCAACTGGGACGAGGTCGTTGAAAACTGCAAGGTCATCAAGGAAAAGAAGGACATCCCCGGTCTGGGCTTTGACTCCCTCACCGACTGCATCCAGATGTTCATCATGGAAAATGGCTGCGGCTACATCGACACCGAGAACAAGTGCGTCACCTTCAACACCGAGAGCATGAAGGAAAAGATCCAGTGGCTGGTTGACTGCGTCAACGCGGGCTACTTCACCATCGCTTCCTCCGGCGACTACTTCTCCACCGACTTCAACAGCGGCATCGTGGCCTCCTACATCGGCTCCTGCGCGGGCTATCCCTACATCGCGCCCGACGGATTCGAGTTCGACATGGCTCCCATGCCTGCCACCACCTGGTATCCTTCCTGGAACCGCGGCCCCATCGTGTTCTACTACAACGATGATGCCCGCGCGGAAGGCGCTTACGAATTCGTGAAGTACTTCACCTCTGCCGAGGTCAATCTTGGCTGGGTCAAGGCTGTCAACGCGCTGGCTCCCTACTCCTGGACTAAGGAGCTGGATGGCTACAAGGAGTACCTGGCTGAGGATTCTCTCGCCGTCAAGTCTCTGAACGCCGTGTCCGCGCATCTTGACATCGCCGGCTCTCTGCCCGCCGTCACCGGTGCCTCCACCGTCCGCACGGAGATCGTCAACGCCGTGAAGAACGTCATCAACAACGGCATGACCGTTGAGGATGCTTGGAACGAGTGCGAGATCCTCTGCAACGCCGCACTGAAGGGCGAATAATTCCAAGTTATAAACAAAGAGGTCTGCTGCGGCAGGCCTCTTTGTTTTCGGGAGGTGAGATCATGACTGACTTCGAAATTATTTCCGTGGTCATAATGGTTGCCTCTCTTGTGCTCAAAGCGATCAAATTTGGTCGCGATGACAACGACAAGAAGAAAAAATAAGCCGTCATCCAGCGCGAACTGGTAGGCGGCATCCTCAACGGAGGGGAAAGCTCCAGCAAAAGCGTCATCCCTTCCTGCCGTTATTATATCATGAGGGCCGTGCGGCTGTCAACATCAAATTTTTATCCATTCAGAAGATAGACAGGAAATGGAAGGAAGGCCGCCATCCGGCGCGAACGGATAGGCGGCTTCCTCAATAACGGAGGGAAAGCCTCACCACAAGCGTCATTCCGTCCTGTCGTTGTCTTGTCAAAAGAAGGGCATTTTGGGCGAAAAACGGGCATTTTTACGCGCGGCTAAAAAGAAAAGTCACAGGAAAGGTTGCATTTCCGGTTTCGTCTGGTATAATTAGATCGAGGTAGAAACGTTTACGTGGAGGGATACGCCAATGCGGGTAAAGATGGAAAACCTGACCAAACAGTTTGGTACGCTGACTGCCGTGGATCATTTCAATGTGGAAATGGAGGACGGCGAGCTGATTGCGCTGCTGGGGCCGTCCGGATGCGGAAAGAGCACGATTCTGAACATGCTTGCCGGCATCCTGCCGGTGACGGACGGAAAAATCTGGTTTGACAAGGACGACGTTACGAAAATGCCGCCGGAGGAGCGCGGAATCGGTCTCGTTTTCCAGAATTACGCGCTGTATCCGCACATGTCGGTTTTGAACAACATCTGCTTCCCGCTGGAAATTCAGAAGGTTCCCAAGGAGGAGCGCATTCGCCGCGCGAAGGAAATGGCGGAGCTGGTGCACGTGGAAACCATGCTGGATCGAAAGCCCAAGCAGCTGTCTGGCGGTCAGCAGCAGCGCGTAGCCATTGCGCGCGCGCTGGTGAAGAATCCGCGGCTTTTGCTTCTGGACGAGCCACTATCCAACCTTGACGCGCGCCTGCGTCTGGAAATGCGCGAGGAAATTCGCCGCATTCAGCAGAAGACGCACGTAACCACCATCTTCGTTACCCACGATCAGGAGGAGGCCATGTCCATCAGCGACCACATCGTGCTGATGAAGGCGGGCGTGAAGCAGCAGTACGACGTGCCGCAGGCGCTGTACAACGAGCCGGCGAACCAGTTCGTGGCCGACTTCCTCGGAAATCCGCCGATCAACAACCTGCCCGGCACGTTCAAGGATGGCGTGTTCTATGGCGACAGCGGCGCGAAGCCCGTTGCGCTTCCGCGCTTCGAAAAGGACGGCGAGACGCGCGTGCATCTGTCCGTGCGTGCCGAGAGCTTCAGCGTGGAGCCGAATCAGACGCCCGAGACGCTGGTTTGCACCGTGAAGAGCGTGTACCAGATGGGCAAGGAGGAAATGGCCATTTTGACCCTCGGCGGCACCGACTTCCGCGCCTACATTGCCTCCGACTACGGCTTCAAGGCCGGCGACACCGCGTATCTGGGGCTTAAAAAGCGCGGCGTGTTCCTGTTTGACGAGAAGACGGGGGTGCGCTACTGATGGCAGGAATCAAAAGAAAGCACCGGCGCGGCGTGCAGCGCGTGCTTGTGCACGTGGTGCTGTTTGCGCTGATCGGCTTGATTGGCCTTGGCCTCGGCATTGCGGGGCGCAGCCTGCTCGCGCAGAAAACGGAGAGCGAGCGTCTGCCTGCGCGCGTAAAGGCCATTCACGAAAACACCGAAAAGCTGCTCAAGACGGCTTTGCAGGCCGCCACGGACGATACAAAGGTACAAAAAGAGATTCAGAAGGGCTTCAGCGCCAAGAAGACGGCATTGAAGACCGCCATTGAGGATGGCCTGAACGCCGGAAGCGACGAGCGCGACGTGATTCGCGGCGCGCTGGAAACCTACGCTGCCAGCGTGGACGCAAAGCTTGCGGGAATGGACGCGCAGGCCGCCGTGAGGGCTGCGGGCGAGGCGAGCGTTGACGAGCTTGTGGAAACGGTCGCGGGACTTACCGACGGCGCGGCGGATGCCATTACCATGGACTCCGTGAAAAAGGAAATGAACGTTTCCTCTACGAAGAACTACGCCATTATGTATTATTGGCAGGCGCTTGTAATCATTGGCGCGATTCTGATGGCGGCGGCTGCGCTGCTCCTGATTCTGTGGCAGAAGCGCGACGAGGAGGGCCGCGCGGCGCTGGGCGCGCTGCTTGAGCCGCTGGATTACCTTTTGCCGTTCTTTGTGGGCGTGTGCGTGTTCACGTTCTACCCCATGATCCGCGTGGCGATTATGAGCTTTCAGGAAAAGTACACGCTGGGCAAGAACGCCAACGCCAGCTTTATCAAGTGGGGTCTTGGCAACTATAAGTTCGTGCTGTTCGGCCTTGAGGGAACGACGAACATCTTCATGCGCAGCCTGAAGAATACCGCGCTGTACGTGGCGCTTACCGTGCCGATTACGGCGGCGATTTCCATCCTGATGGCGTATCTTCTGAACCAGAAGATCAAGCTGAGCGGCGTGTTCCAGACCGCCTACTTCATTCCCATGGTTACGACGGCGACGGCCGTGGGTCTGGTGTGGAGATGGATGTTCAACGAGAACTTCGGTCTGATCAACGCGATGATTACCGCCCTCGGCGGAGAGAAAATCAACTGGCTGCAGTCCGGCAATCACGCCATATCCATGGCGGTGCTGGTGATTTACGGCGTGTGGTCGGGCTTGCCGTTCACGATTATCCTGCTTTTGTCCGGCCTTCAGAATATCGACGAGAACCTGTACACCGTAGCGCGCGTGGACGGAAGCGGCGCGGCGCGCATCTTCTTCCGCATCACCGTGCCGCTGCTTTCCCCGACGATCGGCCTTGTGCTGATTATCAACTCCATTTCCGCCTTCAAGGTGTATACCGACGTGATTGTGCTGTGGAACGGCTCGCCGCAGAGCTATGGCATGGAAACGGTGGCGTGGTACATCTACAACAACATCAATACCGCCGACGGAACCCACTCGCTGGGCTACGCCGCGGCGGCGGCCATGGTGCTGTTCCTGATTATCTTCGTGTTCACGATGATTCAGAAGGTCATTCAGCGCAAGTGGGTTTACCAATAAGGAAGGAGGGCGAAAATCATGAAACGAACAATTCTGCGCACGCTTCTGTATCTGCTTCTGGCTCTTGGCGCGCTGATCATGGTGTTCCCCTTCTATTGGATGATCGCGTCGTCCTTTAAGACCGCCGCGGAAATGAACCTGTTCCCGCCGCGCATGGCGCCCGCGAACTGGTTCAACTTTGAAAACTACGTGACCGCATGGGATACCGCGCCGTTCGGAACCTACTTCGTGAACAGCATTGTGGTATGCTTCTGCTCGGTGGGCACGGTCATGTTCACCACGATTCTGGCCGCGTTTGCATTCTCGCGCCTGAAATTCCCGGGACGCGACCTGCTGTTTACGCTGCTTCTTTCGATGATGATGATTCCCTTCGAGCTGCTGGTCATCACCAACTACCAGACGATGGTGAAGCTGGGCATTTACGATACGCTGTACGCGCTCGTGCTGCCGTTCACAAGCTCCATCTTTTATACCTACATCCTGCGCAACTTCTTCATGTCCATTCCGGACAGCCTGTATTACTCCGCGCAGGTGGACGGCTCCAGCAACTGGAAGTACCTCTGGAAGGTCATGGTGCCGATTGCGCGCCCCAGCCTTGTGACGATTCTGCTTCTGAACGCCATGGCAAGCTGGAACAGCTTCATGTGGCCGAAGCTGGTCATCGCGCACGACGAGTTCCGCACGCTGCCCTACGGTCTGTTCACCTTCACGACCGAGAGCGGCTCGAACAACGAAATCATCATGGCGGCCGCGACGATGGTCGTGCTGCCGATGCTGATTCTGTTCCTGTTTGCCCGCAAGCAAATCGTTCGCGGCGTCGCCCGCGGCGGTATCAAGGGCTGATTCCTCGGGGAAGGCGGGGGCGCGTCGCTCCCCCGCACCCCCTCAAGAGGCATAGAGGGAGCCCGCGTGCGTTTCCCTCGCTTCCCTGTAGACAGACGCTGCCGCGACCCGCATGGGCTCCGGCAGCGTTGGCTATAACGGGGCGGAGGCCATGTCTTCAGACGTGAAAGGAGAGGCTGCGAAATGAAAAAATTCTTCTCGGACGTGAGCGTGAAGTGCGCGCTGTTCATGATGGCCTATTATGTGACCAACAGCGTGTTTCAGAGCTTTATGTCCCTGTATTATACCGAGCGCGGACTGGACAACACGCAAATTGGCACGATAAACGCCATGATCGCGCTGGTGAGCGTGTTTTTCATGCAGTTCTGGGGCGAGGTGGGCGACCGAGCAAGAAGCCGCAGCCGTCTGCTCGCGTGGATGGCCGTGGCCGCGGCGGCGTTTATGGGCGCGTATCTGATTTCGGATATGTTCTGGGTGCTTCTCGTAACCGCCTGCCTGTTCGCGGCGTTTTATACGTCCCTTCAGCCGATGGGCGATTCCATCATACTGGCGTCGCTGGCGGAGAACGACCGGCGCTTCGGCCCGGTGCGCATGGCGGGCGGGCTGTCGTTTGCCGTGGTGGCGATGCTGTTTGGAAACGTGCTGGACGTGCTGGGCGACCGAAGATATGTGGTGTACACGGTGTCGGCGCTGTGCCTCGTGATCGCGCTGGCGGCGCTGAACCTGCCGAAGACCGGCTTTGTGCGGCAGAAGGACGATGCGCGCGGCATGCTGACGCTGTTTAAGAACCGCGAGCTGCTGATTCTGTTTCTGTTTATGGTGCCGCTGCAGATTACGCTGGGATACTTCTATGCGTTCTTCTCGCCGCTGTTCCGCGAGCTGCCCGGCGCAACCGACGGCCTGCTGGGCTGGTGCTATTTCATCTCCGCCGTGAGCGAGACGCCGTTTTTGATTCTGTCCGACAGGCTGTTTGAAAAATACGGCGCGGGCAAGCTGATGTGCGTGAGCGCGCTTACGCTGTCGCTGCGCTGGCTGCTGGTGTCCATGGCGCAAAGCGCCTATGTGGCGATGCTCAGCCAGCTTCTGCACTCGTGGGGATACATCGTGATTACGGTTACGGTTTCCAAATACGTGCAGGCGACCGTGCCCGCGAACCGGCGCGCCTCGGGTCAGCTGCTGATCAGCGTGTTCGGCTTCGGCGTGGCGCGCGTGATCGGCTACTTCGGCGGCGGCTTCCTTGCCGACCAGCTTTCCCGGCAGACGGTGTTTCTCGGCTGCTCCATCCTGTGCTTTGTGTGCTTTGCCGTCTTCGCACCCTATTACCTGCGCCGTCCCGCGCTGAACGGGCGGGATCGGTAGCGACGTCTCGGGACGGAGGAACCGCGCGCGCCGCGCATGCGTCAAAAAATGGAAGGATCTGTGAAAGAGAAGGGCGGCGGTTCGCTTGAAAACCATTCTGTTTGTCTGTCACGGCAACATTTGCCGGTCTCCGATGGCGATGTTTATCTTTCGCGAGCTGGTGCGCCGCGAGGGAAGGGAAAGCGAGCTTCGCGCGTTTTCCCGCGCGACGAGCAGTGAGGAAATCGGAAACGGCCTGTATCCGGAGGCGCTCAGCGAGCTGCGCCGCCGGAAAATTCCCGTGGGCCCGCACGCCGCCATGCGCATGACGCCGGAGGATTACCGCGAAAGCGACCTCGTTTTCGGTATGGATAATGCGAACATCCGCAATCTGAAGCGCATGACCGGCGGCGACCCCGAGAGCAAAATCCGCCGCCTGCGCGACGAGAGCGCGCATCCCGGGGAGGTGGACGACCCGTGGTATACGGGCGACTTCGAAGCGGCCTATAGGCAGATTTATGAAGGCTGCGAGGCGCTGCTGCGCCGCCTGACGCGGGAGGAATTCGAATGCAGGCGCTGATTTCCAGACTGAACCCGGCAATCGTCATCCTCTGCACGATCAATCTTTTTCTGCATCTGCGCGCGCTGACGCCGCTGCGTGCGCTGAACGCGCGCCTGCGTCATTCGGGCGACGTTGTGAGCGTATGCGCGGCGCTGGTGGGCATGGCGCTTCTGTGGGAGCCGCTTACCACGCGCTGGATGATTCTTGCGCATCTGAATGCCGCTCTGCTCGCGTGGGACGTGCTGGTTCTTCTTCTAAGGCTTTT
The DNA here is from genome assembly GCA_964565845.1 of uncultured Oscillospiraceae bacterium. Lineage (GTDB taxonomy): Bacteria > Bacillota > Clostridia > Christensenellales > Aristaeellaceae > SFHK01. Next base: position 186 of record CAZMGO010000063.1, on the reverse strand, counting down.
TCGGCGCGCGCGGAGGATGCATGCGGGGCTGCGCAGGCTGACGCGGCATGGCCTTGCCTTCCTGCTGGGCGCGCTGGTTGGACTGTACGGCATGTGGAACATGACCGCCGTGCGGCGAACGGACGAGGTGGTGACCACCGAAAAGGCCATCGGAAGCGTGAGGGCGGCGCTGATTACGGACGCGCA
>CAZMGO010000062.1:0-12055 GCA_964565845.1 uncultured Oscillospiraceae bacterium | reverse complement strand
TTCAAACGTTATTAATCTCATGCGTTTGCCCTGCGTTTCCGGCGCAAAGGGACAGTGCCTGATTCCGAGCTCCTACCTGAAGACAAAGGGAACCTACACGGTTCGGCTGAAGTGCGGAAGCGCGTGCGAAACCATCACGATCGGCACGGTGGGAACGAAGAACGATACGAAGACGGATGCGCCGTCCTCCAGCGAATCCGAACGGGAGAACGCAGATGAGGGCGTTTCCTCCGCATCGGCGGCGGAGCAGGTCATCCGGCTCGTAAACGAAGAACGCGCGAAGCAGGGGCTTGCGCCGCTTACGCAGTCCGCGGAGCTGACGCGCGCCGCCTGTGTGCGCGCCGAGGAGATTGTTTCGAAATTCAGCCACACGCGTCCGGATGGCACGGCGTGGAGCACGGTGTCCTCCGCTGCCTATGGCGAGAACATCGCCAAGGGACAGCGGGATGCGGAGCGCGTGATGGCCGCATGGATGAGCTCCAGCGGGCACAAGGCCAATATTCTTCGCGAAAGCTATGGCTCCATCGGCGTATGCGCCTATAAGGTTGGAGGAACAATCTACTGGGTGCAGCTGTTTGGAAAATAAGCGGAGACTCGCCGAAGAAGGCTTTTTCGGGGCGAACGGTTGCGGCCGTTCGCCCCGCATGGTATAATGGGAGCAAATCAAACGAACGGATTGGAGACCATATGCTGGGAATCGTTGTATTGGCGGCGTTTGAGCTGTTTGGCGTCGCACAGGCGTGGCGTTTGTTTTCGCGGCGCGGCCGCATGGTGCGGCTATGGCTGGGCATGGTGATGGGGCTGATGGAGATGATGTGGCTGCCGTCGCTGTTTGCCTTTGCATTCGATTTTACGCTTACCGCGCAGAGAATGGCGCTGCTTACGTCGGCGCTGGCGGCGGTGGGCTGCGCATTTTTGAAGCCGAGGCAGCAAGCGCTTTTGAAGGACGAATCGAAGCCGGAGCCGCCGTTGTGGCTGGTTCTTTGCCTGGTGCTTCCGGCGACGCTCGTTTCCGGGTATCTTCAGTATACACATACGTTTCGCGAGCTGGACGGCGCGCTGTATGTGGGGCAGTCGACCTATGGCGACCTGTGCATGCACGCGAGCTTTGCCACGGGTCTGATTGGACAGAGCTACCCGCCAGAATACTCGATTCTGCCGGGCACAAGGCTGGGCTATCCCTTCCTTGTGGATGCGCTGAGCGCCACCATGCTCATCTATGGAACGCCGCTGGCGGCTGCGTTTTCCGTGCCGGGCACGCTGATGACGGGGCTGATCTGGCTGGGCTTCGTGCTGTTTGCATGGGAGCTTACCGGGAAGAGGAGCGCGGTGATTCTCGCGTTTGTGCTGCTGTTCTTTAACGGCGGGCTGGGCTTTCTGGGAACGCTGGATCGCGTGACGTCCGACCCGACGGCATTAAATGAGGCGCTGAACGGCTATTATCAGACGCCCACCAACATGCCGGACGCGAACCTGCGCTGGGTGAACGCGCTGTGCGACCTGCTCGTGCCGCAGCGCACGCTGATGGCGGGCTGGCTGTGCGTGCTTCCGGCGCTGTATCTGCTGGTTGCGGCGATGCGCGAACGGCGCGCGGCGGCTTTCCTTGCGGTCGGGCTGTGGGCGGGAGCCATGCCCATGATTCACACGCATTCCTTTCTGGCGCTGGGCGTAATCAGCTTGGGCGCGATGATTGACTGCCTGATTCGGGAGAAAAAGCGTCGGCTGAAAACGCTGATGCTGTTTGGACTTTACGGGGTGACGGCCTGCGCGCTGGCGCTTCCGCAGCTGCTTGAGTGGACGTTCCCGCAGACGCTTGGCGGCGGCTCGCTGCGAGTGCTGTTTAACTGGGTGAACAACGACGGGAACGGCGGCCTGATTGACGAGTATTTCTGGTTCTGGATTAAAAATGTCGGGCTTGTGTATCTGCTCTTCCCGCTTGCGGCGCTCACGCTTCGAAAGCCGGCGGTAAAGGCGCTGTCGCTGGGCTGCCTGCTTCTATACGCGCTGGCGGAGACGGTCGTGTTTCAGCCGAACGTATACGACAACAACAAGCTGTTCTATGTGGCGTTTCTGGCCATGCTTCCGGCGGCGGCTGAGCTTCTGGTGGACATCTATGCGCGCCTGAAGGGCATTCGGGGGCGATGCGTGCTGGCGGCGGCGTTCATTCTGGCAAGCACGCTGTCCGGCGCGATTACCATTGCTCGCGAGGCGAAGAGCGAGTATCAGATTTTCGGAAGGGAGCAGGTGGAGGCGGCGGCGTTCATTCGCGAGAATACGCTGGCGGACGGCCTGTTCCTGACGGCGACCAACCACAATAACGCTCCGGCAGTGCTGGCCGGCCGACGGATTGTGTGCGGCTCCGACCTGTACCTGTATTTCCATGGCGTGGATTATGCCCAGCGTGCGGAGGATGCAAATCGCATGCTGGCCGACCCGGTGGGAACGGCGGAGCTTTATGAGCAGTACGGCGTGGACTATGTGTTCTTTTCCTCTTATGAAGCGCAGAACGGCGACCTTGCAGCGCTGAAGGAGTGCTATCCGCTGATCTACGAGGGCGGCGCGTGGTATGACGAAATTTATATTTTTGCGGTTTCCCCGCGGGCACGGGCCTTCGTGCAGGCGGGTTAACGGAGAATATCGATTTCACCGTCAAAATATAATAGAAGTATAACTTGCGTTTTTATAAGGGCTGCGCTAAAATAGGTTCTGTTGCGTAATAAGCGCTGGGGGGACACAAATGAAGAATTGCACGAATGAAAGACAGGCAACCATGGAGAAGATCGCTCGGCAGGTTCTGACTGCCGCGCCGGTTTTCAAGAAAAAGCTGTTCAGGCCGGACATTGAGCAGAAGGACAATCCGATTCCGCTTTCGTATATTCAGGTGCTGGCGGCACTGGATGAGGCGGACAGGCTGTCGGTTTCGGAAATCTCTGCGCGGTTCGACATTGCCAAGCCGAACATCACGCCGCTGATTGACCGCATGATTAATGCGGGCTACGTCACGCGCGAGCGCAATGCGGCCGATCGCCGCGTCGTTCACGTGGTGATTCTCGAAAAGGGGCGCGAGAAGGTGCGCGATACGGTCGATGCGCTGAGAGTGTGCATGGAAGCATGGGCAAAGGAGCTGGACGAGGGCAAGCTTGCAAGCCTTTCCGATGCACTTGAGACAATCCGGCTGCTCTTGGGAAACGAATAAGCGAAAATTTGGCGGGGTGAAGCAACTTTCATCCTGCCAAATGCGTCATTACAGTAATTGCCATGGCCAGAGGATTTTGGAAGCGCGCACGCCGCAGAAGCCTGCGCGGAGGGGAGGATGGAAGAATGAGGACGGTTCGATACGCTTTTCCGGTGCTTGTCGTGGTGCTGATGCTGATGCTTGTTGGCTGCGGGCCCGCGACGGATGCGACGGACAAGGATCCGCTGTCCGATTATTCCGTGGATGTGACGCTGCCCTTCTCTACGTCGGGCGCAGTCAGCGCGACGCAGGCACCGGGCTATACCATTCAGCCCACCGCGCCGGTTCAGATTCTCGGCTGGCTGAACGAGCAGCTGGATTCCACCGTGCAGGATGCGTATACCGAGCTGTCGCTCGGCTCGCTGGGCACGGCGGTGCGAAATCTTCAAAAGCGTCTGATCGAGCTGGGGTATATGTCGGGCACGGCATCCGGCACGTTTGATCAGGCAACTGCGCAGGCCGTGCGCCTGTTTGAGGCGGCCTATGGCCGCACGGCGACCGGCGTGGCGTCGCAGCTGATGCAGGTATATCTGTTCTCGGACAGTGCAAAGATGTACACCGGCATTGAGCCGATTACCACGCAGCAGGCCTCCGCAAGCTACCAGAAGCTGGAGCGCGGCAGCATCGGCACCGATGTGACGCGTCTTCAGAACCGGCTGATTGAGCTGGGATATATGGATGGGAAGGCCAACGGCGTGTTCGACCAAAGCACCGAAAATGCCGTGAAGGAGTTTGAGGCGGCCTACGGCAAGCAGCGCACCGGCATTGCGACCGTTTCGATGCAGAGCTATCTGTTTGCCGACAGCGCACTGCGCGCCGGGGAAAGCGTGCAGACGACCGCGAGGCCGACTGCCGTTCCGGCGGATGACGACGAGACGGATACGGTAACCTATACGGCGCTTCAGTACGGCAGCAAGGGCGACAGCGTGAAGCAGCTGCAGCAGCGGCTGAAGGAGCTTGGCTATCTGTCCGGCAAGGTGGACGGCATTTACGGGAATGCCACGGTAAAGGCCGTGAAGGCGTTCGAAAAGGCCTATGGTCAGAAGCAGACCGGCATTGCGTCGGTGGGAATGCAGAAGCATCTGTATGCCGACGACGCGCTTGTTTACGGTTCCGCGACGCCGACGCCGACCGCGGCTGCCTCCGAGGACACAACCTACCGCACGCTATCCAAGGGCAGCTATGGCGAGGACGTCGTGACGCTTCAGACGCGGCTGAAGAAGCTGGGTTATCTGGACGGCAAGGCGGACGGCTATTATGGCGACGACACCGCCAATGCCGTGCGTGCCTTTGAGAGCCGGCATGGACGCACGCAGTCCGGCGTAGCGACGGCGGCCATGCAGAAATTCCTGTATTCCGACAGCGCGATGTCCAATGATTCCGACGGCAGCAGCCAGACCTCGTATACTGCTCTTTCGGAGGGCAGCTACGGCAGTGCCGTCTACGCGCTGCAGCAGCGGCTGATTGAGCTGAGATTCATGTCCGGTACGGCAACCGGCTCTTATGATGCGAATACCGTGGAGGCCGTGAAGGCATTTGAGGCCGCGTACGGAAGAACGGAAACTGGCATTGCAACCGTGGCGCTTCAGGAAAAGCTCTATGCCGACGACGCGCCCACCGGAAACGTGACCATGCCCACCGACGAAACCTACAAAAGGCTGAAAAACGGCGACAAGGGAGACAATGTCGCGCGCCTTCAATCGCGTTTGATTGAGCTGGGCTATCTGTCCGGCACGGTGGACGGCTATTACGGAACAGGCACCGAGGAGGCCGTGAAGGCATTCGAGGCGGCATATGGGAAGACGCCGACCGGCATCGCGACCTCCGAGCTGCAGAGCTATCTGTATTCGGATTCAGCGTATTACAATACGGACGGCGAGGTGGCCGTCAGCTATTCCACGCTTTCCAAGGGCGACAGCGGCAGCGAGGTTCGCAAGCTGCAGGCGCGCCTGATTGAGCTGAACTATCTCACGGGCGAGTGCGACGGGAAATACGGCGCGGATACCGTGAGCGCCGTGAAGGCGTTCCAGAAGGCGCTGGGGCTTAAGCAGACGGGTACGGCCAGCGCGGCGCTTCAGAAGGAGCTTTACTCCGAGGATGCCCCCGCGAAGACCTCCACGAAGGTGGTTACGGTCAACAAAACCGCGTATGTAAGCGCGGCGAAAACGAATGTGTATGCTTCGGTCAGCGACTCGGAGCCGATGTCGACCCTGTCCATCGGAGCGGAGGTTACCATTCTGCGTACGCGGGGCGACTGGGCGGAAATCCGCAATGCCTCCGGCGACGTGGCCTATGCGAAGCTGGCCGATTTCGTGCTTTCGTCGGACTCCGCGGCAGAAGGCGAAGAGAGTGAAACGGTTGTAACCGTGAACGCCTACGCGATGGTGGTGAAGGACTTGATCACCGTGTATTCCGAGCCGGATGAGCTGTCTGACAAGCTGGGCACGCTTTCCAAGGGCGCGACGGTCACATGGACGCGCACGCGCGGCAGCTGGGCAGAGGTAAAGAACTCCGGCGGAAGCAAGGGCTATGTATACGCGAGCCAGCTCACGGTGCTGGAGGAGCTGGATGACGGCACCTCCACCGGCAGCGACACGAAGATAAGCGAATATTCAACCCTGAAAAACGGCTCAAAGGGAGACGACGTGAAGAAGCTGCAAAGGCGGCTTAAGCAGCTGGGCTACTTCGACGGAGACATCGGCGGCAACTACCTTACGAAAACGACAAAGGCTGTGAAGGAATTTCAGGCAGCCATCGGCATGAAGCAGACGGGGACGGCGACGGCGGGTCTTCAGGAGATTCTGTTCTCGGACGCTGCGCCGTCGGCAGGCCAATATGCGGAGCCGGACGAGGGAAGCTATCAGGAGCTGAAAATCGGGGATACGGGCAGCGCCGTGGAGATTCTCCAATATCGTCTGGCAGCGCTGGGCTATCTGGACGCGCCGGATGCGGAAATCGGAAGCTTTGATTCGGCCACGCGCAATGCGGTTATCGATGTGCAGAGCGCCATGGGAATTACCGCTGACGGCATTGCGTCCGCGGAGCTGCAGGCGTTTCTTTCGTCGGATGCGGCGAAGGGACTGTAGAACAACGAATTTGCGCAGCGTATTGTATCTTATCGACGATTTACTGCTGCGCCTCGGTTTTGAAAAGCGAATAAGGAAAGGCGAAGATGGTATGGATTTACACCTTCGCCTTTTTGTTCTTCTGCCATTTTGACAGAGCTTCAGCCTAATGTCACCCCCTGAGATTTTTCTGCATAACTTTAGGAAGGCCTTCGGATCAATTCAAAGTTATGCTTTGGCAATATTTAATGACTGCCTAATTTGATGCGGCAGCCGTGAACAGGCGGATGGAACGGCTTGATGGATGCGCATGAGTGTGGTATACTGCAAACAACAAGGAGAGTTTAAAATTGGCAAGTGGACAAATGAAATTTTACGAAGAGGAGAATGTCAATGCGAACGCTTTTGAAAAATGGGTTGATTTACGATGGAACAGGCGCCGAGCCGAGGCGTGGAGATATTCTGATTGACGGAGAGAGGATTGCGCGGATTGCGCCGGAGATTGACGATGCGGCAGAGGTGGTTTGCGATTTAGAGGGGAAATCCGTCGCACCGGGCTTTATTGACGTACATTCGCACAACGACTGGTTCGCCATCCATAAAAATCCGCAGCCGTACTTCGAACCGTTTATCCGGCAGGGGATTACGTCCTTTGTGACGGGCAACTGCGGTCTTTCGGCCATCGGCTTTGAGGACGATACGCCGCACGTCAGCCGGATGGGCGGCGGGCTGTTCGGCTATCGTGGGCAGACAACGGGCGTTTATCCGGACGCCGCACGCTTTCTCGACGCAGTGGACGGAAGGGTTCCGTGCAACATCGCCGTGCTGGCAGGGCATTGCTCCGCGCGCGCCAGCGTGGCAGGGGAAGAAAATCGGAGGCTGACGGCGCAGGAAGAGGAAAGAATGCTCGCCATTTTGGAGGAAAATCTGAAGATGGGCGCGGCGGGCGTTTCATTGGGTTTGATGTACAGCCCGGGAATGTTCGCCGACGAGGCGGAGCTTCGCAGGGTTGCGGAGCTATGTCTGAAGTATGATAAGCCGCTTACTGTGCATCCGCGCGCGGAATCGCGAATCTCTACGTCCTATCCAGAGCTTTTTGGGCGCTCGCATTTGCTGCGGGCGATGGACGAGCTGGCGCGCATTGCGAAGGGAACGAAGCTGAAGCTGCAATTCTCGCATTTGATTTTTGTCGGCCGCGGCAGCTTCAGAGATAAGGAGGAGGCGCTTGGCATCATCAACCGGCTGTGCGCGGAGGGCGTGCAGGCACGGTTTGACATTTACAACGAAAAGAAGGGTGTTTCGGTAATCACGGTGGTGCTGCCCGCGTGGTATCGCGGCATGACGGATGCACAGCGGCAAAAGCCGTGGAATCGGCTTCGGCTGGCGGCGCTGGTGTTTGCAGCGGTGAAGCTGCTGGGCTTTGGGTTTGACGACATCGAGGTCGCGTACATCGGCCCGGGCTATGAGCATTACGAGGGCAAAACGGTGCACCAGATGGCGCGGGAAAACCATATGAGTGATTTAAAAATGTATCTGAAGCTTTGCCGCGAATCGGATTATCAGGGACGCGTGAATATGGGGCCATACACGACGGACGAGATCATTCATGATTTTGAGAAGAACGGGCGCTGCCTGTATATGACGGATGCGTGGGTGGAGGATCACGGCGTGCAGAACCCGGCAATTTACGATTGCTTCCCGAAGTTCTTGCGGGATTCGCTGCTGGGGCTGGGCGATACGCTGCCGAACACCATCCATCGCATGACGGGTGCGAGCGCCGAGCGGTTTGGCATCCGTGATCGCGGCTTCCTGCGCGAGGGCTGCTTTGCCGACGTAACGGTCTTTGACGAGGCGGCGTTAAAGAATGCCGTGCCGGATCAGGCGCATTCCTTCGGTATCGAAGAGGTGTATGTCAACGGCGAGGCGCTTCTAAAGAACGGTCGGATTCTGCCGGAGGCGAAATGCGGCCGGGCAATTCGGGTTTGATGACAGAAAAAGAAAATTGCGCGGGTGAGCCGCATGAGGGCATAAAGCAGAGGACACCTTCATATGATGTAACCGAACACGGGAAACATCAGGATACGAGGTGATACGATGGAAAATCCCAACAACCGCATGACGGCGTGCGGGCACTTAGAGCGTGCGCCGGAGCTGTCTCATGAAGTAATGAACGAGCCGTTTTACACGGGAACGCTGCTGGTGAAGCGCTTGTCCGGCGCGATTGATCGTCTGCCGGTTACGCTTCCGGGCAAGCTGATTGCCGAAACCGGACTGCCGCTGGATTCGCTTTTGCTGATGACGGGGCAGGTGCGCTCCTACAACAAGGTGATTGAGGGCGCGGGTCGGCTGATGATTACGCTGTTTGCGCAGAGCGTGACGCCGACCAACGACAACGAAACGCTCAACCGCGTGGAGCTTTGCGGCGCGCTGTGCAAGCCGCCGGTCTATCGTTCCACACCGTTCGGCCGCGAAATCTGCGATATGATGCTGGCGGTCAATCGTGCGTTTGGCAAGTCGGACTACATTCCCTGCATTGCGTGGGGAAGAAATGCGCAATACGCCTCGCGCTTCCGCGTGGGCGATCATCTGCGAATCGGCGGGCGGCTGCAGTCGCGCGAATATCAGAAGCTGATGGACAATGGCGAATACATCGTGCGCAACGCCTTCGAGGTGTCGGCGTTTACGTTGGACGCCGTGGAGCATCATCCGCAGGAGGCCGCGTTTGATGCGGCAGATACCGTGACGCAAACCGGCATCCATATGGAAAAGGGAGAGTGAATGAAAAAACGGAGCTTGCAGCTTGATTTAACATGAGAAACGGGAAAACCGCTTGACATTCAGACGCTGGAATGGTATGATAACAAAAAAATGAATCGCTTGGATAGAGGCGCGAGGCTTAAGAGTACTTCCGGGTCACAGGGCCGCTTGCCGGAGGGAAAGGAAGCATCGCCGAAGCGTTCGGGTTAGGCCTGAAGCCCGAATGGCTGGGTCGCCGTGAAATACGCGGCGGACTGTCACATGTTTTTGTGAAGCGCTATCAAGGGTCGATACGGAGTTTGTGAAGTTCCTTCGCAAACGCTTCCGCATTTTCCATGAACCGCTTGACAAGGCGGTTCATTTTTTTAAAGCACAGCCGGAAACGGCAAAACGAACAAGGGAAAGGCGGAAAAGAACATGAGAAGAACGTTTGCAATGGTAATGGCAGTCCTGATGATGACTGCGCTGCTCTGCGGCGCGCAGGCGAGCGTACCCTCCGGCGTGGAGGACGGCGTGCTCACGGTGGCGATGGAGTGCAACTATGCGCCGTACAACTGGTCGCAGAGTGACGATTCCAACGGCGCGGTGCCGATTTCCGGCAGCAATGAATACGCCAACGGCTATGACGTGATGATGGCAAAGAAGCTGTGCGAGGCCAACGGCTGGCAGCTGGAAATCGTGCGGCTGGACTGGGATTCGCTGGTTCCGGCGGTGCAGTCCGGAATGGTGGATGCGGTGATTGCGGGGCAGTCCATGACGGCGGAGCGCGCCGAGATGGTGGACTTTGCCGGCCCGTATCTGTATGCCAGTATCGTATGCCTTGCCAAGCAGGGCACGCCGCAGGCTGAAGCCAAGGGGCTTTCCGACCTGAGCGGCTATTGCACATCCCAGCTGGGTACGATCTGGTACAGCGTGTGCCTGCCGCAGATTCCGAAGGCGAATATTCAGCCGGCCGCCGAGTCCGCGCCCGCCATGCTGATGGCGCTTGAAACCGGCGCGGTGGATTTCATCTGCACCGACATTCCCACGGCGCAGGGTGCGCTGGCCGTGTATCCGGATATGGTTCTGCTGGATTTCTCCGAAAGCGAGGATAACTTTGTGGTTTCGGAGGAAGAAATCAACATCGGCATTTCCGTGATGAAGGGCAACACGGCGCTCAAGGACGCGCTCGATGCAGTGCTTTCCACGATGACGGTGGATGACTTCAATGCCATGATGGCAGAAGCGACGACCATTCAGCCTATTAACGACTAACGGACGGCAGACAAGGGGAAGGAAACGAACGATATGGACAGATTGTCTCAGCTCATTGACGACATTGCTTCGCTCTGGAGCAAAAGTGCGTCCACATACTTTGCGGGTATGGGCAACACGCTTCTGCTGGCCGTGATTGGTACGCTTTTGGGCTGCGTGATTGGCTTCGTATGCGGCATTCTTCAGACGATCCCGATTGCGAAGAATGACAGAGCGATTAAAAAGGGATTGCTGGGAATCCTGCGGGCGATGATTCGCGTGTACATTGAGGTATTCCGCGGAACGCCCATGATGCTGCAGGCAGTGTTCATTTACTTCGGACTTCCGTATTTCACGAATAACGCCATGCGCTTCCGCAACCTGTGGGTGGTTTCGATTTTGATTGTTTCGATCAACACAGGCGCGTATATGGCGGAATCGGTGCGCGGCGGCATTCTTTCCGTCGACCGCGGACAGGCAGAGGGCGCGAAGGCCATCGGCATGAACCATTTTCAGACGATGACCAGCGTCATTCTGCCGCAGGCACTGCGAAACATCATGCCGCAGATTGGCAACAACTTCATTATCAACGTGAAGGATACGTCGGTCATGTTCATCATCGGCTTCACGGAATTCTTCTCCGTGCACAAGGCCGTTACCGGTGCAACGTACAAGTATTTCCCGTCGGCGGCAATTGAGATGCTGGGCTACCTCACGGTGACGCTGACGGCCTCGCTTCTGCTCCGCGTGATGGAAAAGCGCATGGACGGCAGAAGCAGCTATGAGCTTGTGAAGGGTGACCCGCTGGTTTCGATGGCGGGAACCTATAACTATCCCGGCAAGGGCAGTCCCTATGACGAGCGGAGTCGGGAGCATGCATACGGAACGGAGGAGGAGAAGCGATGAACGAAGCGATTTTGCGGGTAGAGCACCTGTCCAAGTCCTTCGGCAAGCGGGAAATTCTGCGCGACATCGATTTTTCCGTGCACCCGGGCGACGTAACGTCGATCATTGGCGCGTCCGGCTCCGGAAAGAGCACGCTTTTGAGATGCATCAACCTGCTGGAGCTGCCGACGTCCGGTCGTATTCTGTTTCATGAGGAGGATATGACCTCCGGCCGCGAAAACGTTGCCGCGTATCGCGCAAAGGTGGGAATGGTCTTTCAGTCCTTCAACCTGTTTAACAATATGACCGTGCTTGAGAACTGCACGGTGGGGCAGATTCGCGTGCTGAAGAAAAAGAAGGATGAGGCGCGGGAAACGGCCATGCGCTATTTGGATCGAGTGGGCATGGCACCGTATGCGAACGCCCGCCCGCAGCAGATTTCCGGCGGACAAAAACAGCGCGTGGCGATTGCCCGTGCGTTGGCTATGCAGCCTGAAATTCTGCTGTTTGACGAGCCGACCAGCGCGCTCGATCCGGAAATGGTGGGCGAGGTGCTGAACGCCATGCGGCTGCTGGCGCAGGATGGCATGACGATGCTGGTAGTAACGCATGAGATGGCCTTCGCGCGAGACGTGAGCAATCGCGTGGTCTATATGAATGAAGGCGTGATCTGTGAGGATGGAACGCCGGAACAGATTTTCGGTCATCCGGAGAAGCCGGAAACACGCGATTTTCTGGCGCGGTTTATCAGGGGCTGAAGCAAGGGGCTGTGCGTGAATGCGCCTACATTTTGCACAGCCCATGCTTTGCAACTTTCCTTTTCTCTCAAGTCTCATTTGAGGCTTGACTTTTTATTTGTAGGCTTATTTCACACGTTTCT
>CAZMGO010000061.1:0-12077 GCA_964565845.1 uncultured Oscillospiraceae bacterium | reverse complement strand
GTCGAATTCCAACAATTCCGCGGCAGGAAAACCGCGTCCGCGCGCAGAATTCCTCTATATAAATCATGTCCCGGAGGATTTTTCATGAAAAGCTGTGTGGTTACCGGCGGCTCGCGCGGCATCGGCGCGGAGACCGTTCGCATGCTGACCGCGGACGGCTGGTCGGCGGCCTTCTTCTATTCCGCCAGCGAGGCGCACGCGCAGGCGCTGGCGCGCGAAACGGGCGCGCATCCCGTCCATTGCGATGTTTCCGACCGCATGCAGGTGTTTTCCGCCTTTGCGGACGCGGAAAAATGGCTGGGACGCGTGGACGCGCTGGTCGTCTGCGCCGGAATCGCGCAGCAGAAGCTGTTTCCGGACGTAACCGAGAACGAATGGCTGCGCATGCTGAACGTGAACCTGTCCGGCGCAGCCTATGCGGCGCAGGCCGCCCTGCCCGGCATGATTTCGCGAAAGCACGGCGCGCTTGTGTTTGTCACGTCGATTTGGGGCGAGGTGGGCGCGTCGTGTGAGGCACATTATTCCGCCGCCAAGGCCGGTCTGATCGGCCTTGCGAAGGCGCTTTCCAAGGAAGCGGGGCCGTCCGGCGTGCGCGTGAACGCCGTGTCCCCCGGCGCAATCCAAACGGACATGCTCGCCGGCTTTGATGACGATACGCTCGCGTCCCTTGCGGAGGAAACGCCGCTGGGACGGCTGGGCACGCCCCGCGACGTGGCCTCCGCCATCCGTTTTCTTCTTTCGGACGATGCGTCCTTCATCACCGGGCAGGTGCTGGGCGTGGACGGCGGCTTCGGCCGATAGCCCAACGCTCCTTCGGGCGGCAAAAAACGACGGCAGTGTTAGATTTTGCGTTCAAAAAACGCAGAATGGATGTTTTCCGGGGATTGCGGTTGACGAACCGAAAAAAGAACTATATAATATGTAGCTGTATGAATGCGGGGCGCATGCGCACCCGACGGGAGGAACAGAACGCACATGAGGAAGAAAAGCTGGATTACTCTGGCCGTCGTCACGGCGCTGATCGTTTTCTTTTCGGTCGTCGCCTTTACCGGACTGACCATCAACCACACGCAGATGCCCGCGCCAATCGGCGATCTGCTGAGCCTTGGCCTTGACCTTCGCGGCGGCATCTACACCGTCTTTTATGCGGATGATGCCGGCTACTCGTCCGAAGAGTTCCACAGCCTGCTGGAGGGCACCGCGTCCGTGCTGCGCAGCCGCCTGACCGATCAGGGCTTCACCGAGGCCAACGTGTCGCTGCAGGGCAGCAACTACATCCGCGTGGAGATTCCGGATGTGTCCGACCCCAAGCAGGTGCTTGACATCATCGGCACGCCCGCGCATCTGACGTTCGTCGATCCCACCGGAAACGTGGTCGTCGAGGGCAAGGACGTATCGGACGTCGAGGTCTGGTATAACGACAGCACCACGGACGGCGGCAGCTACATGGTCACCTTCGTTCTGAACGGCGACGCGGCGGCTACGTTCGAGGATGCCACCGAAAAATACGTCGGTCAGTCGATCTATATTTATCTGGACGACGAGATGGTTTCCGCGCCCACCATTAAGGAGCGCATCTCCGGCGGCAACGTTTCCATCACGATGAACAATTCCTCCAGCGCCACCGAATCCTATCAGGAGGCCTACCGTCTGAAGACGCTGATTATGTCCGGCGCGCTGCCGCTGGACATTGAGGAAAGCGAAACCCGCGCCATCTCCGCCACGCTGGGCGAGGACGCGATTGACCGCGCGCTGCTGGCCGGCATCGTCGGCATCGGCATCCTCTTTGTGTTTATGATCGTCATGTACCGTCTGCCGGGTCTGATGGCCGATCTCGCGCTGGTCGTGTACATCCTGATTGTGTTCTACGTGCTGGCCGAGTTCCAGATTCAGCTGACCCTGCCCGGCATTGCCGGCATTCTGCTGGGCATCGGCATGGCCGTGGACGCCAACGTCATCATCTTCGAGCGCTTCCGCGAGGAGCTGAAGCTGGGGCTCGGCTACGATTCCGCATTCCGCAACGGCTTCAAAAACGCGCTGCGCGCCATCATCGACTCCAGTGTAACCACACTGATCGCCGCCTTCGTGCTGATGTACTTCGGCACCGGCTCGATCAAGGGCTTCAGCTACACGCTGGCGCTGGGCGTCGTAACCTCTCTCATTACCGCGGTCTTCGTTACCAAATTCCTGTTCAAGCATGCGCTGCGTCTGGGCTTCACCAAGCGTTCGCTCTATACCCGATAAGGAGGCCGTACGGAAATGAAGAAGAAATTCACTGACTATACGAAGCTTTTCATGCTCGTTCCCGCCGTGCTCGTGCTGGCGGCGCTCATTCTGACCCTTGCCGGTCATGGTCTGAACCTCGGCATCGACTTCACCGGCGGCTCACTGCTTGAATACGCCGTGGGCGAGGAATTCAGCACCGAGGAGGTTGTGGACATTCTGCGCCGCAACGGCTACACCGACGCGCAGGTGACCAAGGCCGCCTCCGGCGACGACGGCACCGGCGCCATGACGAACCTGCAGATTCGCCTGTCGCTGACCGATCTTTCGGACGACATGAAGAAGCTGGTGAAGCAGGCCGCAGAAGCCGAGGGGCTGACGGACGAAACCGTCACCACGCTGACCGCCGCCTACGTGAGCGAAAACGAAATGGACAGCAGCTATTCGGGCGGCTATCTGTTCAGCTGGAAAGCGCTGGCGGATTCCGACAAGCTGCAGGACGCCGTGAAGGATGCGCTGGACGAAAGCCGCATTCCCTACACCGTCGTGACGGCTGAGGAGCTGGATGATGACGCCGAGAACCTCGAAACCCGCGTCATCGTCGTGCTGAACGACCAGTCCAGCGCCGTACGCAGCGTGCTGGAGGCCGAAATGTCCGACCGCTACCCGGGCTTCACCTATGTGTCCATCGAGCACGCGGGCGCGGTTTCCAGCGCCGATCTGGTGCGCAACGCGCTTTTGTCCCTCGCCATCGCGCTGGCGCTGATGCTGGTGTACATCGGCTTCCGCTTTGACCTGTATTCCGGCGTCGCCGCGCTGTTCGGCCTTGTGCACGACGTTTTGATGATGCTGGCCTTCATGACGTTCTTCCGCTCGCTGTATCAGGTAAGCTCGTCGTTCATCGCCGCCATCCTGACGATCGTCGGCTACTCCATCAACAACACCATCATCATCTTCGACCGCATCCGCGAGACGAAGAAGCGCGTGGGCACTTCCGTCTCCAACAAGGAAATCGTGGAAAAGAGCGTTCGCGCCTCCCTGTCGCGCACGATCAACACCACGCTGACGACGCTTTTCATGCTGGCGGCGCTGTATGTGCTGGGCGTAGCCTCGATTCGCGAGTTCACCTTCCCGCTGATCGTCGGCATGCTCGCCGGCTCCTACTCCTCCAACCTGCTGAACGGCCCCGTCTGGGCGTTCCTGATGAACCGGGCCGAGGCGCGCAAAAAGCAGAAGGCCAAGGCCTGATTTCGCAGCCCCATGATATGGGAACCCGCCAAAAGCGGCGGATTCCCATATTTTTTCAAACGGACGCAGCCTCCCGGAATCAAATCCGCGCCGCCGTCAAACGATAAAAGAGGTAGGATTTCCATGCTCAAATGCCTTCCGCGTTCCACCGACGCGCCCGAGTGGCCGCGTCCCGCCGATATGCCCGCGCTCCTTCACCGGCTGCTCCGCCTTCGCGGCGTGCGCAGCGAGGCGGAGGCGCGCGCCTTCCTGCACCCCGGACGCGACCAGCTGCACGACCCCTTCCTGCTTTCGGACATGAAGCTCGCCGTGCAGGAGCTTCGTGCGGCTATTGACGCGGGCGAAAGCATCTGTGTATACGGCGACTACGACGTGGACGGCGTGTGCGCTTCGTCCATTCTTTCCGGATATCTGCGCTCCATCGGTGCGCAGGTGGACGTATACCTGCCCTCCCGGCACAAGGAGGGCTATGGGCTTAACGAGGCCGCGGTTTTGAAGGTGTGCGAAAAGCACCGCCTGCTGGTAACGGTAGACTGCGGCATTACCTCGGTGGAGCTGACGCGGCTGGCACAGGCGCGCGGCATGCGCGTCGTGATTACCGATCACCATAGGCCGGATGCCGAGTTGCCTCCCTGCCCGGTGGTAAATCCGCTTTTGAACGGCTATCCCTTCCCCTACCTGTGCGGCGCGGGCGTAGCGTTTCAGCTTGTCGCGGCGATGGGCGGGCGCGATGCGGCGATGGAATATGTGGATCTGGCGGCGCTCGCGACGATTGCGGACATCGTGCCGCTTCAAGATGAAAACCGCGCGATCGCGGCCTTGGGGCTTAAGCGGATTAACGTATCCCCGCGTCCCGGCATCCGCGCGCTGATTGACGCCAGCGGCCTGACCGGACGCGTAATCAGCTCCGGAAACGTGGGCTTCCAGCTCGCGCCGCGCCTGAACGCCAGCGGACGGCTGGGCGACGCCATGCGCGCCTATCGGCTGCTTACGGGCACGAACGCCGACGAATGCGCCGAGCTGGCCGGACAGCTGAATGAAGAAAATCTGCGCCGCAAGGCGCTGGAGCAGGACGCGTATGCGCTGGCGGACGAGCTTCTGCACGCCTTCCGTTTCGCCGAGCATCGCGTGATTGTGATTCCCGGCGAGGGGCTGAACAGCGGCGTCATCGGTCTGGCCGCGTCCCGGCTGACCGAGCGCTTCCACTATCCCACGGTGGTTCTGTCGCTGGACGGCGACGTATACACCGGCTCCTGCCGCTCCATCGACGGCGTGGACATTCACGACGCGCTTTCGCACGTGGCGGACACACTGATTCAGTTCGGCGGGCACAAAATGGCAGCCGGACTGCGGCTGAAAAGAGAAAATCTGGATGCGTTCCGGGACGGGCTGGATGCATATCTGAAGCAAACCTATCCCGCCGAGCTGTGGATTCCGCGGGTGGAATACGACTGCGAGGTAGACGCGGACGACCTGACTCCGGAAAGCGTAGAGCAGCTGGAGGCGCTCGCGCCCACCGGCTGCGGCAATCCCTCCGCGCAGTTTCTGATGAAATGCGAGGTTGCCTCCGCCCGTCCCGTCGGCGCGGACGGCGCGCATCTGAAGCTGTCCCTGCGCAGCACAGGCGGCATGACCGACGCCATTTGGTTCCGGCGCGGCGACCTTGCCGGGCATCTGCCGCGCACGGCCGACGTCGTGTTTCAGGCGTCGATCAATCGTTATCAGGGGCGCGTGAGCGTGCAGGCGCAGGTTTCCGCGCTGGAGGCGCGGGACGGCGGCGGACGGCTTGCGGAGCTTGACGAACGCATGGATTCCCTGTTTCAAACGTTCTTAACAGACCATGTGTATAATTGGGCATATTCGGAAGCTGCCGTACCGCCGATTTCGGCGCAGGCACTCGGCGCGCGGCTGGATGGGCGCATACAGGGCGTTCTAATCGTGGCCGCGTCCATCGAGGGTGCGCGCGCCGCACTGGAGGCCGCAGGCAGTCAGCCGCTGGACGTATTCGTCGGCGAGTATCCGTCCGACGCACGATGTTTTCATTCGCTCGCGCTGCTGCCCGCAGGGAGGCTGCCGGAGGGCTACGACACCGTCGTGCTGGCGGGCGTTCCGGATGACCTGATGCACGCGTCGTTCCGTATGGAGGGCGTGCCGGTCAGTCCCCTGTTCGCCCGCATGCCGAATCTTGAATCGCTGCGCGGCATTTATGCCGCCGCGCGCCGCGTCAGCCGCCGCCCGTCGCATTTTTTGTCGCGGAACGCGCTGGTGTGCGGCATTGCCGACGAGGCGGACGAAACCGCATCCGCCTGCGCCGCCGGGCTGTTCATTCTCTCGGATATGGCGCTTTTGACCATTGAGGACACGAAAACCGCCGGGTTCCGCGTGGCGCTTCCGCCGCTTGTAAAGCGCGACCCGGTCGAAAATCGCTGGTTCCGCCGCATGCAGGCATGGCGCGACCAGGCAGGAAAGGAAAGGTGAGCTCATGAACGATCAGACAGGCTCCGGATATCCGACGCTGAACGAGCTGGTCGCACACGTACAGAAATATCATCCGAACGAGGATATGGGCGTAATTGAGCGCGCCTACCGGTTTGCCGAAAACGCGCACAAGGAACAGAAGCGCATGTCCGGCGAGCCGTATTTCGCGCACCCCGTCAGCGTGGCGATGATTCTGGCCGACCTGATGCTCGATCCGCCGACGATTGCCGCCGGACTTCTGCACGACTGCGTGGAGGACGTGGACGGCTGCACCGTGGAGACAATCGAACGGGATTTCGGCAGCGAAATCGCGCTGATGGTGGACGGCGTCACCAAGCTTACGCGCATGGATTTCTTCACCCGCGAACAGCAGCAGGCGGAATCCATCCGCAAGATGTTCCTTGCCATGGCGAAGGACATTCGCGTGGTGCTGATTAAGCTGGCCGACCGCCTGCACAACATGCGCACGCTCAAAACCCAGAGAGCCGAGCGGCAGATTCCCATTGCGCGCGAAACGCTAGATATTTACGCGCCGCTGGCGCATCGTCTGGGCGTATATGCGGTGAAATGGGAGCTGGAGGATCTTTCCCTGCGCTATATCGATCCGGAGGGCTACTACAGCCTTGTGGAAAGAGTGGGTATGAAGCGCGCCGAGCGCGAAAAATGGATTTGCGAGATCATCGATGCCATCCGTACCGGTATGGAGAAGGAGCACATTCATGTGCAGGAAATCGACGGCCGACCCAAGCACTTTTACTCCATCTACCGCAAGATGAAAACGCAGAACAAGACGTTCGAGCAGATTACCGACCTAATCGCCGTGCGCGTCATCGTCGACACCAAGCAGGACTGCTATGCCGCGCTGGGCATTGTGCATTCGCTGTGGCCGCAGGTGCCGGGGCGGTTTAAGGACTATATTTCCGTG
This sequence comes from uncultured Oscillospiraceae bacterium, assembly GCA_964565845.1. Classification (GTDB taxonomy): domain Bacteria; phylum Bacillota; class Clostridia; order Christensenellales; family Aristaeellaceae; genus SFHK01. Next base: position 5,203 of record CAZMGO010000061.1, on the reverse strand, counting down.
CCCAAGGACAATCTTTACCAGTCGCTGCACACCACGGTTGTCGGCTCGGACGGACGCCCGTTCGAGGTGCAGATTCGCACGATGGAAATGCACCGCAGCGCGGAATACGGCATTGCCGCGCACTGGCGCTACAAGGAGGGCAAGGCCGCCGATTCACTGGACGAAAAGCTGGGTTGGCTGCGGCGCATTCTGGACTGGCAGAACGAAACCGGCGACCCCGGCGAGTTCGGCAGCATGCTGCGCGTAGACCTGTTTGCCGAGGAGGTTCTCGTATTCACGCCGCGCGGCGACATCATTTCGTTGCCCAAGGGCGCGACGCCGCTCGATTTTGCCTACCGCATTCATTCCGCCGTGGGCAACCGCTGCGTAGGCGCAAAGGTGAACCACCGCATCGTGCCGCTGACGACACTGCTGGAAACCGGTGATTTCGTGGAAATCATGACCTCCGCAAACTCCCACGGCCCGTCGCTGGACTGGCTGAACATGGTAAAGACCAGCGAGGCAAAGGCAAAGATTCGCTCGTTTTTGAAAAACGAATCCAAGGACGAGAATCTTGCCCGCGGCAGGGATTTGCTGGAAAAGGAAGCGCGCCGCCTGAGCTACTCCTTCCCCCAGCTGTGCAGGCCGGAATTTCTGGAGGTTCTCTTCAAGCGCTACACGCTTTCGTCGCTGGACGATCTGTATGTCACGGTGGGCTTCGGCGGCCTGTCGTGCGCGCAGGTAATCAACCGTCTGGCGGATGAATTCAAAAAAACGCAGAAGCCGGAGCCGCCCAAGCTGCCCACGCCCACGGAGAACCTGCAGGCGCGTCCGGTCACGCACGCCGCGCAGGGCGTAGTGGTGGAGGGTGACCCCAACATGCTGGTGCGCTTCGCCCGCTGCTGCAACCCGCTGCCCGGCGACGACATCATCGGCTACGTCACCCGCGGTCGCGGCGTATCCGTGCACCGCGCGGACTGCGTGAACATGCAGGATGAGGGCGTGGAGCCGGAGCGCATGGTGCAGGTCGCATGGGCGTCGTCCGCCTCCGCGGCATATGACGCCGACATTCAGGTAATCGGCTACGACAAGGCCGGTCTGCTGGCCGACCTGAGCACGCTGTTTGCCGCGCTGGAGGTGCCCATCGTAGCGGTTTCCGCGCGCACGATGAAAAACGGTACCACGCAAATCACTCTCACGCTGTCCATCAAGGACACCACGCAGCTGGAGAAAATCATCAAGCAGCTGCGCAAGCGCTCCGACATTATCGAGGTATTTCGCGTCAGCTCCTGACGGGAACGGAGGTTATTCCTATGCGAGCCATCATTCAGCGCGTTTCCCGCGCCAGCGTAGACGTGGCGGGCGAGCGCGTAGGCGAAATCGGCGCAGGCTTCTTGGTGCTTCTGGGCGTTATGGCCGGGGATACCGATGCCGACCGCAGCTACATCGTAAAAAAAATCGTCGGCCTGCGCGTATTTGAGGACGCCGACGAGAAGATGAATCTGTCTCTGAAGGACGTGGGCGGCAGCGTGCTGCTCGTAAGCCAGTTTACGCTGGCAGGCGACGCGCGCCACGGCAATCGCCCGTCGTTTTCCGGCGCGGCGCGGCCCGAGGAGGCCGAGCCCGTCTGCGCGCAGGTGAAGGCCGAGCTTGAAAACGCCGGTCTGCACGTGGAAACCGGGCGCTTCCGCACGCACATGGAGGTTTCTCTGGTAAACGACGGCCCCGTGACCATTCTTCTGGACAGCAGAAAAGATTTCTGAACCCATGAGCAAGCTTCTGATCGACCGACTCGTGCTCGGCGCATACCAGACGAACGCCTATCTCCTTCGCCGAGAGGGCGCCTCTACCGCCGTTGTCATCGATCCCGGCGACGATGTTCCCGCGCTGGACGAGGCGCTGAACCGTTTCGCCCTGCGCCCCGAGGCCGTTCTTCTGACGCACGGCCACTTTGATCATCTGCTGAGCGCGCACCACATAAAGCAGGTCTATGGCGCAAAGGTATATATCGGCGAGGCCGACGCACCCGCACTGACGGAGGAGAAATTTTCCCTTCGCCCCGCGGACGCGCTGACCCCCTTTGAGCCTACGCCGCCGGACGGCCTTCTGACCGAGGGTGAGCAGGAATTCGCCGGCATTCGCTTCCGCGTCATCCCCACTCCCGGCCATACCATGGGCGGCGTTTGCCTGCTGGCGGAGGACGACGGCATGCTGTTCACCGGCGACACGCTGTTTTTGGGCGGCTTCGGTCGCACCGACCTATACGGCGGCGATTGGACGCAGCTGTATCACTCACTCAAGCGTCTGCTCACGCTGGACGGCACCCTGTTCGTGCTTCCCGGTCACGGCGAAGGCGGCACGCTCGACGCAATTAAAAGAGGGTTTCATCGATGAATTCCATCCGTCTGACGACAAACGTCGATTGGCTGTATCCGGAGTTCGGCGAAATCGTGCGCCTGTTTCTGGGCGACGTGCCGATTTTCCCGGACGCAGGCGACACCCACATTTCCCACACGCATACGGACACCGGCGACACGTGGATTGAGCGCGCGCAGCTGAACGGCGCGCGGGAAATCACCGTGACCGCAAACGCCGTGCGCGGCGGGCTGGAGGAAAAGCGCGTGTTCAAGCGCGCAGCGAAGACGGCGGTTTTTCGTCTGCTGTCGGACGCGCTCGACCGCATGCCTCCGTGGGGCTCCCTGACCGGCATTCGTCCCACGCGGCTGATGTATGAGGCCATGGAGCGCGGTCTTTCCCGCGAGGAGGCCGAGGCATGGCTCACGCGCGAGTTTTTCGTAAGCCCCGAAAAGGCGGCTCTGCTGGGCGAAATCATCGAGATGCAGCGCGGGCTTGCCAACCCGCCCGCCGACACCTTCGACCTGTACATCGGCATTCCCTTCTGCGTAACGCGCTGCGCCTACTGCTCCTTCGCCTCCGGCGAAATCGGCGACGGAAGGCTGACCGAGCCGTATGTGGAGGCGCTGAAGCGCGAAATCGCACTTTCCGCTGAGCTGACACGCGCACTTGGGCTGCGTCTGCGCGCGGGCTACGTGGGCGGCGGCACGCCGACTGCCATCACCTGTGCCCAGCTGGACGAGGTGCTCACGGCCGCAATGGAGGCCTTCCCCGGCGGCTGCGAATGGACGGTTGAGGCCGGGCGGCCGGACACGATCGACCGCGAGAAGCTGCGCATGCTGAAGGCGTACCATGTGAACCGCATCTCCGTGAACCCGCAGACCTTCAAGGATGAAACGCTGCGCATCATTGGCCGCGCGCACACCTCTCTCGACACGCTGCGCGCCTACGCGCTGGCGCGGGAGGAGGGCTTTGACCACATCAACATGGATCTGATCGCCGCGCTGCCGGGCGAAACGCCGGAGGATTTCCGCCAAACGCTTAAGCGAGTACGCGAGCTGAACCCGGAATCCGTCACCGTGCATTCGCTGGCCATCAAGCGCTCCAGCCGCCTGCACGAGGCGCTCACCCGCGAGGGCGGCGCGCACAATCAGGCAGACTGCGCCGCAGCGGACGAAATGATTCGCTATGCCCGGCGCGCGCTGGCGGAGGGCGGCTGGCGTCCCTATTACCTGTACCGTCAGAAATACATGGCGGGAAATCTGGAGAACGTGGGCTATGCCAAGGCCGGACATGCCTGCCTGTACAACATCGGCAACATGGAGGAAACCGCGCGCGTGCTGGCGCTGGGCGCGGGCGCGATTACGAAATGGCTGTTTCCGCGCGAGCGGCGCATCGAACGCGCGCCGAACGTGCGCAACATTGAGGAATACATACGGCGCGCAGACGAAATGGTCGAAAGAAAGCGCGCGCTGCTGCTCGGGGAGGTTACGCCATGAACAAACGCTGGAGGATTGCCGTTCTTCTGCTTCCGCTTCTTCTGCTGTGCGCGTGCGCATCGCAGGAGCCGGTAAGCCCCTACGCCGACATTCCCAAGCCCACGGCAGTCATTACGATGGAGAGCGGCTCGACCATGACCTTCACGCTCGACCCCGCCAGTGCCCCCAACACCGTGGCCAACTTCATTTCGCTGGCGAATTCGGGCTTCTATGACGGCATGAAAATCGACTACGTATACCCCACCTACTTCCTGCGCAGCGGCGACCCCAACGGCGACGGCACCGGCGGCCCCGGCTACACGATCGACGGCGAGTTCAGCGAGAACGGCTACACGCTCAACAAGCTTTCCCACGAGCGCGGCGTCATCTCGATGTGCCGTTTGGAGGACGACTATCACTCCGCCGGCAGCCAGTTTTTCATCATGCAGTCCACGCGGCTGGAATATGACGGCAAGTACGCCGCATTCGGCTGGATTGAAAAAACGGACACCGAAAGCCTGCTCACACTGGACACGCTGTGCGGCATGAGTCTGGACAAGAGCTATCGTCCGCTGGTTCTGCAAACCATCGCATCCATTCGCGTGGATACGAAGGGCTACACCTACGAGGTGTACAAATACGGCGAGGAAATCGCCGAAAAATAAAGGAGGCATCCCATGAAAAAACGTTCACTTTCCCTTCTTCTGGCACTGGCTCTGCTTGTGAGCCTTCCCGCGCTGACCATCTGCAAGGCCGAGGACGACGCAACGCCCGCGCAGAGCGACTTCGGCTACACGCTGAAAAACGAAGCCGACCCCGTCGCCACCATCATCATGGAAAACGGCGGCGTCATCACCGTGGAGCTGTATCCGGACGTCGCGCCCAACACCGTGGCCAATTTCGTCACGCTTGCCAATCAGGGCTTTTATGACGGATTGATCTTCCACCGCGTAATCAAGGGCTTCATGATTCAGGGCGGCGACCCGAACGGCGTCGGAACCGGCGGCCCCGGCTACGCCATCAAGGGCGAATTCTCCGCCAACGGCTTTGAAAACAACCTGTCCCACACGCGCGGCGTCATTTCCATGGCGCGCTCCTCGTCGTTTGATTCGGCAGGCAGCCAGTTCTTCATCATGCATGCCGACGGCACGTATCTCGATACGCAGTACGCCGCCTTCGGCGCGGTTGTCGATGGCATGGACGTTGTGGACGCCATCGCCGAAACGCAGACCGGCACAAGCGATCGTCCCGTAACCGAGCAGAAAATCAAGTCCATCCGCGTAGATACCAAGGGCGTGGAATATAACGTAGAAAAAATCGGAGGATAACGGCATGAGCAATCCCATCGTCACCTTTGAAATGGAAAACGGACACACCTTTAAGGCAGAGCT
>CAZMGO010000060.1:8164-12480 GCA_964565845.1 uncultured Oscillospiraceae bacterium | reverse complement strand
CCTTGGTCATTCCGCACGCGCTAAGCCCAATCGTCAGCACGACCGCCAGCATAAGCGCGCCCAGCCTTTTCAGCCTCATGAATCCATCATCCCCATCCCTGCGTATATCTCATTATACGCCCGCATTTAACCGCATGTCAATGTAATCGGCGTAAAAACGACCGCCCGCGCGCAAAACGCGAGCGGTCGGCTGCTTTGAGAAAACGCGCCGTCAGCTATGCTCAGTGCATGACCGTCCTTCTGGAAATGCCCTTAATCTGCGCGAACGCCCAATCATAGCCGGAATTTTCGATCACGGAATCGCAGTACGGACAGCGCGCAAAGCGGTTTGCGTCCACGGGCGCGCCGCAGTTGGGGCAGTTCACGGTGCGCTCCGCGCCGATGACCGCGCCGCGCTCAAGCGTCCACTCATACTGCATATAAATCTCGTCCTTTCGGCTGCCGCGAATGAGTTCCCCATCCGCATCGGTAAGATAGTTCACAAACCGAGCGTTGATCTCGGCAAACAACCGGTCGGGTTCACCGTCCCTGCCGGGACGGCAGCCGAGCAGCTTCACATCCAGCACGCTCAGATGCTCTATGTGGCTGGCGATGCCCTTGTCCGTGAAGTCGCGCTTCAGCTGCGCCGCCATCTGCGCATAATACGGCGCGGTCAAAAGCGGCTCGACGGGCTTCAAATTGCCCTCGGCCCACGCCTCCTGCAGGCGAACATACATGTTGGACAGCTTGCCGGTGAATTCGCTCTCGCTGAAGCCGGCAAGCGCGCTGACCGGCTCAAGCGTGGATACATCCGCGGACTTGGCGCCTGCGGGCAACGCACCCGTTTTCTTGCTCATCGCGCTCGCAATGAGAAGAACCGCAGCGACAATCACAATGACGATCATCACCTCCGAAAGTGGCAAGCCCCCGCCAAGATGACCGATGTAATAATAGCCGTTGTCGTAGTCATCGTAATCGCTTCTGTCGTAGCTGCCCCAGTCGGACGATCCGCCATAGTCGGAGCCGCCCGAAAAATCACCGAAATCCGCCCGTCCCAGCGGAAGCGCAAGCAGGAGCAAAACCGCCAGCAAACACAAAACCCGTTTTTTTCATCCGTAATCCAAGACCTCCCATCCTCTCCTTCCCGCACATTATTGTACCAATCCGCCCCGTTTGTCAATGTTAAAACCAAGTCTTCAATTGTAATCATTGATCGTTTATGCTATAATCGGGGTGCATACACAAATCAGATCGGAGGAATTTTCATGAGCTATAATCCGCAGACGGAAATGCTGCGCCGCATGGAACACGCCGACTTTGCGTATCGCATCGGCGAAAATGAAACGCTTCCCGAATGGCAAACCCGTGCGCGCGCCCGGCTTCTCGAACGACTGGGGCTTCCGTTCGAGACGGTCGCGCCGGAAACCCAAATCGAATGGACGCGCACGGAGGACGGCTATACCGAAACGCGCTTTGTATTCAAAAGCGAAAGGGATATTTTTGTTCCCTGCCACCTTCTTCTCCCCTCCGAGCACGGAAAGGAAAAGCTGCCGCTGATCCTTTGCCTGCAGGGGCACTCCACCGGCATGCACATTTCCCTCGGTCAACCCATATACCCCGGAGACGCGGAAACCATTGCCGGCGACCGCGATTTCGCGCGTCAGGCCGTGCGCCGCGGGCAGGCGGCGCTGACGGTTGAGCAGCGCGGCTTTGGCGAATGCGGCGGCACGCCGAACGGGCCGGACTGTCATCAGCCCGCCATGCAGGCGCTGCTGCTTGGGCGCACGCTGGTTGGCGAGCGCGTGTGGGACATATCCCGCGCAATCGACGCCGTGTGCGAGGCATTCCCGGAGATCGACGAAACGCGCATTGCCGTGATGGGCAATTCCGGCGGCGGCACGGCCACCATCTACGCGGCCGCCGTCGACGAGCGCATCGCCGCGGCCATGCCGTCGTGCGCCATCAGCGGCTTCCTGCCCTCCATCGGCGCGCAGAAGCACTGCGTGTGCAACTACATTCCCGGCATCATGAAGGATTTTGACATGGCAGAGCTTTGCGGGCTGGTCGCTCCCCGGCCTCTGGTCATCGTTACCGGCCGCAATGATCCCATCTTCCCGGCATGGTCGGCCACGGAACAATTTGAAATCGCGCGCGACCGCTATTACGCACGCGCGGACGCGCAGAACCATATCTGTCAGGTCATCGGCAGGGAGGGACACCGTTTCTACGCCGAGGAGGGCTGGGCGGCCTTCGACCGACTGACCGGCTGGAGGGAGACAGAAAAATGAAGCTGATTCTTTGCGGGGACATCGTTCCCACCCATGTAACCATTCCCGCCTTCGACGCAAACGACACCGCTGCGCTGATGGGCGACACGCTGGATGTGCTGCGCTCGGCTGATTTCACCGTCGGAAATCTCGAATGCGCGCTCACAAACGGAGAAGACCGCATTCAAAAGTGCGGCCCCAATCTGAAGGGACGCCCGGAATACGCAGGCGTACTGCGCCAATGCGGCTTCACGCATCTGGGTCTGTGCAACAACCACACGATGGACTTCGGCATTTCCGGCTTCCGCGACACCATCCGCGCGCTGGAGGATGCGGGAATCGCGTCCTTCGGCTACGGCGAAAACGATCAGGACTCCCGCCGCGCGCTGTATCTCACAAAGGATGGCCTGACGGTCGCCACCGTAGCCGTGTGCGAGCATGAATACAGCTACGCGCTGCCAAATCGCTTCGGCGCAAACCCGTTCGATCCCTTCGACACCATGGAGGACATTCGCAGCGCCAAGGCGCACAGCGACCGCGTCATCGTGATGTACCACGGCGGAAAGGAGCAGTGCGAGGTTCCCTCCCCGCGTCTGCGCAAGGCGTGCCGCGCGATGATTCGCGCCGGCGCCGACCTTGTGCTCACGCAGCATAGCCACTGCATCGGCTCGCGCGAATCGTTTGAAAACGGCGAGATTCTGTATGGTCAGGGCAATTTCAACTTTGTCGGCTACGTCAATCATCCCCACTGGCACAGCGGCCTGATGTGCGCGCTTACCGTGACAAAGGACGATATGCACGTGGAATACCTTCCCGTCGTCACCACCGAAACCGGCATAGCCCTTGCGCCGGGCGACGAAAAGAGCGAAATCCTGCAGGCCTTTGATGTGCGCAGTCTCGCCATTTGCGACGAGGCAGAGGCTCTGCGTCTCTGGGAAGCCTTCTGCACCGCCGACGCGCAGGACTATTACCGGAAGTGCGTGCGCGACGGCTTCACCGACGAGGCCGACCCCACCGGCTTCAAGCAGGTTTTTCCCCACTACCTCGACTGCGAGGCGCATTTGGACGTCTGGCAGACCCTCTTCAAAACATGGCATAGAGACTGAATCCGAAGCGTTCCGTATCCATCGATTCCTTGAAAAACCTCCTGCCGCAGAATCGCTCTGAGGCAGGAGGTTCTCTGTATGGAGGAAGACCGGCAGGTCGGATGCATGCGCGCTACACGCGAACCTCGTCTGCACCGTCGCCGACGCCGTATTTCTCCAGCACGGGACGGATTTCTTCCTCGACAAAGGCGCGCGTCTGCGACGGCGCGCAGCCGACAAACTGCTTCACGTCCAGAATTTCCGCAAGCGCCGCATCATCCAGATAGAACGCCGGGTCGGCCTTCAGCTTATCGAGCAGGTCGTTTTCGCCGCCCTCCAGCTTCACGCGCGCCGCCGTTTCCACGCTGTATTCACGAATTTTCTCGTGCAGCTTCTGTCGGTCGCCGCCCAGCTCCACCGCGCGCATGAGGATGTTTTCCGTGGCCATAAACGGCATTTCCTCATTCAGATGTCTGCGCATCACGCCCGGATATACGCGCCCGCCGGAAATCAGGTTGCGGCACAGCGTGAGAATCGCGTCGGTAGCGAGGAACGCCTCGGGCAGGGCAATGCGCCGGTTCGCGGAATCGTCCAGCGTGCGCTCCATCCACTGCGTAGCCGCCGTCCACGCCGGATTCAGCGCGTCGGTCATAACATAACGCGCCAGCGAGCACACGCGTTCGCTGCGCATCGGGTTGCGCTTGTAGGCCATGGCCGAGGAGCCAACCTGCTCACTCTCAAACGGCTCGTCGAATTCCTTCAGGTGCGACAGCAGCCGAAGATCGGTCGCCATCTTCGAGGCGCTCTGCGCGATGCCGCTCAAAACATTCAGCACGAACGCATCCACCTTGCGCGTGTACGTCTGCCCGGAAACCGCCACGCACGATTCGAAGCCCATCTTGTGCGCAATCAGCCCCTCAAGCGCCCGTACCTTGCTCTCGTCGCCGTTAAACAGCATCAGAAAGCTGGCGCCGGTGCCGGTCGT
>CAZMGO010000060.1:0-8064 GCA_964565845.1 uncultured Oscillospiraceae bacterium | reverse complement strand
ATCGGGCCTGCCTTGGGGCACTGGTCGGCAAACGCGCGCAGATGCGCCATCACGTCATGCCGCAGGCGCTTTTCATAGGCCGCCGCCGCGTCGTAGTCCACGTCGTTCAGGTGGGCGCGAAGCTCGTCCAGCTGCTCGTTCGTAATGTCCAGCCCAAGCTCCTTTTCCGCCTCGGCCAGATACAGCCACATCCTTCGCCACGAGGTAAACTTGAAATCGGGCGAAAAGATATACTGCATCCGCGCGGATGCATACCGCTCGCACAGCGGGGATTCATACCGTTCTCTCATCGTTCGCCGCCTCCGTTCGTCATGAAGTCATCCTTGGAAGGAACGCGCTCAGCGCGCCTTCCGGTAAATCGCCAGCCGCCGGATGAGGAAATTCCACACGAACACCAGCCCGGTGGCCAACACCTTGGACAGCATCTCGTTCCAGCCGAGCACATCCACCAGCAGATACATAATACCCATGTTCAGAAGAAGCCCGACTGCCGCCGCCAGATACACCCCGGCGATTTCCGCCGCCGCGCCGCGCTCGCTCTCCCGAAACACAAAGAGCCGGCCAAGCCCCCAATTTACAAACGTGGACACGGTATACGCAGCCACCGTCGCCCATTGGTGATGCATTTCAAGCCGCTCGTCCAAAAGCCAAAACAGCGCCCACTCCACCAGTGTCGCGCCGCCGCCGACCAGCAGATATTTCAAAAACTGCCGAATCGCCCCGTCGGGCTTTCCGCTTCGAAATTCCCCCCACAATTCTCTGAGCTTTTCCATTTCAGCCTCCGCCGTCTCAATTCCTCTGCCCGCATCCGTCCGCAATGCGGAAAAGCCGTTTTCTTCCCCGCGTGCCGCTCCGCTTCTCTTCTATGGACGAGGGCAGTCTGGAAAGGGTTCCGTCCAAATCCATCTGAATGAAAAAAAGCAACCGCTTCTGCGGTTGCTTTACACCTCCATGGGGACTCGAACCCCAGTTTTCGCCGTGAGAGGGCGACGTCTTAGACCGCTTGACCATGGAGGCACGTGGCTGGCGAACTAGGATTCGAACCTAGAATGAACGAGTCAGAGTCGTTAGTGTTACCGTTACACCATTCGCCATCATGTCGACCGAGCACAACGTGCCCGACCAACAAAGAATATTATACACACCTCTCGCCCAATTGTCAACACCTTTTTGCGATTTTACAGAAACTACATTTTCATATTCTCGTCACGCCGCGAAACGGTGCTCATCCCCGCACGGTCACGTGAATGGTGCGCGTGCTGCCGTCGAAAGCCGTGACGATAATGTCGCATTCGCCCGCGCTCACGCCGGTAATCTTGCACAGCGCACGATCGACGGTCGCGATGCTTTCATCGGTAGACTCGAAGGACAGCGTGTTGATCATCCGGCGCGTATCGCAGGAGATGCTTTTCGTCTTCCCCTTTTTGATCGTCACCTTGTCCGCGCCCAGCTTCCATTTGCCGGCCTCGTTTTCGCAGGTATAGGAAATCGTCGCGCCGTCGGTGGTGAACACCACGTTGCCCGCGTTGTCACCGCTGGTAATCAGCACCCGCGCGCCTGCCCGCCGCGCCATATTGATCTGCGAGCTCTCCGGCGGGTATTTGCTGCTGGTGGAAAAGATCATGTAGTCAGCCTTGAGAGCCTTATAAATTTCCGAGCGCAGACCCACGTTATGATGCGGACTTTTGAGCACGGTGCACTCCATCAGCGACGGATCCTCCTCTAAAAGTGCCTTCAGAACCCCGTTGGTCGTGTCGGCGCACAGAAGGAAGCTCACGTGTCCGTATTCCAAGCGCAGAATGAGCGAATTTTCGTTCTCCGCACCGTCCTTGTACGACGCGAAATGCCTATACGCCTTCGGCCCCACCACGCGCACCGTCGCCGCGCCCACGGCAAACTCATCGCCGTAGGCAAGCGTGCGCCGCGGCGTTTCGCGAATCACGCGCTTCTCCTCTGCCGTGTCGGCGCTGGCAAGCATGCAGTCCACCGCCAGCGAATAGGTATACAGAATCTCGTCCGCGGGAATCCGCACCAGCAGCGAGCACGCCGCGCCCACATGATCGCTGTGCGCGTGCGTGCCGACGTAATAATTCAAATGTGCAACGCCCAGCTTTTCCATGTAGTCGGCCGCCACATTGCCGTGATAATGCGACCCGCCGTCGATAAACGCCGTTTCCCCGTTCATGGAAATCAAAATTCCGTCGTTGCGCCCGATTCGCAGAAAATGCACCTGCAATTCGCCGTCTTCCTCCGCGGAAGCCATCCCTGCAAGCAAGCATGCCGTCAGCAGCAAAATGGCAAGCGTCTGGAAAAATCCCTTCATAATATATAGCCTCCCTGCTCTATTCCTGCCCGTCGTTGGACGTGGTGTACGTAATCTGTTTCCCATCCGTCAAAAACGTAACCGCTCCGTCATGCTTGTCTCCGGTAATGAATACGCGCTTTGCCAACGCCTCCGCCTTTTCCCGTTGGTCGGGCTTCGGCGGCGAAATGCTGGCTGTCGAATACACGATGTAATCCGCCTTCATGTACTTGAAAAGAAGCTTGTGAAAGCCTCCGCCGTGATGCGGCCCCTTAATCACGGTGCAATTCAGGGCATCCTCGTCCTTTTCCAGAAGCTTGAACAGCTGATAGCTGCTGGTGTCCGCCGTCAAAAGGAAGGAAACCTCGTCCAGCGACACACGCAGGATGAGCGAATTCTCGTTTTCCTTAATGTCGTTGTAGTGCGTCGTTTGGGCATAGCTTTCCGGCCAAATGCGGGTAATCGCCGCATCGCCCACATAAACCGTTTCACTCTCGCCCCAGCATCGGTATTTCACGTTCTCGATAACGCTTTTTTCCTCCTCTGTTTTCGACATAACCCTCATGCACCAGAGGCAGTTTTCGGTATTCATCAATACCTCGTCTGCGGGAATCGCCGCCATGATCGGCGCAGCCGCCGCGACGTGGTCGCTGTGCGAATGCGTGCCAATGTAGTACTTCAGCTGCTCCACGCCCGCGTTCAGCAGATAATCCCGGCAGAATTCACCCTCCGGATAGCTGCCGCCGTCAATAAACGCGGCTTCTCCATTCATGCGGATGAGAATCCCGTCGCACACGCCGACATTCAGAAACGTGACCTCCAGCTCCGTTCGCTCGGGCACGGGAAGGCCGCCCTCCTGCGCCGGGAACAGCATTGCAAGCATAAGCGCGAAAACGATGGAAAGCTTCGGCATGGAATCTCACCCTTCGGTAAATCTATCCTTTATCATACACAGAGAACCAGCTGTCTGTCAACCGTTTGTCTCGTTTTTTTCGTTTCCGCCCGCCTCATCCGTCTCCAGATCGGAAAGCTTCCGGTTTATCGCGCGCGTGCGCACGCCCACGCTGTCCAAATCGCCCGCGGCCATTTCAAGCCTTGTGCGCGCCTTATCCAGCGTTTCACCAAAGCGCGCAAACTCCTGCCGCACGCCGCCCAGCATGCGCAGAATCTCGGCGCTGCGCTTTTCCATCGCAAGCGTTCGAAAGCCCATCTGCAGGCAGTTAACCAGCGCCTGAAAGCTGCTCGGCCCTGCGGGAAGCACGTGATACCGGCTTTGAAGCCTTTGAATCAGCCCCGGCCGCGCCAGCACCTCGCCATACAGGCTCTCTGCCGGAAGAAACATCACGGCGAAATCGGCGGTATGCGGCGGGGCAATATAGCGCGAAATGCGCTTGGCCTGCTCGACCACGGCGTTCTCCAGCGCCTGCGCGCACTTCTTCACCTCGGTCGCGTCGCCGCGTTCGCCGGCCTCAATCAGCCGCTGATAGTCCTCCAGCGGGAACTTGCTGTCCACCGCCAGCCACACCGGCGCGCCCTCGTCCCTGCCGGGCAGGCGCACGGCAAACTCCACGCGCTCCTGTGAGCCGGGCACAACCGCCACGTTTTCCTCATATTGCGTATTCGTCAGCGACTCGGACAGAATCGCGCGCAGCCGCGCCTCGCCCCAAATGCCGCGGGTCTTCACGCCCGAAAGAACGCGCTTCAGGTCGCCCACGCCCTCCGCGAGCCTTCGCATCTCGCCGACGCCCTTATACACGTTTTCCAGCTGCCCGTTCACCAGTCGGAATGATTCACCCAGCCGCGCCTCCAGCGTTTTCTGCATGCCTGCGCCCATCGAATCGAGCTTTTGCTCATTCTGAAGGCGCATAATTTCCAGCTTTTCCGCCATTTCGCGGCGCATGCGCTCCTGCCGCGCCTCCATGCTGTCCGACACGGCGGACAGGTTCGCCGCCGCGCCGTTCATCGTGCGGCTCAGCGTGTCCACCGACGCGCGCAGCTGCCCGCCGCTGCCCATCACGCGCTGATCCAGCCTGCGCAGCATCGCCGCCGTGCGCCGATTCTGCCGCTTCATAAGTGCCGAAACCACCAGCAGCAGCGCGCCGGACGCCGCCAGCACCGCGCACAGCGCCGTCACACCGGGATTTTGATTGATAAGCTCGATCATGCTCTTCCCTCCGGCCAAACCTTCTCCGCGCACCGAATGCCGTCCACCGCAGCGGACAGGATGCCCCCCGCATAGCCCGCGCCCTCGCCCGCCGGGAACAGCCCCTTTACGGCGGACTCGCACGTTTCGGCGCCGCGCAAAATGCGCACCGGCGACGACGAACGCGTCTCCACGCCGGTAAGCACCGCATCCGGCCCCGCAAAGCCGGGCAGCCGCCGGTCAAACGCAGTCAGCGCCTCCCGCATGCCGGAAACGGCAAACGACGGCAGGCATTCCTGCAGATTGGTAAACGTCACGCCGGGACGATACGTCGGCCTTACGCCGCGCGCTCCCTTCGACGGCACACCGCGCAGAAAATCCACGGCCAGCTGCGCGGGCGCGCGATAATCCTCGCCGCCCAGCCGGAACGCCGCCTCTTCCCATTTCCGCTGAAAGCGCACGCCCGCAAGCACGCCGTCCGTCTCCGGAAAATCGTCCACGCGCACGTCCACCAGCAGCGCACCGTTGCAGTTTTCGCCGTCGCGCCGGTAGGGACTCATGCCGTTGGTCACCACGCCGCCGCGCTCACTGGCCGCCGCCACAACCTGCCCGCCTGGGCACATGCAGAACGTATACGCGCCGCGCCCGTCCGACACCCGTGTGTTGAGCTTGTAATCCGCCGCGCCCAACGCCGGGTGTTCGAAGGCCGCACCATACTGACAGCGATTCAGCCACGCCTGTCTCTGCTCGATGCGCGCACCGATGGAAAACGGCTTGCGCTCCATAAGCGCACCGGCTCGAAGCATCATTTCAAACGTATCGCGCGCCGAATGCCCGACCGCAAGCACCACGCCGCAGGTGGGAATTTCCCGGCCGCCCGCAAGCGCGCACACCACACGTCCATTCTCCACCGCCAAGCCCGTGAGGGTCGTTTCGAACCGCACGTCTCCGCCCAGCTTTACAATCTCCTCCCGAATCGCCTTCACAACGCCCGGAAGCCGGTCGGTGCCGATGTGCGGCTTGGCCTCATAGAGAATTTCCTCCGGCGCGCCGAACCGATGCAGCGTCTCCAGCACCCAACGACAGCGCACGTCCTTGATGCCGGTATTCAGCTTGCCGTCGGAAAACGCGCCCGCGCCGCCCTCGCCGAACTGGATATTGCTGTTCTCCGCCAGAAGAGCGCTCTCAAAAAAACGCTGCACGTCCGAAAGCCGCGTCTCCACGTCGCGCCCGCGCTCCAGCACCACCGGCTTCAGACCGCGCCGCGCCAGCGTAAGCGCCGCAAACAGCCCAGCCGGGCCCAGCCCCACCACCACCGGCGGCGCGTCCGGCAGACGCTCGTCGGCACGCACCTCCCAGCTCTGCGCCCGTTCGCACGGTGCCGCGTTTTTCGGCAGCCGCGCAGGCACGGGCGAAACCTCCACGTCCAGCGTGCACACAAAATGAATATCGCCCTTGTCGCGCGCGTCTACGCTCTTTTTAACCAGACGCACACCCTTCACATCCGCCCGGCGCACCCGTAACAGCCTTGCCGCCAGCTCCTCCAGCGGCCGGCTCACCTCGTTCAGCTCCAGCCGCGCATTCGTTATCCTGACCATGTTCCTCCCGCCGCGCGCGCCCGCGCGCTTTCATCCTTTTTACGGTGCCGCAGGGTACCCTCACATCTCTGCTCACAGCGATTCCGCTGCGCATCTCCCGGCTCGACACCCGCTCGCCCATGCCCATGCCAGATTATACCCGCCGCATGGGCCCGTAACGTCAAACAGCTCTCCGCAGGCATACAGCCCGGGCGCAAGCCGCGATTCCATCGTATCCGGGCAAAACTCCCGGCACTTCACGCCGCCCAGCATCACCTGCGCGCCGTCAAACCCCGGCAGGCCCGTCACAGGAATTACCCAGTCGTTCAGCTCATCTGCCGCACGCGCCGCCTCCTCCCGAGAAAGCGACCCGGCCGCACGGCTCAACGGCGCAATCCCCGCGCGCTTCAAAGCTGCCTGCCCGATTCGTTTGGGCACAATGCCGGTCAAAAATTCCTCCAAGGCTCGTTCCGGGAAGCGCCGCGCGCGCGCAAGAATGGTCTCGGCATTCAGCCCTCCGCCCACGCTCAGATGCGCCTCCACGCACGCGCCGCGCCGCAGCGCCTCCGCCGCTGCGATCGAAAGCTGCATCGCCGCAATGCCGCTCACACCGTCCTCGGCAAACAACACCTCGCCTGTCTCGCGCGCCGCCTCCCGCCCGTTCACCGAAAGCGCGATCGTTCCCGCGCAGCGCAGCCCCTTCAGCCCCGCCACGTCCGACGGCCGCGTACACAGCCGCGTAAGCGCCGGAAGACAGGGCGTAAACGTGTGCCCCAGCGGCGCAAGCAGCGACCGAAACGCATTTGACCCGCCCAACCTCGGCGCAGCCATCCCGCCCGACGCAACAACCACACGCGCCGCCGAAACCGAACGCCCGTCCGATGCCCAGACCCGCCAGCCCTTCCTGCCGCACTCCAGCCTCGAAGCCTCAAGCTCGCAAAGCTCCTGCACGCCTGCTTCGCCGGACGTCAGCCGCAGACAGTCCAACACCGCCGATGCCTGATTGCTGCCCGGATACGCGCAGCCGTCCGCCTCCACTACGACCGGAAGCCCCAGCGAAGCAAAGAATTCGTCGGCAGGAAACCCATCCAGAACCGCCCGAATAAACGCACGATCTCCGGCATACGCCTCCGCACTCAAGCCATAATGGTATAAATTGCATCGCCCGTTGCCTGTAGCCAGCAGCTTTTTTCCCACACGTGCCTGCCGCTCAAGCACCGCAACGCGCCCCGCGCCCGCCCGAGCCGCCGAAAGCCCCGCCGAAAGCCCCGAGGCACCGCCGCCAATCACCACTACGTCATACATGTTTCTCTTCCTTCTCCCGTCCGGTACGGCTCTTCCGTACGCACTCCCAATATCCGTTTTTCTCCCACGCCGTCCCCCCGGTAAGCCATAGCCGCTTTCACGCTTTCCGAGCTTCAAGCCCCATTCCCCGCGCGCTCTTTCCGAAAGAAACGCTCCTCAAGCATCCAACCGAATGTCTCACGGTCGAGCATAAGAACACGCGTACCCCTCCCCAAAAGGACTGTAGGAAAGCAGCGTGCCCATGCCCACTCCGTCGGAAACCAAACCCTCACCAGAACAGCCCCGGGAGAGCGCGAGAGGGTGTGAACCCGCTCGCACCCCGTCGCCCGAGGGGCAGAACCGCAAGACCCAGCGACGAGAAAGCTTGCCCCACTCGCACCCATTATACCTTCCCCGCCCCAAACTTTCAACTCTCCCCGCATAAAATCCGCCCGCACCAAAAGCCCGGCGCCGCAAAAATCCTCCCACCCGAAAACCCTGCCTGCCCGAAGGTCGGCGCTGAACAGCGGACGCTCCCGCGCATAATCCGCCCGCGTCAAAAGCCCCAGCGCAGCGGAAAGCTCTTTGCCCTCCCCGCGCAAATCGCGCTTGTCCCTATGGATTCCACAACCACCCCACGAGTTATCCACTGTTTTCCACCATTTATCCACAGCCCAAAATGTGGAAAATTCTGAAAAAGTGCCGTTTTACCCTTGCATAATCGCGAATAATCTGCTAAGATATAGACACTTATCCAC
>CAZMGO010000059.1:8421-12854 GCA_964565845.1 uncultured Oscillospiraceae bacterium | reverse complement strand
GTGGCATAGAAATCGCTGCCGCCGTGCGTGGAATAGCGCTCGGCCAGCTCTGCGCTCACAAACTTCTGCGGCGCGTATTTCTCGGTTGTGCCCTCGCAGAGCGTTTCGCCCTCGCAGTATACCTGAAGCTCGTTCGGCTGATCCTCGGCGGCGGTGGGCGCGAAGCGCTGCGTTTCCATGGAGCCCTTTGTGCCGTACACCTCATAGTTGACCGAGCCCGGCTCGCGCTTCAGATGCCCGTGCACGCTCTTCACAATGGCACCGTTGTCAAGCGTCAGCATTTCGATGCCCGCGCATTCGCCCGAGCGGATACCCAGCGGCGGGACGGTTTCGTTCTGCTGCGTCACAAAGCCGGTCACGCGCACCGGGCGGCGTCCCGTGATGGTGAGAATGGGGCCGATGGAATGCGTGCAGTAGAACGTGGGATACATGCGGTTGCGCCAGTGATCCCTTTCGCCGTAGGTGATGCCGGGCCAGATGCCTGCGCAATCGTGGATGTATTCGCCCTCGGCGTACATCACGTCGCCGACGTCGCCCCGCTCGTAGCGGCGGCGCATCTCGAATGTGTGATCCATATAGCAGTAGTTTTCGGCGTAGGCGTACACCTTCCCGCTGCGCTCGACCGCCTCGATCAGCTCGACGGCCTGCGCCATCGTTTCCGCCGGGAGCACCTCGCTCAGCACGTGTCGGCCGGAGTCCAGAAGCCGTATGGCGAACGGCGCGTGCTCGTTGGCATAGTTGGCCAGCACGACGGCGTCCATGTCGTGACGGAAGAAATCCTCGAAATCCGTATACAGAGCGATTGACATGCCGACCTTCTCGGCAGCCTCTCCGGCCTTCCTGAGCGCGGGCTCGTATTTGTCGCACACGGCGACGAGCTCCGCGTCGGGATGATGAATCAGTACGCTGATCATGGTCATGCCGCGGTATGCACCAAATACACCGATCTTCAGCTTTGCCATAAAAGCACCTCCAAATTGTGGAACGTTCAACTATAGTATAACGGTTTTTGACGCGTTCGTCAATCTTTTTGCGGAGAGCTTGCAATACCGAAAAAATGGTGTATAATACCCTCATAGTGAATTCGGAGGGAGCTGCATGATTTTTACCGTAACACTGAACCCGGCGAGAGACCGCACGGTGATGATTCCGGGCTTCGAGGCGGGCAAGGTGAATCGCATACAGGAAACGCGGGACGACCCCGGCGGAAAGGGCATCAACGTTTCAAAGGTGATTGCCGCGCTGGGCGGAAAAAGCACGGCAATGGGCATAGTCGGCGGGCAGGCAGGGCGCTATATTCAGGGCTGCCTTGAGGATATGGGCATTGACTGCGATTTCGTACGCACGGCTGCGGAAACGCGCACCAACATCAAGGTAGTGGATCCGGAGCGGCACGTGACGACGGACATTAACGCGCCCGGCGTGCCTGTGTCCATGCGCGTGCTTTCGCGGGTCTTTCAAAAGCTGGAGTCGCGCGCGAAGCAGGGCGACATCGTTGTTTTTGCCGGAAAGCTTCCGGCAGGCATGCAGCCCGAAATGCTGGCAGAATGGATTCGCACGCTGGCAAAACGGGATGTGCGCGTGTTTTTGGACGCGGACGGCGAGACGCTTCGGCAGGGCGTGAAGGCAGCGCCGTATTTGATCAAGCCGAACGAATCGGAGCTTTCGGCCTTGTTGGGCGAGACGCTGAAGACCCCGCGGCAGGTTCTGCAGGGTGCGCGGCGCGTCATTGCGGAGACGGGCGTGCGGTTCGTCGCGGTTTCCATGGGCGCGGAGGGTGCGCTGTTCGTGAACGAAGGCGGAGTATACCGCGGCGAGGGGCTTCAAGTGAACGTGCTGAGTACCGTCGGCGCGGGCGATGCCATGATGGCGGCGCTGGCATGGGGACTGGACGCGGGACTGCCGCTGCCGGACGTCTGCCGCAGGGCGCTGGCCGTAAGCGCGGCATGCGTGACCTGCACCGGCACGCAGACGCCGCAGCCCGAGACCATTCAGACGCTCTATGAACAGGCGAGGGTTCTGGAATACAATCCAATGGAGGGAGATTGAGGGCATGAGAAAGGTACAGATTCAGGGTCACCGCGGCGCGTGCGCGTATGCACCGGAGAACACGGTTCCGGCATTTCAGATGGCGCTGGACATGGGCGCGGACGGCATCGAGTGCGATGTTCATCTGACAAAGGATGGCCGGTTCGTCATCTGCCACGACGACAAAATCAACCGCACCAGTGACGGCAAGGGTTCGATCGTAGAGCTTACGCTGGAGGAAATCAAATCGCACGACTTCGGCGCGAAATTCGATGAGAAATACAAGGGAACAGCGGCGCCCACGCTGGAGGAAATGCTGGATGTCGTAAAGGGCATGAACCCGGTGAACATCGAAATCAAGGAGTTTGGCGGGAAATACAAGACCGATGAAGCGCTGAACCTCTTCTATGACGTGCTCAAAAAGTACGACATTATCGGAAACACTATCGTTTCCAGCTTTGACGCGCCTCTGATCAAGCGCCTGAAGCAGCTGCACCCGGACGTGTATACCTGCCTTCTGTACAGCAAACGCCGCGCACCTGCGGCCTATGCGCAGTCGCTGGGCTGCTCGGCGATTCACCCGTATCATAAAAACCTCAAAAAGGTCACCGTCGATAACGCGCATAAGCGCGGCCTGAAGGTGAACTGCTGGACGGCCAACGAGGAGGCCGACATTCGCCGAATGATCGAAATCGGCTGCGACGGCATCATTACCAACTACCCGGATCGCGCGATTCGCATCGCAGAGGAAGAATAAGAGCAAAAAGCATACAAGCGCTTCATGATCGAAAGGTTCATGAGGCGCTTTTTTATCCGATTGGCATGTAAATAGAAAATATATCAATGCGAATAAAAATTAACAGAATGCGCGTTTTTTTTTTTTTTTTTGATGTATAATGCGTTACAAATATATGGAGGGGAGTGGCGGCTATGCGTTCGCCTTAGAGAGGACAGGAGCGATGACGCCGTTTTCGCGGTGAGCATCGACACTCGTTTCATTTGCGGAACTCATGCGAACGACGAAAGAGGAGGAAGACCATGAAAAAGCAACTGCGGAAATTCTTGTCTGCATTTCTGGTGCTGACGATGCTGCTGAGCGCGCTGCCCATGGCTGCATTCGCCGAGGAAACCGGCATGCCGGTAGTCGTGGATGTACCCGCGGCAGAGACCGAGGAACCGATCGAGACGCCCACAACCGAACCGACCGAAGCACCCGCAGCCGAGCCGACCGAAGCGCCCGCCGAAGCAGCGGAAGCGCCTGCTGCCGAGCCGACCGAAGCGCCCGCCGCTGAAGAACCGGAAGCGACCGCTGCCGAGCCGACGGCAGAACCGACTGGCACGCCCGAAAACGCGACGAGCGGTGAGCCTGAGGCCAAGCAGGAGGAAAAAACGGAGACTGCACCCGCCAAGGAACTGGAAGAAGACTCCGAGCCCGCCGAGGGCGACGAAGAGGATCCGCTGGCTGGCCTTACGGATGAGCAGCTGGCAGCCCTGAGTTCGCTCCCTGAAGGCTTCAGCGCCAATGTCGTTGCCTTCGCGATGAGCCGCAGCACGGATTGTGCGCATACGCGGCTTAGCGTTGCAAATCCGATCACCGAAAGCTATACGAAGCTGAATTCCGAGAAGCACATTTACTCTCAAACGAATCGTCAGAGGCAGCTGCTTTGCTATGATTGCAAAGAAGTACTGCAAACCATTGAGCTTGATGACCTTGTAGAAGAACAACAGCACTCTTGGTACAGTGACGGCAACGGGAGTGGTTCGGTTTACGATTTCACCTGCCTTGAATGCGGTGAAAAAACGACGGCAAGCGCCCCGTGTTCGCACGACAGTTGGACCTGTGAAAAACGCATCCCCTATTGCACAGTGTGCAACGCGGTTCTATATCCGGGTTCTGCGGGCACACTGAAAGGATGCGAGCATGCTCATTATACTGTGTATTATCCCGATGCTAAGCAGACGGAGTATTTCAAGTGGAACAATGATTCGCATCTGAAACGGACGTGGTACTATTGCTATGGCGAGGAGTCGGCGTATCTTGCCGTTTGCAACGATTGCCACGGAGACCTGATCTATTTGAACGGGAAAATCTACGAAGAGGAAGACTACGACGGAGAAGTGGGCGTGGACGTTACGGATCAGGTTGTAGCAGCTTCGGACTTGGAAGCACACACCTTCGTAAACGGCGAGTGCAAGTACTGCGGTGAAAAGCAGGTTGAAGAAGTTTGCCAGCACACGACCACGAAGCGCGTCGAGAATACTTCCAAGCAGACGACGGAGAAGAAGCCCTTCGACGATGCCCAGCATGAGGTTATCACCACGAAGTACTACGAGCTGCACTGCGCAACCTGCGACGCGTATATCAGCGACGACGGCACGGAAGAAAGCACGACCAAGGAAGCGCA
>CAZMGO010000059.1:6753-8321 GCA_964565845.1 uncultured Oscillospiraceae bacterium | reverse complement strand
GCGACGCGTATATCAGCGACGACGGCACGGAAGAAAGCACGACCAAGGAAGCGCATGACTTCGGCAGCGGCAATACCTGTGCCTGCGGCTATACGAAGGCGGAGGAGACCTGCCAGCACACAACTACGAAGCGCGTTGAAAACACTTCCAAGCAGACGACCAAGCTGGAGCTTTACAACGATACCAAGCACAAGGTTGTGACCACGAAGTACTACGAGCTGCACTGCGCATCCTGCGATGCGTATATCAGCGATGACGGCACGGAGGAGAGCACGAGCAAGGAAGCGCACGACTTCGGCAGCGGCAATACCTGTGCCTGCGGCTATACGAAGGCGGAGGAGACCTGCCAGCACACGACCACGAAGCGGGTAGAGAATACCGCCATGCGGAAGACCAGACTGAACTCCTACGACGACGCCCAGCATGAGGTTATTACCACGAAGTACTACGACCTGCGCTGCGCGGACTGCGATGCCTATATCAGCGCCGGTAGACCCGAGTTAAGCACGGTCAAGAGGGCGCACAGCTTCAACAGCAAAGGCGTTTGTGCCTGCGGCTATGAGAAGGTGGAGGAGTCTAAGGATGCGCCCTATGTTACGGGCTTCGAGATGTCTGCGGCTGAGATAACGGTTGGCGACACGGTGAAGTTTACGCTGAGTATCGCCAATGCAAGCGACGGAGATACGCTGACGATCGAAATGCGTGCCGATGACGAGTTCACTGTAACCTTCGAAAACGTAACCGTGCAGAACGGAAAGGTGAGCTGCGTGCATGAGTTCTCCAATGACGGAAATCGCAGCATCAAATTCCGCGTGGCGGGCACTGAGGCGTACTGCGCTGAGCAGAAGCTGACGGTAAAGGCGGGCGTGAGCGTCATTCGGAGCGTGGACGTTTCCCCTAAAGAGGCAACTGAGAAGGTGGGCGGCGAGACGTTTACCGTTACCGTCGTTTGCAACATCGACACTGTGTGCGTCGAGATGTACTTCGGCAAGGTGCACGATCAGACTACCTATGTGTCTAAAGCCAAATATAACGAAGCCGACGGAACCAGAACCTTCGAGATGGAATACACGCTCAAGCTCGGAAAGAACGGCGAGAGCTATGCGGGTGAATACCCGATTACCGTACAGTCGCTGAGCTACGTAGATGCGGATTGGAATAAAAATGTGTACGGCACAAAAGAGAACGAGCGCACGCTGAAGCTGAAGGTGACGCATGATCTGGATGACAACGGACTGTGCAAAGTGTGCGGGTACGGAAATAGATTGGGGGATGTAATAGATAAACTGGAAGAGGAAAAGAAATTCAGAGACAAATACAAGAAAACGAATTATTACGAAAAGCTGTGCGAAGTGGAGATAACAGGAGACATTCGCAAAGACGTAATAGCAATCGCGAAGTCTCAGATGGGTGTCACGGGAGGTGCAGATAAGGATACCGAATATGGTTATTGGATAGGCGCGAATAAGCAAGCTTGGTGTGCGTCTTTTGCATCGTGGTGTATATACATGGCTGCGTATGCAAACGACGTTGATCCGGAAGGTATAGTGAAAAAGTCGAGTTCTGCA
>CAZMGO010000059.1:0-6743 GCA_964565845.1 uncultured Oscillospiraceae bacterium | reverse complement strand
TGGGATGGAGGCGGTATTACAGGCTTTGGCTTGTCGAGTAAAAAAGGTGCGGATGATCGACCGCAGGTATTCACCTTTAATCAGATAAAGGATGGATATAAGTATGAAGAAGATGAAATTATAAAGGTAGAGCCCGGTGATCTTATCTTCATAGAATGGGGTTCCACAAGCGGAAAAGCAGTAAGAGACAAGTTTGACAAGGATGAAATACTACCTCACCATGATAATATATCGGTTCCGATTTCACATGTGGGGATTGTTGAGGAGTTTTATTCTAACGGAGATGGTAGTTACACAATGATTACGTTAGAAGGAAATACCGATATTGCGAACACTGCTGGCGGAAAAGTGATAAGAAGGACAGAAATAGTAAAAAGCGATGGGTCGATTGGGGGCGGCACAATTCTATACTTTGGAAAGCCAGATTATGAATGAGGAAAGTAAAAAGGAACTCCGTGTGAGATCATAACTGGATGTGCTTGCAAGAGCCTGTTGCAGAAGTCAACATCTGCAGCAGGCTCTCCTGCTCGAACGCGCTATGAGCGAGCATGGGTGTTCGCTGCATGCGAATAAGCCTGACCGTTAGAAGTCAAGCGGAGGCGCGTCATAGGCTATGGATGAGGACTCCGTTTCAAGCTTGGCGGGGGCAGGCGATTTTTGCGTACAACAACCTAACCCTGCCTGAGGAGCCTTCTTAGGCGGGGTGAAGCTTGCCTGCGAAGTCCGCTTAGCTTGGCGGATACATAAAGATTATGACTGCACAAGTCAAGCAGGATCGGGAGGCTCACTCTGAGGTCAGAGAGAGCCTGAAGGAAGCTTACGAGTCTTGCGAATCGTCGCCGTATATCCTGAGGATGATTTCGCGGAGGTCGGCGATGAGCTTATTGACGTCGGAGCAGAAGAAGCAGAGGTAGATGATGAACCTGAGCGTGCAGCAAAGGCCTTCGCCATGCTTGCCGGAGGAAGGGGAACGCAGGTCTGCCAAGAGCTTCCTATGGAAGCTGGTCTGAGCCGACTTTTCGTGCTTGCAGTCATTGGTGATGCAGTCGGTCAGGTAGTCGTGCAGTGCACATTTGCAAGATTTCTTCATGGAACATACCTCATTTTTGTTAATGTACGCATAAAGCGCCAATCGTTTTGCGCGGCAGGCGCCTGCGTCCTTCGTGCAGGAGCATGGAGACGCAGGCGAGCTCACTGCGAATGCAGCTCATGGGCTGCTGAATGGGAAACAACGGGCAACGCATGCGGGAAGTCGTTTCTCCTTTGGCTGGACTGCGGGCAGCAAAGCCTCGAAGTGAGAAAAACTTTTTTTACACATATGGCGCGCCGGGAAGGGATGCCCGGGCGCGCCATAACACGTTTGTGCGGGATTACTCCAGCGGAGCAATGAGGAAGGCGGCCGGGATACGGCGCGAGCAATCGAGGCGGAAGCCGCTGTAAATGGATTCTTCATTCAGGTAAAGGCAGGTAGAGGTGCCGCCGTCAAGGTTCGCGGCGTTCACGGCGCCGAATTCGAGCATGATTTCTGCAAGCTCATCCAGAGTTGCGCCGAGACTGTCCGGCTCGCGTCCCTTCATGACGAGCATGAGCACGTGTCCCTCTGCATCCTGACCGATGGCCGTGCGCGTGGTATAGGCGACGGTCACTTTTTCGTTTTTCACGAGCTCGCCGTCCTGAACCAGCGCGTAATTAAACGCCATTGCGTCGCGCAGCTTCAGGCCTTCGATTTCATTCGATTTGAATTTTCCGATGATAAGCTTATCGTTTTCGTCAAAGCCGATGACTACGCTCGATGCCTGACCGTTGGGCGTGTGCGCCTTCAGCTGCTTGCCCTGACTGACGAGCAGACCAAACGGCGCGCCGCCCTTTCCTGCGCCGCCCTTATCCTCGAAGCCGCCGCCGTTCATGCCGCCGAGCGCGCCATACTTTTCGCAGAGGTCATCGATGCGCATGCCGGTGACACTGCTGCCGAACTTGTCGATCGTGCCTACGTACATGCGGGAGGGATCCTCCAAAATCGCCATGTAGCCCGTGGAAAACTTGGCGTTTACGGGATAAATCGTGATGCCGCTGCCCTTGGCATTATAGGCCTCGGCCTTCTGCGCATCCGTTTCGTTCGGAAGCACGCAGAGATCCTGAAGCGCCCACGTGTCTTTAGCGGTGTCCTTGCGGTAGGTAAGCTTCCAGCCGCAGTGGAAGGTTTCGCTGGAGCGATCATAGGAATAGACGATGGTAAAGTCGCAGTAGGCGTTAACGGTGAATTCCGTGTCGCTGACAAGCGTCCAGCCATCGGTTTTCAGGTTGTCGACGGTGCGCTTGCTCGTTTTGCTGAACCAGCCGCCGTCAAATTTCCGAAGCTGCTCGAAAAGCTCGGTTTTGCGCTCGAAGGGGCTCTTATTGCCGTAGAGATTCAGGTTATCGCAGCCATAGTTGGCAAGCGCCTGCACGACGTTCAGCGCGTGCGATTCGTAGTTTTCCCGAAGTGCGTCCACATCGACCGTTGTGCTTTCCGCCATGCAGCCGAGCATGCTCAGCGCCAAACAGGCGGTCAGAAGGAGAAGCGTCCATTTGCGATAATTTGTCATTCATTGATACCTCCTTATAAAAGTGAATCTATCTTACCACAGACGTGCGGAAGCTTCAACCATGTTTTTGCGCGAATATTTTCCGGCCTTTCCGAGGATACTGAGAACGGTTATTTGCAGGCAGCCTGTGCTGCGGGGAGGTTATGAAAATGAAGGAAAAAGGCCGCTGCGCGGCGCCGTCGGCACTGACGTATCAGCCTCATGCGGGCGACCGGGAAACGCGCACATGTGCGTTTGAACACAGGATGGAACGCAGCCGCGAAGGAGGTGAGGCGCAGTGAACAGCGAGCGAATGCCGGACGCGAAGGCATACAGCGAAATGGTTGACAGGCTTACGCCCAAAAGCCCGAAGCTGAAGGGATTTTTGCGGGCATTCTGGGTCGGCGGGCTGATTTGTGCCCTCGGGCAGGCCATCGGCGCGCTCGGCGGGGCGCTGGGGCTTTCCTATCAGCAGCTGCCGATGTTTTCGTCATCGGTTTTGGTGTTTCTGGGAACCACGCTCACGGGTGTAGGCGTATACGATAAAATCGGCAAATACGCGGGCGCGGGTTCCATTGTGCCCATCACGGGCTTTGCCAATTCCGTGTGCGCGCCCGCCATGGAATTCCGCCGTGAGGGGCTGGTGCTCGGCGTGGGCGCGAAGCTGTTTACGATTGCCGGGCCGGTGCTGTCCTATGGCATCTCGGCCAGCGTGGTTTATGGCCTGATTTTCTGGCTCACGGAGGTGATTGGATGAGGCGCGAGGGCAAGCGCACGTTTTTCTATGAGGAGGGCGCGTGGATTCAGTCGCGCGCCTGCATGGCGGGTCAGAAGGAAGCGGAGGGGCCGCTGGGAAGCAGCTTTGACCAGATTATTGAGGATGACCTTCTGGGACAGAAGAGCTGGGAGTTTGCCGAAAGCGAAATGCTTCGGCGAACGGTGGAGCTTTGCGCGTCCAAGGCGGATATGCCGATTGGAGATGTCGGCGCGCTGCTGGCGGGCGATTTGAATGCGCAGATTATTTCGGCGGGCTTCGCCGCGCGGCAGCTGGGCGTGCCGTTTCTGGGGCTGTACGGCGCATGCTCTACGATGACGGAGGCGCTGGTGGTGGGCGCGGCGCTTGTGTCGGCAGGGTATCTCAAAAATGCCATGTGCGCGGCCAGCAGCCATTTCTGCACGGCGGAGCGCCAGTTCCGCATGCCGCTGGAAATGGGCGGGCAGCGGCCGCCCTCGGCACAATGGACGGCTACGGCCTCGGGAGCCGTGCTTCTGGATGACACGAAAACGTGCGGCATGCGCGTAACGCACGGAACGGTGGGGCGAGTGATCGACCTGAAGATTAAGGACGCGAACCACATGGGCGCGGCAATGGCGCCCGCCGTGGCAGACACAATCTGCGCGCATTTTGAGGATACCGGCCGCTGCGACCGGGATTATGATCTGATCGTGACCGGCGACCTTGGCAATATCGGGCGCGATCTGCTGCTGGAGCTGCTCGTGCGCCGCGGCGTACCGATAGACGAAGGGCGGCTGATGGACTGCGGAGCGAGCCTGTTCAGCCCAGAGCAGGATGCGCATGCCGGCGGAAGCGGCTGCGGCTGCATTGCCAGCGTGCTGGCCGGGCACGTTTTGAATCGCATGGAGCGCGGGGAGGTTGATCGTCTGCTGGCGATTGGCTCGGGTGCGCTTTTGAGCTTGGTTTCGTCGCAGCAGGGAGAGAGCATTCCATCCATTGCCTATGCGGCGGCGATTGAAAGGAGACAACGCGCGTGAACGAGCTTTTGATCTATGGAAAGGCATTTGTGGTTGGCGGGCTGATTTGCTGTGTGGGGCAAGCGCTGCTTATGTATACTAAGCTGACGAGCGCGCGCATTCTGGTGCTGTTTGTGGTTTCGGGCGTGGTGCTGACGGCGTTGGGTCTATATAAGCCGCTTGTCGACTTTGCGGGTGCGGGGGCGACGGTTCCGCTGACGGGGTTTGGCTATTCGCTGGCTACGGGCGCGCATGACGCGGTGGTTGAGCACGGCATACTGGGGGCCTTTACCGGCGGCGTCATGCAGACGGCGGCGGGCATCACGGCAGCTGTATTTTTCGGGCTTCTGAACGCGCTGATCTTTCGGCCAAAAGCCAAGTGAGCCGGTTGCAATCGCGTCTCCATTCGGGTATAATGTATACGACTCCGCATGGTACCCGAATGGAGGCGCGCGGGGAAGGGGGATACATAATGCAGACAAACCGGCAAAGACATTTTTATATTCGAAAAGCGCTGGTCATCTTTTTGGATTTGATTCTGGTTGCGCTGGGGCTTTTGATTTCGATATTGCTTCGCTTCGGGGATAATCCCTCGCCGAACACGGCCAAGCATATGATGACGATCGTCCGGTTCTCGCCGGTGCTTCTTAGCGTAAGCCTGTTTTTCCTGTTTGTGATGGGCGTGTACCGCGTGTATTGGCGCTTTGCGGATATGCGCGACATGCTGAGAATCGTACTGGCCTTGGGTTTTGCCACGCTGACCAACCTTCTGATCAACCGTGTGTTTCATCTGCGGTGCGCGCGTATCGTCCTGTCGCTGGATGGCATTTTGTCCATGCTGTTTCTGATTTCGGCTCGATTTGCATGGATTCTGATTCAGGATCGGCTGCTCGTGGATAAAAACAACAAGAATGTGCGCCGCGCGTTGATTATAGGCGCAAATTCGGCGGGGGCAGCGCTGGCCAAGCAAATCAACGAGGGGCCGGACGGGAGCGTGCGCCATGAAGCCGTGGGCTTTCTGGATGAGGATGTCGAGCGGCTCTATCGCAAGGTGAGCAACCTGACCGTGGAGGGCACGCTGGCCGACGCAGCCGCCGTAATCGCGCGCAAGCGGGTGGACGAGGTGATTTTCTCCGAAATGAGTCTGCCCACATTAGCGCGTCGGCGCGTGTTTCGCACGGCACGGCGCGCCGGGTGCAGCGTGCTCATGGCCGACGGCGGTAAGCTTCGCACGGTGCGGCTGGAGGACGTGCTCGCCGGCTGGCGGCATGATGAGGACGATGCGCGCTTTGGTGCATATGCCGGCTGCCGTGCGCTGGTTGTGGGCGCGGGGCGGATAGGCGCGCGCGCAGCGGCGCTTCTGGCAAAGGCAGGCGCGCAGGTGACGGTGGTCGACCAGGACGAGGAACGACTGGCAGCACCGGCGCTGAGAAGCTGTGAATGTCTGCTGGCCGATCTGGCGGATGAGACGCATATGGAGCGGATTGTCCGTCAGGTGCGCCCGGAGCTGGTGTGCCTTGCGGCGGGTCTTTCGCGAGAAAATGCGCCCGGCAGCGCGCTTCGAATTGCGGCGGTAAACGTTGCGGGCTCGATAGGGCTGTGGAGGGCAGCGCGGGATTCGGGCACGGAGAGGTTCGTGGTGCTTTCGAGCCGCCCGGAGCATCGCCCGGATAATCTGGCGCAGGCGGCACGCATCGTGGGCGCGGAGGAGATCTATGCGCTTTCCGCGCATGAGAATGCGATGTGCACGTACTTTGTTCTGTACCGCAATCTGGTTTCCTCGTCCGGCGGCGTGCTTGGACGCATGCTGGAAAGGGCGGCGCAGGGCGAAACGCTTGCCGTACGCGCAGGCGAAACGTATTCGTTCGTGTCCGAGGCGGACGTGGCACACGGCGCCCTGCGGATTGCGGCGGCGTGTGAGCCGGGAACGTATGTCGTGGACTCCGACGATCCGGTGAGCGCGGAGGAGCTGGCGAAGCTTGTCTGTCGGGAAGTGGAAGCGCGGGCGGAGGTTTCGGTGGAGGGCGAAATCGCCGAAGCCGAAGCGGAGGCGGCATCGATGACGGTTGATACGACCGTCGAGCACGTGCGGCGGCTTGTGGAGGATGGAACCTATGCCGCGCGCCTGCAGCCTGTGTCTGCGCGCATCCAGGAAGCGCTGAACGAGCAAAACGAGGAAAAGGCGGCGCAGGCGCTTCGAAGCGTCTGTGCGGCGATTGAATTGGACTGAAGAAGAGGGTCAGCTCCGCGCCGAGAACGGACGGATTTTCGTCTCTGTGGTGCCGCCCGCTCGCATGACGGATGCGCTGTCTGTCATGCGAGCTTTTTTTGCGATGGGATACATGGCCCTTCCTGCTGAGTGCTCAAATAAAGTGGACCGTTTCCCAACCAACGGACGATAGAAAAAAGAGACCTCCTGTTGTAGAA
>CAZMGO010000058.1:0-13399 GCA_964565845.1 uncultured Oscillospiraceae bacterium | reverse complement strand
GTATTCGCCGTTTTCCACCCACGTGCCGAGAATTTCGCACAGGATGCGGCGGAAATACTCATGCCGCGGATAGCTGAGAAATGAGCGGGAATCGGTCAGCATGCCCACAAAGGTGGACAGCGCGCCCAGCGCCGCGAGCGTCTTCATCTGATCGACCATGCCGTCGCGCTGGTCGCAGAACCACCACGCCGAGCCAAACTGCAGCTTGCCGGGAATGCCGCTCTCGGTCTGGAAGTTTCCGATCGTCGTGCCAATCACGTAGTTGTCGGTGGGATTCAGGGAATACAGGATGGTCTTCGGAAGGCTTCCTTCCTTCTCCTGCTCGTCCAGCAGACGGTTCAGCTTATAGGCAACCTTCTCATCGCTGATGGCGTCAAAGCCGATGTCCGCGCCCCACTTCTCATACGCGTTCGTGTTGTTGTTGCGCTGCGCATTCACATGATACTGCTGTGCCCAACCAAGCTCCTTGTACACGCGGCCCATGGAGACGAGGATATACGTGCGATATACGTCGATGAGCGTGTCGCAGGGCTTCTCTCCGTTCATTGCCAGCGCAAACGCCTCGTTGACCTTCGCCATGTCGACCGGCTCATAGGGCACGGTGTCCAGACCATGATCAGACGCACGGCAGCCGTGCTCGTCAAAGAATTTCGCGCGCTGCGTCAGCGCCTTCACGACATCCTCGGCGCACGCAATCTTCACGCCGCTGACCTCGGACAGCGTTTCAATATAGCCCTTGTAGGCCGGCATGCCAATCTTAATCGCGGCATCCGGTCGAAATGCGGGCAGAACCTTCACCTTGAAGGTGGGATCCTTGGCAATCTGCTCGTGGTATTCCAGATTGCTCGCCGGATCGTCGGTCGTGCAGACAACCTTCACGTTGAATTTTTCAATCAGTCTGCGGGCGCGGAATTCCTCGGTAGCGAGCATGGCGTTCGCTTTTTCCCAGATTGCCGGCGCCGTACGCTCGTTCAGCGGCTCCTCAATGCCGAATACGCGCTTCAGCTCCAGATGCGTCCAGTGATAGAGCGGGTTGCCGATGGCCATGGAAATGCACCTTGCATAGGCAAGGAATTTCTCATAGTCGTCGCCGTCGCCGCGAATCAGGCTCTCATCCACGCCCATGGCGCGCATGAAGCGCCACTTGTAGTGATCTCCGCCGAGGAACAGCTCGGTTACATTTCTGAACTGGATATTCTCCGCAATTTCCCGCGGGCTCAGGTGGCAATGATAGTCAATGATGGGCATTTTCTCGGCATACTCGTGATACAGCTTTTTCGCCGTATCGGTGGTGAGAAGGAAATCCTCGTTCATAAACGGTTTCACAATCCATTACCTCCGTATCTACATAAAATTCCCCATGCCAATTTGCAAAGGCTGTTATTCGTCCTTCGCGTACAGGATGCGTCCGCAGTTATCGCACGTTACCATATGCTCGCCGGACTTCAAATCCCTCAGCGTGCCCAGCGGAAGCGCCATGAAGCAGCCGCCGCACTGATTGTTCATCATTTTTGCCATCGGCGGCGTGACATGCGCCTTGATGGACTTATACTTTTCAAGGTCTGCCGGATCCGTCTTCTTCTCCTCGGCTTCCGCGCGAGCGCGCAGGTTCTTAAGCTTCACCGTGTCATCGGCGTACTCCCTGTCGTACTCGAGCTTTACCGCATCGTACTCCGCCTTTGTCTTCGCGGCGCGCACGTGGATGTCCTTCTGCTGACGATCGCGCGTATCGGCATCCTTGCGCATTTTGGAAAGCTCCTGCTCATAGCGCTCAAGCGAGTCAAGCACCTTTTTAATCGCCGTCGTGCGCTCCTTAATCTCCTCTGCGGTTTGGGGAGGCTCGGATTCCAGACGGGCGCGCTGCTCGTCAAGAAGCTTATTCAGCCTTTCCACCTCGCCGCGAATTGCCTCCATCCGGTCGTTCATGGCGGAAACGTCGCTTTCAATTTTGGCGATGTTCATCTGCTGCTCCTTGAGGAAATTCCGATCCTTCACCAGCAGCTGACGCTTCGGCGACTTCCTCATATCGCTGCCGAACTTATCCGCCTCTAAGTCAAATTGCATGTAATTCCAAAGCGTATCCAGATTCATTCCTCTACCCCCAAATCGTTTGCATACACGCTCACATTGTATTGTAACGCATTTGCTCTCATTTGTAAACCATTTCTCAGCGGTTTCACGGCAATTTGTTCGGTGGAATCGTGTCCGGCCTGCATGGTCACGAGTCCCTCGCTCGCCAGCGACACCGCATCGTGATATCGCATCTCGCCAGTCACATATACGTCCGCGCCCGCCTTCAGCGCCGCCTGCGCATACTCGCCGCCCGCACCACCAACCAGCGCCACGCGCCTTACCACCTTCTGACGGTTGCCGTATACGCGCACGACATCGCCAAGCCGCTCGGTCACGCGCGCCGCAAACGCCGACGCCGTCATTGCCTCCACGTCTCCGATGCGCAGGATGCCCTCCTCATCGCCATCCACGCAATGAACATTGGAAAGCCCCAGCGCGTCGGCAAGGCAATCGTTCACGCCGCCAACAGCCACGTCATAATTCGTATGCGCGGCAATCAGGTTCATATGCATGCGCACAAGCCTGCAAAGAAGCCTGCCCTCCGCCGTATCCTCGCAAAGATTTTTTCGCCCGCCGAACAGAATGGGATGATGCGTCACAATCAGATTGCAGCCCTTTTTGCATGCTGCATCGAGCACCTCCTCGTTTAAATCCAGCGCGCAGAACACCGCCCGAACCTCGTTTTCCATGCTTCCGCAAAGCAGTCCGACGTTATCCCAGCTCTCCGCCCTGTCAAACGGCGCGATTTCATCAACCCAGCCGTATACATCCTTCACCTTCAGCATTCAGCGATCTCCCTCCAATACTCCATCTCCGTCTGCAGTGCGTCCTTTTCGGAGCCCTCGCTCTTCTCGGCGCCCGCAAGCGCCCTTTGGGCAACACGCAGGCGAAAGGCTGCATATTCGCGAAACGCTTCGCTTGGATTTTTCAGCAGTACCGGCCCCATGAGCAGCTCTCGCTCCGTGTAGGCAGTCTCTCCCTTTTCCGCGCGAATCAATATATAGCGCCGTCGCGCCGCCCGCACAACGCGTTCATCGGTGATGCGTCTGCCCGTCTCCATCAGCGCCCGGCGCACCAGCTCAGATCCTACGTTCGGCTCCAGCACAAGCACGCTGTTTTCAAGCGCTTCACCCGCGCCCTTTAGAATGCCCGCAATCGTCTCGCCGCCCATACCGGCGATGACGGCTGCATCCGGCGCGCCGGGAAGCGCCTGCGCGCCATCCCCCACAAAAAACTCCGCTCTGTCCTGAAGTCCCCGCCGCTCAACCAGCTCCCTCGCCTTTTGAAGCGACGGCGCGGAAATATCCGTGAACCACACCTTCTCGCACATGCCCATAAGCAAAAGCTGCACACCCAGCCTGCCGTGATCCGTTCCAATGTCGGCCACGACGCCGCATTTCGGCAGCATTGCGATGATTTCCGAAAGCCTTTCATCCGTCAGCGGCATGTGATTTCCTCCGTAAAAAGAAATGCCGTCGTCCATTGCGTCGGCATTTCGCTTCATTCCGAGACATTTCTCAGTCTAAGGAATCCTTCAGCTTACGAGAGCGGCTGGGATGACGCAGCTTGCGAAGCGCCTTGGCTTCGATCTGACGAATGCGCTCGCGCGTCACCTTGAATTCCTTGCCCACTTCCTCCAGCGTGCGCTGTCGGCCATCCTCAAGGCCAAAGCGAAGCTTGAGAACCATTTCCTCTCTGGGCGTCAGCGTGGAAAGCACGCTCATCAGCTGCTCCTTCAGAAGCGTGAACGCGGCAGCCTCGGCAGGCGCGGGCGCGTCCTCGTCCGGCAGGAAGTCGCCCAAATGGCTGTCCTCCTCCTCGCCGATCGGCGTTTCCAGCGAAACCGGCTCCTGCGCAATCTTGATAATCTCGCGCACCTTGTCCTCGGAAATGCCCATTTCCTCGGCGATTTCCTCGGGCAGCGGCTCGCGGCCGTATTCCTGCAGAAGCTGACGGGACACGCGAATCAGCTTATTGATGGTTTCCACCATGTGCACGGGAATGCGAATCGTGCGCGCCTGATCCGCAATCGCACGGGTGATGGCCTGACGAATCCACCACGTGGCATACGTGGAGAACTTGTAGCCCTTGCGGTAATCAAACTTGTCAACCGCCTTAATCAGGCCCAAGTTGCCCTCCTGAATCAGATCCAGAAACAGCATGCCTCGACCCACATAGCGCTTGGCAATGGACACAACCAACCGCAGGTTCGCCTCGCACAGGCGGTGCTTCGCGTCTATGTCGCCCTCCTCCATGCGCTTGGCAAGCTCGATTTCCTCATCCGCCGTAAGCAGCGGAACCTTGCCGATCTCCTTCAGATACATGCGCACGGGATCGTCAATGGAGATACCCTCGGGCGGCGTCAGGTCGTCGAGGTGGTCGTCCGGAACGGGCGCCGGGCTCGGCTCGCTGACGGTGTTTTCCTTGATAATTTCGACGTTCAGTTCCGACAGCGTGTCGAGAATCTTATCGAACTGATCCGGCTCCATTTCGCAATCGGCAAACTGTTCAATGATTTCCTTAATCGTCAGCGCGCCTTTTTGTTTTCCGGTTTCAATCAGCTCCCGGACGCGATTGGAGATCATTTCCGCATTCTCGTTTTTCATTCTCAGGGCACTCCTTTCGGGGGTCGACGCTAATCGAGCTTCGCGAGCAGCGCTTGAATCTGCTGGTTCAGCCGCTTTCTCTCTTCCGCGTCGGCCGTCTTGGCTCGCGCGGCGTACAGGTTTATTTGCTGGTTGATCCGAACCTGACGGATTCGGTGTAAAAGCTCCTCCGCCAGATTCATCGCCTTTTCCTTGCCTTCGGGCAGCGGCTCGAAGTTGATCGCCTCCAGCGCTTCCCGTGCCTGTTCCTCCGGAATTTCGCTGATAAAATCCCTTGCCTTCGTTCCGGAGGACAGATACTCAAACATATCCGCATACAATCCGTCGTCAAAGTCATCCTTCATCAGCATGTCAGCCGGAATCATTCCGTTGCTCAGAAGCGCAATCAGCTGCATCTGCGCAAGCTGCAATTCCGAACGCTTTTCCGGCGCAGCGACGGGTGCGCGAGGCCTCGATACCTCCTCCGCCTTCGGCGGCGCAGACTGTCCTATCTGCCGAAGCAGCACGTCCCTCGAATAGCCCGTATCGTGCGACAGCTTCTGAAGATAATTCTCCAGCTCAACCGGGTTCTGCACACTTCTCAGAATCTCACAGCAGCGAATCGTATACTGCGTGCGAGCCTCCTGCACGGTGATATCCAACCCATCGCGCGCGCGCATCATGCGATACTCCGCCGGTTCGAGCTTCCGAAGCGCGTTCCACGCCTCCGCACCGTTGGCGCGAACGAACTCATCCGGATCCATGCCGCCCGGATAATCGATCACACGGGCGGCCACGCCCTGCGCACCCAGAATATCCAGCGCGCGCAGCGCCGCCTTGCGTCCCGCGCCGTCGCCGTCGTAGCTGATCCAAACCTCCGGCGCGTAGCGCTTCATCAGCCGCGCCTGCTCCTCGGTCAGCGCCGTGCCCAGCGTTGCGACAATGCCCGGAATGCCATACTTCAGCAGCGATACCGTGTCCATATACCCTTCCACAAGCACCAGCCGCTTAAGCCCATGCTCCTTTCGGGCGAAGTTCAGCGCGTAAAGGCCATTCCGCTTATTGAATACCGGCGTATCCGATGTGTTCAGATACTTCGGGTTGCCGTCGCCCATGATACGCCCGCCGAAGCCAAGCACCTTTCCCTGCGGGTTCAGAATCGGAAAGATGACGCGCTCGCGGAACATGTCATACCTGCGCCCATCCCTCTGACCGCAGAGCCAAGCCGCGTCGATCACCTCGTCGTCGTACCCGGCCTCCTTCAGCGCGCGATAGAGCGTGTCTCCGCCGCGCGGCGACGCGCCAAGGCCGAACCGCCGAATATCGCTGTCCGTCAGACCGCGGGAATACAGATACTTCAGCGCCATGCTCCCCTCGGGCTTCCAGATCAGCTGATGAAAGAACCTTGCGGCCAGCAGATTGGCCTCGTAAATCTTCTCGCGCAGCTGACGGTTCCTGTCCTCCGTGACGGTCGGCTCCAGCCTGTCCGGCATGTGCATATGCGCTCGATCCGCCAGAAGCTCCACTGCGTCCATGAACTCCAGGTGATCATACTCCATAACGAACCCTATGACATTGCCGCCCTTGTGGCAACCAAAGCAGTAAAACATCTGACTGTCGGTGTCCACCTTGAAGGACGGCGTCTTCTCGTTATGAAAAGGGCAACAGGCCCACAGGTATCTGCCTTTTCGCTTCAGCTGCACGCGCTCGCCGACGATCTCTTCGATGCTCACATGGGAACGAAGCTCATCCAGCCATGCGGAAGGAAGCCTTGAGGACATATTTCACCTTCACCCTTTATTGTTCCGGTCGTTCTATATTCGCGATTCGCAATCCGTTTTCCTGCCCATTCTCCGGCTTTCGACAATTTTCACGCAGGAAATTCCTGCTGTGGAAAACCCACTTATGCCGAAGCATCCTTCAGTATATCCATTCCATGGGATATATACCACAAATGTGTCTCATTTCCTGCAAAAATACAAAGTTTTACATTTTTGCGGCCAAAATAGACAGAAAGAGCCGCCGTACTTTTGCTCGATACGGCGGCTCCACAGCTTTTCGCTTATTTAATTACCCAGTTTTCGAAGGAATACTCCGGCTTTGCCTCTTCAACCCATGCCTCTACCTGCGCATCGTAGACGGTTTCCTTCTTCTCATCCAGCGCGGACTTCTCGGCGGCGTCCTTCACGTTCTCATACGGCACCACGCCCGCCTCGGGCTGGGACTCATACTTCACAATGTGCACGCCCAGGGAGCTGAGGAACGGAGCCGAATAGTCGCCAACGTTCTCCAGTGCAATGGCCTCCTTCAGGAAGTCGGAATCCCACGTGGTGGAAGTCTCATACACCAGATAGCCGCGTTCGCAAATGCCATCCTGCAGGGAGCCCGCGTCATCGGAATACTCCTTAATCAGCTCGTCAATCGACGTCCCGGCTTCGATTCCGGCATTTACCTTATCCAGTCTCTCCTGCACATTGACCCATACGGCCTTCTCATTTGCTTCAAGCTCGCTCCTCTTTGCGGCAAGCTCGGCCTTCTTCTCGGTCAGCTGCTCCTCCAGCGTCTGACCCTCCTCCGCATCGGAAGCCGTGGCTTCGGCTGCCGTCGCTTCGCCTGCCGTCGCCTCCTGCTGCTCGGCAATCTGCTCTTCCAGGCTGCTGACAGCCTTCTCCAGCGTGGAAACGGAATCCTTCGCCTCGGTATAGGCATCCATCACCGCGTCCTCGGGCTTCAGGAATACGTGCTTGACGTAGCGATAGCCCTCCGGCATATAGTAGATCGCCTGATTCGAATTGCCGACGCTTTCCAGACTGGCCGGGCTGTCGGTGTACGTGGTCTTCGCTTCCTCGCTCAGCTTGTCGTACTCCGCCTTGATTTCCTCTTCCGTAACAGCCGTATCCTTGTTGACGACGCTTTCCAGGCGCTCCTCCACGTGGTCGCCATACACGGCGTTGTAAACCGTGCTCTCGGAAATGCCGGAGGTCTTCAGAATTTCTGCGGCCTCCTCGCGGTCGGAACCGTAGCTCATGGCACTTTCAATGTAGGCTTCGTATTCCTCGGAGGCCGCGGTCTGAATGGCGGCCAGCTCCTCCTCCGTAAATGCCTCAAAGCCCAGATCAAGCATCTTCTGGTCAAGCACGCGCGTTTTGACGACTTCCTTCACCACATTGTCGCGCACGCGGGCTGCGTCCTCCGCCGTGATGCTGTCCGATTCGCTGATGCCGAACATGCTGGCCCAATAGTTCATGTAGGTGATATAGACGGAATACATGTCCATCTGCTCGTTATAGCTGTCCACCACATCGCCCTTGGTGACGACTCTGTCACCATAGTACGTAGCCAGCACCGTAGCCATATCGGCTTCATACGCGGCCTGCTCCGCCGCAGCCTTTTCGGCCTCCTGCTGCTTCACGTATTCCGGGTCTGTGCGAATCAGGTTGCAGCCGCACAGAAGCAGGCAGACGGCTACGGCAAGGGACAACAGCTTCATGGTTTTTGAACGCATTCGTATCTTCCTCCACTTGGCGCCTTTGGCGCAAACTCGCTTTTTATTATTATACACATTTTCAGCTTTCACGCAAGTGTTTTTATTTCCCGAAACCGATTCGCCTCAGTTTTTATCCGATTTCCCGGTCTCATATCCGGCTTCAGACTCCGAACCTCAAGGTTCCCCGCCCTTGTTCGGCTCAGTGCGCGCAGAATTCGGCGTTCGGCTCCCTTTGTCAGGCTCTCCGGGAGAAACACATCAATCGGTGCGCAGACGGCAAACAGGCTTCCTCCGCACGCGCCCAGCGCGCAAAGAAACGCATCTGCACTCGTCCCCTCGCAGGGATACAGCCATAGTGCATCCGGTGCAAAGCGCTGCGCGAGCATCAGAACAACTGCGCAGCCATTCCCCTCTCCAAGCAGTGTCAGTCTTTCGTATTGTCTGCGCATGCGCTGAAAAACGTCTGCCGCCTCGCCGTATCGCTCCTCCGGCCTTTCCTCCGCTCCCCGAATCACCAGCAGCGCCGCCCTTTCCATCCATCCACCTCCCACAGCTTTCTATGTCCGGCGGCGCAGAATATGCAAAATGGGGAGACGCTCTTTCGCGTCTCCCCATTGGGAAGGTATGGAATTATTCCTCTTCTTCCTCTTCCTTCTTTGCGGACTCGATAATCTTCTTGGCGTCCGTTGCGGGAACCTCCTCGTAGCGCTCAAATCTCATCGTGAAGGAGCCGCGGGACTGAGTGAGCGAACGAAGATCGGTGGCATACTTGAACATTTCGCTCTGCGGAACCTCGGCCGTCACGCACTGCTGGCCATCCACCTGATCCATGCCCATGATGCGGCCGCGGCGCTTGTTGATATCGCCGATGATGTCGCCCATGTACTCGTCGGGAATCATGACCTCTACGTGATAGATGGGCTCGAGCAGCACGGGGCTGGCCTGGTCCAGCTGCTTGAACGCAAGGCGAGCAGCCGTCTTAAACGCCATTTCGGAGGAGTCGACCGGGTGATAGGAGCCGTCGTGCAGCTTCGCGGTCAGGCCGACCACCGGGAATCCGGCGAGAACGCCCTTCTTGATGTTGTCGCGCAGACCCTTTTCAACGGCCGGGATGAAGTTGCGCGGTACGACGCCGCCGACAACCGCATCTTCAAAGATGAAGTCGGTGTTGGTGGGATCATCGTTCGGGCGGAACTCGATAACGACGTCGCCGAACTGGCCGTGTCCGCCGGACTGCTTCTTATGACGACCGCGGACGTCGATCTTCTTGCGGATGGTCTCACGGTACGGAATTTTGGGATCCTGCAGGATGCACTCCACGCCGAACTTGCTCTGCAGCTTCTTGGCAACCACGTCGATGTGGGTTTCGCCCAGACCGCTGATCAGGGATTCGGTGGTTTCCGCGTCCTTGGTGACGGTGATGGTCGGGTCTTCCTCCATCAGACGCGCCAGACCGGAGAAGATCTTATCTTCCTCGCCTGCCTTCTTGGCATACACAGCCATGGAGATGCAGGGGGCCGGGAACTCGATCTCGGGATACTTGACGGGCTTGGCCGGGTCGCACAGGGTGTTGCCGGTGGCAACGGAGGCCAGCTTGGCCAGCGCGCAGATGTCGCCCGCGACAACCTTGGTCGTGGCCGTGGTCTTCTTGCCGAGCATGAAGTACACGGTGCCGGGCTTCTCGGTCTTCTCGGCGTTGGCATTGTACAGCATGGTCTCGCTGGTAAGCACGCCGGAATTGATCTTGAGCAGGCTCAGCTTGCCGACGAACGGGTCAGCCAGCGTCTTGAAGACCTGCGCGGAGAAGGGCTCGCCGTCCTTGCAGACGCGAATCTCCTTGTCGCCGGACTTCGGGTTCACGCCCTCGATCTCCCTGTCCGCCGGAGACGGCAGCAGATCGACGATGTTGTCAAGCAGCTTGCCCAGACCCACGCGGGTGAGGGAATCGCAGCACACGACCGGAACGACGGAGCCGTCCATGATGCCCTTGCGCAGACCGCGCATGGTATCCTCGGGCGAAAGCTCCATTTCCTCGAAATACTTCTCCATCAGCTCTTCGTCCGCGCCGGCGGCCGCTTCCATGATGGCTTCACGGGCAGACTCGACCTCGCCGGACACGAAATCCGGAATCGGGATCTCCTTGAGCGTCTTGCCCTCGCCAGTGAACGCCTTGTTTTCAAGCACGCACACGACGCCGGTGAACTGACCCTTCTCCACAATCGGAACCTCGATGGGCGCGATGTGGCTGCCATACTTGTCGGTAATGGTGGCCAGCGCCTTTTCGAAGTTGGCGTTTTCACGGCTCATGTTGTTGATAACGATCATGCGGGGCGTATGAGACTTATCGCACTGCGCCCACGCCTTCTCCGCGCCGACATCCAGACCGCCGACGGCGCCCACGGTAATCAGCGCGCCTTCGCACACGCGCAGGGGCCCCATCATTTCGCCGGCGAAATCGAAGTAGCCGGGAATGTCCACGAGGTTGATTTTGGTATCCTTATACTCCAGGGGTGCCAGCGCCGCAGAAATGGAAATCTGACGGCGGGTCTCTTCCGGATCGTAGTCGGTCGTCGCGGTGCCGTTTTCCACGCGGCCCTGACGATCAACGACGCCGGCCGTGTAAAGAAGCGCTTCGACCAGAGTGGTCTTGCCTTCGCCGCCATGTCCCAGCACGGCGATATTGCGGATGTTTTTAGCCTGATAATCCTTCATTCAGTCTTTCCCCCTGTCTTTTCCGATCAAAAGATCATGTGCGCACAACGCCCACACAATACGCTATCGTATATTGTAACATATTCGGTTAAATTTGAAAAGAGTTTTTTCCACTCACTCTCACATTTAACGGATTTCCCGCCGTTTTTTCACGGCTCGGTTGCCAGAAGGCGCTCCATCAGGCGGATTACCTCCGGATTTTGCGCCGAGGAGAACAGCTGCACGCTGCCCTCGCCCGTTTCCTTCAGCCAATCGCGCGCCGAAAGCACGCGCATAAGCTGACGGCTCGTGCCCTCGTTGCCGTCAAACAGGCGAACGCCGGGCATGGCCTTTCCTATGGCATCCTTCAGGAACACATAGTGCGTGCAGCCCAGCACCGCCGCTTCAAACCGGCAGTCCCGAAACGGCTCAAGGATTTCTCGAAGGAACGCGTCCAGCTCCGCGCCCCCGGTAATGCCGCGCTCCACATAGTCCATCAGCCCCGGGCACGGCACGGGCACGGCGTATTCCCCGTAGCGCTCCATCAGACGGCGAAACTTCTCCTGCCTGAGCGTCGCGCTGGTTGCCAGCACGGCGACCATGCCGTTCCTCCGAAAGAGCGACGCGGGCTTCAGCGCGGGCTCCATGCCGATGACCGGGATGGACAGCTTCCCGCGCAGCGCCGCCGCAGCCGCCGACGTTGCCGTGTTGCAGGCGATGACAATCGCCTTCACGTTCCTTTTCAGAAGAAATTCCGCGTCCGCCTCCGCAAGGCGAAGGATTTCCGGCTCCGGACGCGTTCCGTAGGGCGCGTTTTTGTCGTCTCCGAAGTAAATGAAATCCTCGTGCGGCAGGTCGGCGCGCATGTTTCTGAGCACGCTGATTCCGCCGATTCCGGAATCAAACACACCGATCGGACAGCTCTTCATTGTCCCTGTTCTTCCTTCTCGCCTTTCCGCTCGCTTCATGAAAAGCCGCCCCGCGGCAATCCGCGAAGCGGCTATGGGATTCGGCGGATTTATTCCTCTTCCTCGGTCTCGGGCAGCTCGGCGTCATGATACACGTTCTGCGTGTCGTCATAGTCGTCCAGCCAGTCGATCAGGCGAGTGATTTTTTCGGCCAGCTCGGGGTCGGTAACCTCGGTGGTCATGTTGGGAACCATGGCGCGCTCCACGGACAGGAAGGTGCAGCCGGCCTTTTCAAGGTTGTCGCGCACCTCGCTCATGTCGTTGGGCTCGGTGTAGATGATCGCGCTCTCGTCGCCCGCCTCCA
Organism: uncultured Oscillospiraceae bacterium; assembly: GCA_964565845.1. Taxonomy (GTDB): domain Bacteria; phylum Bacillota; class Clostridia; order Christensenellales; family Aristaeellaceae; genus SFHK01. The sequence continues at coordinate 1,291 of CAZMGO010000058.1, read as the reverse complement.
CGTCGTCCGCGCCGGCGTCCATGGCGAGCATCATCAGCTCGTCCTCGTCCAGACCCTTGCTGTTGTCGATTTCGATCACGCCCTTGCGCGTGAACTTATAGGATACGCAGCCCGAGCTTCCGAGGGAGCCACCGCACTTGTCAAAGATATGGCGCACCTCGCTGGCGGTACGGTTGAGGTTGTCGGTTACGACCTCCACGATCACAGCAATGCCGCCGGGCGCGTAGCCCTCGTAGGTAACCTCCTTGTAGTTGGTGCCCTCGCCCTCGCCCGCGGCCTTCTTGATGGAGCGCATGATGTTGTCGTTGGGCATGTTGTTGGCCTTCGCCTTGGCGACGACGTCCTTCAGCTTGCTGTTGACGTTGGGATCCGCGCTGCCACCCTCGCGCACGGCGATGGCGATCTCGCGGCCGATCTTCGTAAAGATTTTGCCTCTTGCGGCGTCCGTCTTTTCCTTTTTGTGCTTTATGGTCGACCATTTATTGTGTCCTGACATCGGAAAGCCCCCTTGAGCATGAAGTCTTCGTATATAATAACACAAATCCCATTTTGCCGTCAAGAAATACGCTTGCAATCGCGCCACATTTTCCATAAAATATAACGTGAGGTGACGTGTGCATGCCCATTCTTACGGAAATTTCCATCAATCGCTCGATGGCAACCCTGATTTTCGATGACCGCAGCCGCCTGACCATCCGAAAAAGCGACCTTGCCGCCTGCCCCGCAGGCGTGGGAGACGAGCTGGATGCGGAGGAATACACTGGCCGCGTGTGCGCGCATCAGTTTAGAGATGGTTTCGATGCGGCGCTGTCCATTCTGGATTACTCGGCGCGCACCGAACGCGAAATCGAAAAAAAGCTGCTGGCTAAGGGATTTCTGCCGGACTGCGTCTGCGCGGTGCTTGCGCGTCTGCGCGAATCGCGCCTGATAAACGACCGGGAAATCGCCCTGCGCGCCGCCGAGTTCGCCTCCGCCGGGAAAACCGGGGTCTACGCCCTGAAAAGAAAGCTGCGCGCCCGCGGCATCCGGGAATCGGACGTCGAGGACGCGCTTGAAACCATTTCCGAGGAGGATCAGCTTGCCGCAGCGTCCGCCGCGGCAAAAAAACTCATGCCCCGCTATGAAGGCCGGGACCCACGCGAGGTACGCGCGAAGCTTTCGCAGGCGCTGGCGCGGCGCGGCTTTGCGTGGAGCACGATCGAGACCGTGCTCTCCGGCATCGGTGCGGACGACGACGACTTTACTTGAGCTTCGCCGAAATGCCCATCCGGTCGAGCGCCGGGCAAAGCGC
>CAZMGO010000057.1:786-13623 GCA_964565845.1 uncultured Oscillospiraceae bacterium | reverse complement strand
GAGAGGGCGCAGCCCTCTCGCGCTCTTCCGGGGATTGATTTTGCGCGGTTCTTTGAGGGATGACGAAATATTTGCGACGGAGGGTGAGATTTATGACATCTACGCTTTTGATTGCGTTGATGATCGTGCTGTATTCCTGTCAGACGCTGTTCTGTCGGCTATACAACCAGCGCTATCCGGGGGAGGAAGCGACTTCGCCGTTTGTTTACAATGTGATTTACGGCGTGTTTGTTTCTGCCGTTACGTTTGCGGTAGGGAAGGGGCGCTTTGCGCCGTCTGCGGCGACGGTTGTGCTGGGGCTTTTGAATGGCGCGGTGCTGTTTGGGTACAATCTATCGCTGATCAAGGCGACGGCGGGCGGATCTTATGCCGTGGCGAATTTATGTCTGCTGGCGGGCGGCATCTTGATTCCGCTGCTTCAGTCCGTGACCGTATATCACGTGCCGATGAACGCGCTGCAATACGCGGGCGTGGCGGTGATGTTGGCGGCGTTTCTGTTTTTGAATTTGGACGGAATTATTGGAAGCAAAGGGGAACAGAAAAAACAGACGGTCGGAAGCCGCCTGTTTCCGCTGTTCTGTGCGCTTTTGTTTTTGTGCAACGGGCTGTATGGCGCGCTTTTAAACGCGCAGCAGGAGGCAACGGGCAACACGCAGCGCGAGGAAATGATCATTGTGACCTTTCTTTTCACGGCGCTTCTGGGGCTTGGCATGCTGGTTGCGAAGCGCGGTCGGCGCAGCCCTGCGGCGTTCCGGCAGACGAGGGGCTCCGCGCTTTGCATGCTGCTGTGCTGCATTTCCGCCGCGGCGGCGCTGAATCTTTTGATGTACGTGATGCAGCTGGTCAACGTGCCCGTTTTGTACACGGTGGAAAACGGAGGCGTGCTGGTGCTGTCCATCGTGTTTGCCGTGTTCCTGTTTAAGGAGAAAATTACGCCGTTTAAGGCCGTCGGGCTTCTTCTTGCGCTGTCGTCGCTGGTCATGCTGAGCGTACAGGCGTAATGCGGAGCCTTTGAGGCCTATTTTTGAATGCGGAGAGAGGACGGGTTTCCCGTTTCAGTCTCCGCTTTTTTCAAACGCGCCGTAAATGGCGCGGACGGCGGTTTCGAAATCGTCGCTGTTCACGCCGACGATGATGTTCAGCTCGCTCGAGCCCTGATCGATCATGCGCACGTTCACATGCGCGCGGTCGAGCGCCGCAAACAGGCGCGCCGCCGTGCCGGGGTTGCGCACCATGCCGTGACCGACGGTGGCGATGAGCGCGATGCCGTCCGTCATTTCGATGGAATCCGGCTGACAGGCCTCGTTCAGGCGCTTCAGAATTTCGGTTCGGCGCGTGGAAAGCGCCTCGGTGGCGATTACGACGGACATCGTGTCAATGCCCGTGGGCATATGCTCAAAGGATATGTCGAAATCGTCCAGCACCTGCAGCACGCGGCGTCCAAAGCCGCGCTCCGCGTTCATCATGCTCTTTTCGATGGAGATCAGCGTGAAGCTCTTGTGCCCGGCGATGCCGGTGATTACGCCGCCGTCCCTCGACGGGCACGCGAGAATCATCGTGCCGGGATGCGCCGGGTCGTTGGTGTTTTTAATCTGCGTGGGAATGCCCGCCACGCGCACGGGGAAGATGCTTTCCTCGTGCAGCACCCTTGCGCCCATATAGCTCAGCTCGCGCAGCTCCTGATACGTCATTTCCCGTATGCCGCGCGGGTTTGCCACGATGTGCGGGTCGGCCATCAGGAAGCCGGAAACGTCCGTCCAGTTTTCATACAGCGCGGCGTTTGCCGCGCGCGCGACCACCGCGCCGGTAATGTCGCTGCCGCCGCGGGAAAACGTGCGCACCTCGCCGTCCGGGAAGGAGCCGTAAAAGCCCGGAACGACCGCGCGCTCGTGCTTTTTCAGCTCTGCGCGCAGCACCTCGTTCGTCCATTCCGAGGCGAACGCGCCCCGGCGGTCAAAGCGGATGCACTCGCGCGGGTCGACAAAGTCCCAGCCGAGGTAGTCTGCCAGCAGCCGCCCGCACAGGTATTCGCCCCGGCTGGCCGCGAAGTCCGGCGTGCCGGTTTCGAGAATCTGCGCGAAGGTTTTTTGAAGAAGCGCGTCAACGTCCGTCTTAAGGCGCAGCTGCGCGGCGATTTCTTTATACCGCGCGGCGGCCTTTTCAAAGTATATATAGCCGTTTTCGCCTGCCTGCGCCGCGAAATGACAGCGGTACAAAAGATCGGTTACCTTGTCGTCTCCGTCGAACCGCCGTCCCGGCGCGCTGGGCACCACAAATTTCCGCTCCGGGTCGGAAAAAAGAATTTCCCTTACCTTTTGAAACTGTCCGGCGTCCGCCAGCGACGATCCGCCGAATTTAGCCACCTTTACGCCCATGCTCTGCCTCCGACTTTGAATTACCGTCCATTATACACGCACATGTGTATTTCGTCAAGGGACACATGCGGGGAATTTTGTATAAGACGCGGCTTTTTGGAGACGGAAGGGAGAAGATTGTCAGTGAATTGTAGCGAAAGCTACATAGAATGGAAATCGATCGCTTAGATGGGCATGCTATAATACAATCGTATGTCTATGCGGCTTTGAAGGGAGGAGGGTATCCGCATGCGAACCGAGGAAATTCGTCTGTCGTTTCAGGGGCTGAGGGTGCGCTTTCGCGTATTCACGCCCGATGCGCAGGCGACGCGTCGCGTGCTGATGGTAAGCTCTCCTCTGGCCGATGCGGATGCGTGGACGGAGCTGGCGGGCATGCTCGCGCAAAGCGGCTGTCTGTGCGTGGCCGCGGAGCTGCCCGGCTACGGCGCAAGCGCCTGCGGCCCGGGTGCGGTTCAGGATAACGACACGCGCGCGCAGATTCTGTGGGGCATTCTGGACGAGGTGGAGCGCCGCCGCGGCGAAAAGCCGTGCGTATGGCACCTGATCGGCCACGGAAGCGCCGCCGCCGCCGTGATGATGATGACGCTGTATCAGCCGGACAGCGTGAAATCGCGCGTGCTGATCAGCCCGGTGTTCGACCGATTCATGCCCTATCCGCTTCATCGCCTGCTGGAAACGTCGGTGGGGAAACGGCTGATCGATCTTTGGTTCCGGAAAAGGGTGCTTGACCGGCACGGCTTCGCCATGCTGGTGCGCCGCATCTACGGCAGGCGCGTGAGCCGGACGCGCATGGTGACGCTGCATCGCTCCGTCTGCCGGCGCGGCATGCCGGACACGCTGGCGCGGCTGATGCGCGAGGGCTATCGTCTGCCTGCGGATGCCTATCTGGTGAAGGGGCCGACGATGCTGATTTGGGGTGCGAACGACCGCATTTTCGGCAGCCAGCCGCCCGCAAGGGTGCGAAGGCATCTGCCGGACGCCGAGGCGCACACGCTGCCTGCGGCGCACATGAGCATGGAGACCGACGCGGGCAGCCTGAACGATTATCTGCGCGGTTGGTTTCCCTTCTCTGAGGGGCGGGAAAAATGGCCGGTGAAAAGGCCGTCCGCTTCGCAGGAGAAGCGCTGACGGGCGAACGCGCGGTAAAATGGCGGTTAAATCAGACAAAACCATGGCATACGGCTTGATTTTATAAGGCAATAGGCGTATACTGTTTACGATATTTCAGGAGAGGGGGCGAAGCTGATGAAGAATTCCGCACGCGTGATGGGAAAGAACGGATTTGGAATCATGGTACGCCCTCGAGTGAAGCAATAGGTTTTATCCTTTTGTTTTCTTATGCTTTCACCGTCGGGCGAACCTGCGCGCCCGGCGGTTTTTGCGCGCTTTGAACAAGGAATGGAGGGTTTTATGGCATCCAGAAAACTACTGCGGCTGAACGAATTCATGAAGGGCAATCGCCTGCGCTACATAGGCGCGATTGCGACGGTGGGCGTAACGAGCGTGGTCGGCTTCGTGTCGCCCAGCATGCTCGGCGGCATCGCCGACGCGATTCGCGACACGCTGACCGGCGAAAACAACCCGCTCAACTTCCCCGGCTTCATGAACCGGTTCTTTGAAGCCCGCGGGGGACTTTCCTACGTAATTTCGAACCTGTGGCTGGTGGGTCTGGTAATCATTGCGCTGTATCTGCTGAACGGCGTGTTCCAGTATCTGCGCGCGCGCTGGACGGCGACGGCGTCCGAGTCCATCGCCAAGAACATGCGCGACCGGCTGTATGCGCATCTGCAGACGCTGCCTTACGACTACCACGTAAAGGCCAAGACCGGCGATTTGATTCAGCGCTGCACGTCGGACGTGGAGACCATTCGCCGCTTCCTGCAAACGCAGGTGGTGGAGGTGTTCCGCGCGGTGCTGATGCTGGTTGTGGCGCTGGTGCTGATGCTGGGCATGAACGTGAAGATGACGCTGGTGAGCATGGTGCTGGTTCCGCCGCTGTTCGTGTTTGCCATGATGTTTTTCAAGTGGGTACGCAAGAGCTTCACGCTGGCGGACGAGGCCGAGGGGCGGATGAGCGCCATCCTTCAGGAAAACCTGACGGGCGTGCGCGTGGTGCGCGCGTTTGGACGCCAGCAGTTCGAGATTGACAAATTCAACGAGGCCAACGACGATCTTTGGAAGAAGAACCGCCGGCTGGGCGAACTGCTCGCAATCTACTGGCCGGGCAGCGACTTTATCAGCATGGCGCAGACCGGCGTGACGCTGGTATACGGCGTGTTCCTCGCCGCCACCGCCTCCACGAGCGGCCTGAGCGTGGGCGACATGACCAAGTTCGTCAGCTATATCGGCATGCTCCTGTGGCCGATTCGCCAGATGGGGCGCATCCTGTCCGACATGGGCAAGTCGATGGTTTCCTTTGACCGACTGGACGAAATCCTTTCGGCGAAGTCGGAGGAGGACGCGCCCGACGCGACCGACGCGCCGGTGGACGGCGACGTCGAGTTCGACCACGTGGGCTTCGAATATGAGCCGATGAACCCCGTGCTGATCGACGTGGACTTCAAGGTAAAGGCCGGAGAGACCGTGGCCATTTTGGGCGCGACGGGCTCCGGAAAGAGCACGCTGATGCACCTTCTTCAGCGCCTGTACGACGTGGAGGAGGGGCGCGGCACCATTCGCATCGGCGGAACGGACATTCGCAAAATCCGCAAGGCACACCTTCGAAGCCGCATTGGCCTGATTCTTCAGGAGCCGTTTCTGTATTCCAGAACGGTGAAGAACAACATCGGCATCGCCGTGCGCGAGCCGAGCGACGAGCAGATTTTCGAGGCGGCGCGCACGGCCAGTGCGCACGAGTTCATTACCGGCTTTGAAAACGGCTATGATACCATCGTGGGCGAGCGCGGCGTTACGCTGTCCGGCGGACAAAAGCAGCGCGTGGCGATTGCCCGCACGCTGATTCGCGAAAACGACATACTGATTTTTGACGACTCGCTGTCCGCCGTGGACACGGAAACCGACAAGGCCATTCGCGAGGCGCTGCGCGAAAGCCGCGCCGAGGGCGAGAAGGGCGCGACGACGTTCATCATTTCGCATCGCCTGACCACCTTGTCCGAGGCCGACAAAATCATCGTTCTGCAAAACGGCCGCGTGGCGCAGATGGGCACGCACGACGAGCTGATTCACGAGGACGGCCTGTACCGGCGCATCTACCTCATCCAGTCCGCGCTGGAGGAGGAGCTGAACGCCGCCGAGGAAGGCGCGTAAGGGAGGGAAACGAACGTGCAATATCAGGAAGAACAGGATTACAGCAAGCGATTTGACGCATCCCTCTGGCGAAAGCTGTTCAAATACGCAAAGCCCTATCATCTGCAGCTTCTGCTCGTGTGCGCGTGCATGGTTTTGAGCGCGCGCATCGACGTGGAGATTCCGCTTTTGACGGCAGAAGCCATTGATACCTTCATTGCCAACCAGACGCTGGAGGGCTTCACGAGCTTTGTCATTCGCTATTCGCTGGTGATTCTGGCGCAGGTGGCGCTGATTTTCACCTTTTGCTTCACGTCCGGACACATTGAGTCGGGCATGACGCATCATATCCGCAAGCTGGGCTTCCGTAGGCTTCAGGAGCTGTCGTTCTCGTTTTACGACAAAACGCCCGTCGGCTACCTGATCGCCCGCATGAGCAGCGACACTCAGCGGCTGGGCGACACCATCGGCTGGGGTCTGCTCGACCTTGCGTGGGGCTTGGGCTACATCGTCATGGCCGCGATTCACATGTTCCGCTTAAGCCCGCGTCTGGCGCTGGTGGTGCTGTCGGTCATGCCGATTATCGCCGTGGTGACGATGATTCTTCAAAAGAAGATTCTGAAGAACTACCGCGAGGTGCGCAAGACCAACTCCAAGATTACCGGCTCGTTCAACGAGGGCATCATGGGCGCGAAGACGACGAAAACGCTGGTGCGCGAGGAGGAAAACGCCCGCGAGTTCGTGCAGCTGACGGGCACCATGAAAAAGCGCTCCATTCACGCGGCGCTTCAGAGCGCGCTTCTGTTCCCGGTGGTCATGTCGCTGGGCTCCGTCACCGTGGCCATCGCCCTGTGGAAGGGCGGCGAGAGCGTGCTGGGCACGAGCGCGGCCTTCGGCGCGATTACGCTGGGTACGCTGACGGCATTTGTGAACTACGCGAGCAACATCTTTGACCCCATCGTTTCCATCGTGCGTACGCTGGCGGACATGCAGAACAGTCAGGCTGCCGCCGAGCGCGTGTTTACGCTGATTGAAACCGAGCCGGAAATCAAGGATACGCCCGAGGTGGAAAAGGCCTTCGGCGACAACTTCAGTCCCGACCGCGCGAATTGGCCGGAAATCAAGGGCGATATTCGCTTTGAAAACGTGTCCTTCCGCTATTCCGGCGGTGAAAAGGTGCTGAAGGACTTTGACCTGCACGTGGAGGCGGGGCAGACCATCGCGCTGGTTGGCGAAACGGGCAGCGGAAAGAGCACCATCGTGAACCTGATCTGCCGCTTCTATGAGCCGACCGAGGGGCGCATCCTGATTGACGGCGTGGACTACCGCGAGCGCTCACAGCTGTGGCTTCAGTCGCATCTGGGCTATGTGCTTCAGCAGCCGCACCTGTTCTCCGGCACCATCCGCGAGAACATCCGCTATGGCCGTCTGGACGCGACCGACGAGGAAATCGAACAGGCCGCCCGGCTGGTGGACGCGGAGGACTTCATATTGAAGTTTGAAAAGGGCTATGATACCGACGTCGGAGAGGGCGGAAACCGCCTTTCCACCGGTCAGAAGCAGCTGATTTCCTTTGCCCGCGCGCTGATTGCCAAGCCGGCCATCTTTGTGCTGGACGAGGCGACCTCCTCCGTCGATACCGAAACGGAGCAGAAGATTCAGAAGGCCATCGTTACCACGCTCAAGGGACGCACGTCCTTCATCATTGCGCACCGCCTTTCCACCATTCGCAGCGCCGACCGCATCCTCGTGATTCAGCACGGGGAGGTGACCGAAAGCGGCACGCATAAGGAGCTTATCCAGAAGCGCGGCTACTACTACAACCTCTACGCCAACCAGTTCAAGGAGGAGCGCGAGCAGGCCATGCTCGGCATCCGCTGACTCCCCAAGGGCGGAGGGAGCGCTTCGCTCCCCCTCCGCACCTCCTCCTCGAAAAGCGGAGGCCCGGCTTCGCCGGCCTTTGATTGAAATTCGAGAGGGCTTCGGCCCTCTCGAGCTCTCTCGGGGGGGCGTTTGTCTTTTTTTTTGGAAATGAGAAGGCCGACCGCTTCGGCTTTGAACGATGCGGCCGGCCTTCATTCTATGTCCGATGTCCTTACCGGCTCACGCGGATGATTTCAAGGGCGGAAATCTGGGCGGGGATGCAGCGGGTCATCTGGCCGTTATAGCGCACGCGAATCACGTCCTCGGCCTTGAGGTTTTCGGGAATGCTGTCCGTATTGACCTGAAGCTTCTGGCCATCCGCGTCGATGAGGATGAAATCCTCGCCGATTTCCTCCACCGCGCCGTTTACAAAGTAGTTGGGAACGATCATGCCTGCGCTGATCTGACCGGGCAGGGACATGGTCATGGCGCCGTTATAGTACGCCGTCAGGCTGGGGCAATCGAGCTGCGCGTCCTTCCATGCGTCGGGCAGGTGCACGAGCACCTCCTGTCCCTCCGCCGTGCGGATAAGCGCGTCATTGTTTTCCGCGTCCACGCTTACAACCTCGCCGGTGAGCGTGTGCATAATGACGGTCTGCGCGCCGAGCTGCGGGGGAAGCGACGCGGTTACCACGCCGTCAAAGGCCACATACACGTAATCGCCCGCCTGAACGGCGCGGTCAATCTCCATCGGCGTTTCGAGGCTCAGGTTCACCTGCACGCTGCCCAGCGCTTCGGTTTCGAGCATCAGATATTCGCCCTCCACATATTCGCTTACAGTGCCGGAAATCAGCTCCGCTGCGGCTTCATCGGCGGGCGAGGACGCAAACGCGCCCACGCAAAGGAAAAGGGTCAGCATAAAAGAAATCAGTTTTGTGAGATTCATGAAGTATATCCTCCATTTTGTGTGATGTCTATCAGACGGAAGCGAGGATGGCTTTGTTCCCGCAAGGCCGAAGGCCGCATGTTATGTTTTGCGGCAAAAAAAGCCGCCCCCGCCGGGCGGCCTTTGAGCTTTTGTATTCAGATAATTTCGACGAACACGGGCTTTTCGTTTTTAAGCGTCGCCGCCTTTACGATAGTGCGGAGCGACTTTGCGATTCTGCCCTGCTTGCCGATCACCTTTCCCATGTCGTCCGGATCGACGCGCAGCTCGATTACGACGGATTCGGGCCCGTCCACCTCGCGCACGTCCACCGCTTCGGGCTTGTCAACAAGCCGCTGGGCGACAAAGCGAACCAATTCGACCATATCCACGAATGTTGCCTCAGGGTCTGCTGTCCTTGCGGATTACAGCAGGCCGCCCTTCTTCAGCAGGCCGCGAACGGTGTCGGTCGGCTGAGCGCCGGTGCCGAGCCAATACTTGGCGCGCTCTTCGTCAAACTTGATAACGGCGGGTTCTGCAACGGGATTGTAGTAGCCGATTTCCTCAATGAAGCGGCCGTCGCGGGGCGTACGGCTGTCGGAAACGACGACGCGGTAGAAAGGCTCTTTCTTCATGCCCATTCTCTTCAGACGAATCTTAACCATGGGGTGTTCCTCCTTGTATTGTGTCCTATATGGAAATCCGGGTTTCCCGGTGTTCCGCGAATTATCGGAAGCCCTTGCGCAGGCCGAAGGGCAGCTTGCCCTTGGAGCCCATCACCTGCTTCATCATCTGGCGCGCCTGCTCATATTGCTTGATCAGCAGGTTGACCTCCTGCACGGTGGTTCCGCTTCCGGCGGCGATGCGGCGGCGGCGGCTGGCGTTCAGAATGTCGGGATGGCGGCGCTCGGCGCGCGTCATGGACAGGATGATTGCCTCGGTTTTTCTTTGCTCCTTCGCAATCTTGTCCTCGTCGATCTCCACGTTTGAAAGCTTGGAGCTCATGCCGGGAATCATCTTCAGCATGTCGCCCACGGAGCCGAGCTTGCGAATCTGCTTAATCTGCTGAAGGTAATCCTCCAAATTGAACTGCTGGCTCTTGAGCCGGCGTTCAAGATCCTCGGCGGATTTTTCGTCGAACGCGTCCTGCGCCTTCTCAATCAGGCTGAGCACGTCGCCCATGCCCAGAATGCGCCCCGCCATGCGGTCGGGGTGGAAGGGCTCCACGTCCGTCAGCTTTTCGCCCACGCCGGCGAACTTGATGGGCTTGCCGGTGACGGCCTTGACCGAAATGGCCGCGCCGCCGCGGGTGTCGCCGTCAAGCTTGGTGAGAATCACGCCGTCCACGCCCAGCTCCTTGTTGAACGTGTCCGCGACGGTTACGGCATCCTGACCGGTCATGGCGTCGACCACCAGCAGAACCTCCTGCGGCTTGACGGTGGACTTGACGTCGCGCAGCTCCTGCATCAGCTTTTCGTCAATGTGCAGACGACCGGCGGTATCGATAATCACGGGGTTGAAGCCGTAATAGCGCGCGTGCTCCACGGCCTCCTTCGCAATCTGCACGGGATTGCCCTGCCCGCGCTCGAAAACCTCCACGCCCGCCTGCGAGCCGACGATCTGCAGCTGCCGAATGGCGGCGGGGCGGTATACGTCGCACGCGACGAGCAGGGGACGCTTGTTTTCCTTCTTCAGCATGCGGCCGAGCTTGGCGCACATGGTGGTTTTGCCCGCGCCCTGCAGACCGCACATCATGTAGATGGTGGGCGCGGTGGGCGAATGCGTGAGCTTGGCGTTCACGCCGCCCATGAGCTTGGTCAGCTCCTCGTTTACAATCTTGATGACCTGCTGAGACGGCGTGAGGCTTTCGAGGATTTCCGCGCCCACGCACCGCTCGGTGACGGTCTTCACAAAGTCCTTGACGATGGCGTAGTTGACGTCCGCCTCCAGAAGCGCCATGCGCACCTCGCGCATCGCGGCCTTGACGTCCGCCTCGGTCAGCTTTCCGCGGCCGGAGAGCTTTTTGAACGCGTTCTGCAGTTTGTCGGAAAGTCCTTCAAACGCCACGGAAATCACCTCTCAATATCTTCAATGCGGCGAAGCGCTTCTCTCGCGCGAAAGAGCGCCTGCCTATCCTCGCCGGAAATGGCCTTGTCCAGCTCTGCCCGGCATTCGCCGACCGCCTCGGTCAGCCGCCGGTATCGGCTCAAAAGCCCCAGCTTGGCCTCGTAGGCCTCCAGCTGCCTCTGCGCGTGGTTGATGGCGTCGTGCACGCCCTGCCGGGTGATGCCCATCGCGTCCGCGATTTCCTGAAGCGAGAGATCCTCCTCCAGATACATCCGCATGACGCGCAGCCGATGCTCCGTTAAAAGCGCGCCGTAGAAATCGAGCAGCCAGCCATATTCCACTCTCTTCTCCACACAAGACGCTCCTTCGCACATTTCGCAGCTTATCCATTATAGCACTGCGCCCCGCATGCTGTCAAGTTAATTTGCTTGACAAGTCCAACCACATGAGCCGCCCGCACCCCTCGCGCAGAGGGAAACGGGCGGCTCCGTCTGCTCAGTGCAGCCTTTCCGCGTTCTTGAGCATTCGCTCGATGTAGGTTTCGCTTGTTTCGGAAATGATGGGATCCAGCTCAATCGCACTCGTGTCATCCGGTGCGTAGGTAAGGCCGTATTCCGCGGCAAATGCAGAAACGTCTTCCCCGTTTTCACCGCGCACGCAAATCGTCTGGCTGTGCACGATGCTGGCGCGCAAAGCGTCATCCAAATTGATCATGGTCTGCACAAAGTGCTCGTTATGATGCGTGAACTCCGCCGCGCAGCCGGGATCCAGTGCTGCCAGCGAATCCGCGACTGCGTAGCCGATCAGCGCCATATGGATTGGCGCGAGCCAGAAGCCCTCCGATACATCAGGAGAGAGATCCTTCAGCGCGTCGCCGACCTTCAGAAGATGCGCCTCGTCCAGCTGCGAGATCCACGCTTCCGTTCCGAAAACAACCACGAGGTCGCAGGCGCGAAGCGCTTCCATCTGTGCGTCATCCGGCATGAAATCGGCCTTGCCCTCCGGGTTTACGGTCTCAATTGTCCAGTCATGGCCGCAAACCTGCTCCACCGCAAAGGTCAGCGCATAGTTTGAAGCGGCAATACGGGGCGCGCTCTCAGCCTGTGCCGCACACGTCATAAGAAGGAGCAGGCTGCACGCAAGACATAAAAATCTCCTCATTCGTTCATCCTTTCTCATTTAACGGTGTACGTTTCCGCCGCCGCAACTTTGATTGTCCACACACCGTCTTCGAAGGCTGCGTCGCATGCGCGGCCGCTTTCGGCTGCCAGCGCAGCATCCTGCGCAGCGTTGGAAATCGTCAGCGTCAAGCCCTCCAGCTGCTCGGTCACATCCGGCGCGGATTCGTTATCAAGCGTCGCCTTTACGCTGATGGCAGTCGCATCCGCATTCACGGAAATCGTGATTACGACAGTGTCATTCAGGCTCTCCAGCGCTTTCAGCGGGAAGGTCAAAGACGCGCTGCCAACCGTGAAGCAAACTTCGTCGCAGCCGTCCTGCGCGAGCTTCCGCACCGTCTCCTCGGACAGGAACAGACAACGCGCGGCGAACGTGCCATCCGCCTCCGCCTCAGCGTTGATGACAGCAACACCGTCTGCCGTGTTCAGCGTGTAATCCTTCACAACACGATCCAGATCGGTCACGATGCCGTAGATTCGGTCGTTGCCCTGACCAAGCGCCTCCACGCGGTCACTGCTGTACTGCTGGCCGCAGTACCGGCAGGTGTGCAGCGTGTAGCCGCTTCTGTCTGTCGTGGGCGCTATCACCTTGCTGTAGTAGCTGTGCCTTTTCATCGGAATTGTCTGCGGATCATTCAGCACCTTTCCGCAAATCTTGCAATACGAGCCCTCGGTGCTGCCCGTCTTGCTGCAGGTTTCCTCCACAGCGGGAATCGTCACAGCCTTGTGTCCGAGAGCCTCCAAAACCTCGCTCGCGTCGCAGACTGCGCATGCGCGGTCGCCGGGCTCGGTGCAGCTCGGCTCTTTGCCAATGACCCAGTCGTGCCCCTTAGGTGCGATGGGCTCGGACGTTCCGCACTGCGAGCAGAGCTTCTTGCCCTCCGTTTCGCAGCCAGCGTCCTTGATGATCCAGTTGTGCGCGCCGGTCGCCTTTAAAACCTCACTCGCGCCGCACACGGTGCAAAGCTTCATGCCGTCCTTGCCGCATGTCGGCTCGACGGTTTTCCAGCTGTGGTTCTCGGTCTTCGCGATTTTCTCACTGTAGCCGCATACGGTGCAGGTCTTCTCACCCTCACTCTTGCACGTCGGCTCGGTGGTTACCGCCATGTTGTGCGCGCCGGTCGCCTCTAAAACCTCACTCGCGCCGCACACGGTGCAAAGCTTCATGCCGTCCTTGCCGCAT
>CAZMGO010000057.1:0-686 GCA_964565845.1 uncultured Oscillospiraceae bacterium | reverse complement strand
ACGTCGGCTCGGTGGTTACCGCCATGTTGTGCGCGCCGGTCGCCTCTAAAACCTCGTTCGCGCCGCACACGGTGCAAAGCTTCATGCCGTTTTTGCCACACGTCGGCTCGGCGGTTTTCCAGCTGTGGTTTTCAGTCTTCGCAATCGGTTCAACCTTGCCACAGAGCGTACAGATTCGGTTTCCATCGTCGGCGCACGTCGCGGGCTTACCCATCTTCCAATCGTGACTGCATTCATCCGCCGTCGCCGACAGACAACCTGCCGCCAGCATAAGCGCCAGAATCCACGCGAAAATTCGTTTCATGCGTCTTCCCCCTTGCTTCCTCTTCGTTCCATTATGAAAGAGGGGAGCCTACAGGGCATTCCTGCAGGCTCCCAACGGATTACTTGTTAGAAATCCATTTCCTCCGTGTAGGTATCTCCGCAGATGGTGCACTCGTAGATGACGACCTTCTTGGTGTAATCCGCGTTGAAATCGTAGCCTTTCAGCACGTAGTTGTGCTGGTGCTCAAGCGCGGGAACGATCTCCTGCTCCACCAGAATCTCGCCGCATACGGAGCACTTCTTGCCTTCGGTCAGGCCGGTTTCCGTTTCCGTCGCAGCAACCGCGGGGATGATCTCCTCGGTGTGGCCGAGTGCCGGAATTTCCTCCTGCGCAACCAGAATCTCGTTGCATACGGAGCAAT
>CAZMGO010000056.1:2947-13794 GCA_964565845.1 uncultured Oscillospiraceae bacterium | reverse complement strand
CGTCAGCCAATCGCAGTCCGCGAACGCGCGGTCTCCGATGGCCGTCACGGCGCTGCCCTCCAGCGTGCCGGGAATTTTCAGCTCGATAACGCCCTGCGCCCGGTCATAGCCGGTCAGGATGGCCGTTCCGTCCGCATTCAGGCGATAGTGAAAGCCTCCGAGGCTTCGTTCCTCTCCCTCTGCGCTCACGACGCTCAGCACCATAAGCAGCATGAGGAATAGACAGGCAGCGCGCTTCATTTTCACTCATCCTTCCGTATGATCTCGCCGGCGCGCGGGGAAAATTTATGCCTCGGCGCGGCGAGCGAAGGTACGCCCGCACTCGGCGATGAATTTCATCATCTTCGGCGCAAGCTCCGCGTCCATCACGTTCCAGATGTTGAAGGTTTCAAAGCTCATCGTCTTGTTGAAGCCAATGGCCTTCAGCCCCTCCACAAAGCGGTTCCAGTCCAGCACGCCCATATACGGCGCCAAATGCTGATCCTGCACGCCGTTGTTGTCGTGCACGTGGAATGCGGTAATGCGGTCGCCCAGCTCAATCATGACGTTCTTAATATCCAGACCCACAAGCAGAATGTGGCCGGTGTCCAGGCAGAAGCCAAACTGCTTGCCCCCGGCGATGCTGTTGAGCGTATCGACATAGCGGCAGGCCGTCGTAATATCCGAGCAGCAGGCCGCGTAAATCTTGCCGCGCTTCGACATGAACATATTCTCCAGATTGATGGTCACGCCGTATTTCTTCGCCTCCGGAATCAGACGGGAATACCGATCGATATTGATTTCCCATTCCTTCTCGGGATCAAGCTGCTGGTCGTAGCCCAAAAAGAAGGGATGAATAATCAGGTTGCGGCAGTTTATCACATCGCAGCCCATAATCATTCGCTTGAGCATCGTGAGAATCTGGTCGTTGTATTCCTCGCCGTCCTCGTCGTACACATAGCTGGGAAACGGTGCGTGCGCCTGATAGTTGTCAATGCCGTACTTCTCCGCAGCCTGCTTCCACGGAAGGAAAAGCTCGGCACACTCCTTGTCGGAGCCGGTGAGGAAAATTTCAGGAATTCTTTTCTCATGCAGATCCCGTCCGCTGACGAGATGGTCGATATTGGCGTCAACGGCGTCAAAGCCGAGCTCCTTTACCAGCCGATAGGTTCCGTCCAAGCCCAGTCTCTCCTCAGGGCCGCCGGTCTGAACTGCAATTTTCATCATAAAAACGCCTCCATTCCATTTGTAAGCCTGTTTGCACGTTCTTATTATATCGCTTCCACGCCCGATTTGCAAGCCGATAACACAAAAACACGTCGAAATCACGAGGATTCCAGCGTGTTTTTGTTTTAAATGCCGCGTTTATTTACCGGCCACCGAGATCATGCCCACGTCGAGCGCAGGGCTTCCAATCGTCGTCGTGCCGGGATAACCGAAGCGCAGGTCGGATGCCGTGCGGCGGATATTCTTCAAAATGTCGAAGAAATTGGAGGCGATGGTGATCTGCTCCACCGGACGGCCAAGCTTGCCGTTTTCAATCAGGAAGCCCTTTGCGCCCAGCGAGAAATCACCGCTGATCTGGTTTGCGCCGGAGTGCATGCCCATCATGGAGGTAATCAGCAGGCCGTTTCCAACCTCCTCCAACAGCTCGTCAAACGAGGTCTGCGACGGCTCAATGAAGAAATTGGTCGGCGCGACGCGCACGGGTGCGGTATAGCCGCCCTTGGCTGCGTTTCCGGTGGTTTCCTTGCCCATGGCCTTCGCCGTAGTGCGGTTGTGCAGAAGCGTCTTGAGAACGCCCTTTTCTACCACGGTCTTCGTGAACGTGGGCACGCCCTCCGCGTCGAAGGGCGCAGAGGCGAAGCCGTCCTTGCGAAGCGGGTCATCGATAATCGTCACGCATTCGGCTGCCACGCGTTCGCCCTCCCGATCCTTCAGAAGCGACAGGCCCTTGCGCGCGCTTTCCGCCGAAAACACGCCCGCGAAGGTGCTCAGAAGCGACATCGCCGCATCATTGCGCAGAACGACGTGATAGCTGCCCGACGGCACGCTTTCGGCGTTCAGACCGGCAACGGCCTTGGCAACCGCACGGTCGGCCAGCTCGTCATCGGAGATTTCGTCCTTTCGGAACGCGCACTTCATCTCATAATCAAAATTCACACGGCCGTTGTCCGCCACAATCGGCACCACCGAGGCGGCGACCATCGCCGTACGATAGGAAATATCCAGCCCGCGCGAATTCACAATGCGGTTTTCGCGAACAAAGGTTTCAAACCCGGTTCCGTCCATGCGCTGTACATGGGGATCCGCCGCCTTTGCGCGCGCCTCCATCTTCTTTGCGCGCTCAATCATTTCGGAGGCCAGCATGCTTGCCGTTTCCTCGCAGTACTGCTCCAGCGGCGCATATTCCTTTGCGCCCTCGAAAATCGTCTCGTTGTCATCGGTTTCCAGCAGCGCCGCGTTTTCCCGAACGCCGTTCACCAGCATCTCAATGGCGTCCTCGTCCATTTCCTCGGTGGACGCATAGCCCATACGGCCCTCGTATACGCCGCGGAAGCACAGTCCCTCGCTCTTTGCGGCGGAGTATTCCTTAATCTGGCCGTCCAGAATCTCAACCGAGGTGGTTTCGCCGCCCGCGATATACGCCTCCGATTCCGCAATGCCTGCCGCAGCCGCAGCCGCGAACAGCTTGTTCAAAAACTCCTGCTTGTTCATTTTATCTGCCTCCCACCGTCATGTCGGTCACGCGGATCATCGGCTGGCCGACGTTCGTGGGCACGCTGCCGCTGGCGCTTCCGCACATGCCCTGTGCCATCCACATCCTTCTGCCGACGCGGTCAATGCGGGAAATCGTGCTTCCGCCCTTGCCAATCAGCGTCGCGCCGCGCACGGGTCGATCAATTTTGCCGTTGCGAATCAGATAGCCCTCGCCCACGGCAAAGTTGAACTCGCCCGTCAGGGGATTCACGCTGCCGCCGCCCATGACCTTTGCGTACAGGCCGTCCGCGCAGGATGCAATAATCTCCGCCTCGTCATCGGTGCCGGGCGCGATATAGGTGTTGCGCATGCGCGACGTGGGCGCAAACGAATAATTCTGGCGGCGCGCGGAGCCGGTTACCGGCATGCCCATCTTGCGCGCGTTCAGACGGTCGATCATGTAATTCTTCAGAATGCCGTTTTCAATCAGCACCAGCTTCGTCGTCGGGTTGCCCTCGTCGTCAATGTTCTCGCTGCCCCACTCATTGGCAATCGTGCCATCGTCAACGGCAGTCACGATTTTGGATGCGATTTGCTGACCCATTTTTCCGCAGAACTCGGAATTTCCATAGGCCACGCTGGTCGCCTCCAGCGAATGGCCGCAGGCCTCATGGAAAATTACGCCGCCAAAGCCGCCGTCAATGACCACGGGCATTACGCCTGCCGGGCACCTGTCCGCATGCAGCATCGTTACTGCGCGGCGCGCGGCCGCACGCGCGTACTCGTTCATGTCCACTCTCGTGGAGAACAGCTCAAAGCCCATCATGGCACCCGGGCTCTCGGAGCCGGTCTGGTTCTCGCCGTTGCCGCTGGCAACCGCCGTAACGGCTGCACGCGTATATACGCGCTGATCGGAAACGAACATTCCCTCGGTATTGGCAATGGTCACGGCCTGTTCCCAGTCCCACATGGAGCCGGTCACATGCGCGATTTCCGCGTTCTCCGCGCGCGCCGTGCGGCATGCCTCGCGCACCAGCGCGCGGCGCCGTTCGCCGGATACGTCCATGGGAAGCTCGCGGATTTCATGAATGTTCCTCGCAATGGAGCCGGACAGCTGAATCTGCCTGTCCTCTCCGCGCACGCTGCCCACCGCATCCGCCGCGCGCTCCGCCAACGCCATCAGACCCGCGTCCGAGGTGTCGTTGGTGTGCACGTATACGCTGTTTGTTCCCTTGTAAACCCGCAGTCCCGCACCATGAATGCGGCCTGTGGTCGCCGTGTCGATACGGTCGTCCGTCTGACCGATTCGCGAGCTGCGCGTGTCCTCATAGAATATTTCGGCAAAATCGCCGCCGGTAGAAACCGCTCTGCCCAGCGCACGCTCCGCCGCTCCCTTTTTCAGCATTGAGCCTCCACTCCTTTTTCGGAAAATAAAAAGCGCTTTCCTTCATTTTGCATCATACCACGTTCGCCGCTTCTTTGCAAGCCTTACGCGAACATCTTTTGCAAAATCTCCAGCCGCTCTGAGGTCACCAGCGCGTCGTGCGCCGTTCCGCGCAGCTTGACCACGTATGTCCAGCGGCCATAGGGCGTAATCGAGTCGATATGCCTAAGCCCGACCACATACGATTTGTGCGTGCGAAAGAACAGATCGTCGGGCAGGCGCTCGTCCAGCTCGGACAGGGAATCGCTCGTCACAAGCCGTTCGCCGCCCGTTAGATACAAAACCGTCGAGCGATCCTCACGCTGAATCAGCAGAATGTCCTCCATGTCCACAAAGCTGACGCCCTCCTTATGGCGCAGCATCAGCTTGCGCGGCGCGGCGTTTCGCGGCGTTTCCGGCTTCACGGCACGCTCCCCGCTCTCCTCCGTCAGCCGGCTGCGAATCATCGCCAGCGTCTTCAGCATGCGCTGCTCCCGGAACGGCTTCAGAAGATAATCGAACGCATACACCTCAAAGGCGTCTCCCATGTATTTTTCATGCGCCGTGGCAAACACGAGAATCGTTTTGGGGTTGATGTCCTGAATGATGCGCGCGCATTCCACGCCCGTCATAACCGGCATTTCCACGTCCAGCAGAATCACCTGCGGATGGGTTTCCTCATTCAGGCGAATCAGCTCGCGGCCATCCTTCGCCTCCCCCGTGATTTGGAAGCCGCCGGCCTTCTCCACATAGCGGCGCATAATCATGCGCATGCCGTCGTCATCATCCGCAATCAGGATGCGGATATCGTCCATGAAAGCACCTCCCATGAATTGCCGCTGCCGCGCCCCGGACTAACGGAGCGCGGCATGGTCTGCGTTTTATTCGTCCCGCAGTGACACGGGCTTGGAAAGAATCTCGCTCGTAATGACCGCGCGGCGCAGGTCATCCGCGGTAACGCGAACCTCCAGCACTCGCGCATGCGAATGCTCCCGCGCGTTTCCGCATGCGATTGGCTCTGCCGGAGTCTCGCTGCGCGGATAGTCCGCGTACCTCTCCGTCTCAACGGCCAACTTTGGCCGCGCAGCGCGACCGCGCCTGCGCGCCTTCTCCACGGCAGCCTCCTCGGCCTGTCCGTGAGCCGAACTCCGGGGCGGCTTCGCGCCCTGTCCCTTGCTTCCCTTCGCAGCGTTTACGGCGCGCACAATGATGACGATCAGAAACAGGATAACGATCAGCTGAGACATTGCGGTCGGCTCCCCTTACTTTTTCGCCGGTGTCGAATCGCCGGCGGTCGGCTTGCCCGAGCCGGCAATCGACTCGCGCATATGCGTGTCGCTCTGCACGTTCTGCATCTTATAATAGTCCATCACGCCCAGCTTCCCGCTGCGAAGCGCCTCGGCCATCGCGCGCGGCACCTCTGCCTCGGCCTCTACCACGCGGGCACGCATCTCCTGAACCGCCGCGATGTTTTCCTGCTCCTTCGCCACGGCCATCGCGCGCCGCTCCTCCGCCTTGGCCTGTGCGATACGGCGATCGGCCTCGGCCTGATCCATCTGCAGCTGTGCGCCGACGTTGCGGCCCACGTCCACGTCCGCAATGTCAATGGAAAGAATTTCATACGCCGTACCCGAGTCCAGACCCTTGTTCAGCACCGTCTCCGAAATCTTGTCCGGGTTCTCCAGTACCTCCTTATGCGTTCCGGCGGAGCCGATGGTCGTTACGATGCCCTCGCCGACGCGCGCCTGAATGGTTTCCTCGCCCGCGCCGCCGACCAGCTTGTCAAGGTTCGTGCGCACGGTCACGCGTGCCTTCGCCTTCAGCTCAATGCCGTCCTTGGCCACGGCAGCCACGATGGGCGTTTCGATAACCTTGGGGTTGACGGAGGTCTTCACGGCCTCCAGCACATCGCGTCCGGCCAGATCAATGGCGCGGCAGTTTTCAAACGACAGATCGATGTTGGCGGCCTGCGCGGCAATCAGCGCATCCACCACGCGGTTCAGATGTCCGCCCGCCAGCATATGGGCTTCCATCTCGTTGATGTCAATGTTCAGGCCTGCCTTCGTGGCCTTAATCAGCGGCCGCACGATGTCGCCGGGCGCGATGCGGCGGAAACGCATACCGATGAGAATCGAGATGCGCACGCGCACGCCGGACGCCATGGCCGAAATCCACAGTCCCACCGGGAAGAAGCGTGCGAAGAAATACAGCAGCGCAATCGCCAGAAACGCAACCAGCACAAACAGAATCGCCACAGAGCCTTCTATAGACATATTGAATCCCCCTTCATTTTCTCCTGCCCGACCGGAGCGCTACACGCGACGCACGTAAATGCGATTGCCCTCCACGCGGGTCACCTTCACCTTTTCGCCGGCCTCCACGAATTCGCCCTCGGAGAGCACCGTCAGCCGCACGCCTTCAAATTCGCCCGTGCCCACGGGACTCAGACGCGTCGCCGCCACGCCTTCCCTGTCCATGTAAAACAGCAGCGGATTTTCCTCCTTGGAATCCGTGGCCACCGCGTGAAGCACCAGCTTGGACTTTGCCAGCTTTCCCTTCGCCGCCGAACGAAGCGCGAAGGAAAATGCGACGCACATCAGCGCCAGCTCAATCAGCGCCGCGACCAGGCCCTCCAGCAGTGAATCGGATACGAACACAATGCCCATCACCGACAGCGCGATGCCCGCTATGCCTGGCAATCCGAAGCCCGGCAGATACATTTCCAGAATCAGAAGCCCCATGCCCAGCACGATCACCACCAGCGGCAGCGCGTTTGAGGCCACATACGAAATTACCGCATCGATTGTGCATCCCTCCCTTCCTTGTGCTGCGCTTATACTCTATCATAGTGCGTCCCTTTACGCAATGCCTATCCGCGCAACGATACATTTCCCGGGCTCAATTGTCAAAAATCGTCGTTTCCTCCGTCAGCCGCCGGGCAATCTCCTCGTCCGCGGGCGCGAACGCATAGCCGCTCAGCTCGCCGGGCTTTACCCATGCCAGCGTCTGTCCCTCCAACGGCTGCGGCTCGCCGGAGAGCAGGCGCGCAACGTAAAACAGCAGAAGCACTGTTTTCTCCGGATATTCCCACAGCTTCGCGTCGTAAATGCGCACAGCCTCAACCTCCGCGCCGGTTTCCTCGCGCAGCTCGCGCCGAAGCGCGGCCTCCGGCGTTTCGCCCGGCTCGAGCTTTCCGCCGGGAAATTCCCACATTCTGCCCATATGCGCGCCCGCCGGACGGCGGCTGATCATGACCCGTCCATCCCGCACCAGAATTCCGGCGGCAACCGGTATGGCCTGCATGGTTCTCACCCTCATTCGCTTCTTAATCGATCATCTCCAGCGTTACCGTCAGCTTCACCTCGATGGGCTTGCGCAGCTTCTCGCCCTTTTCGTCGTTATAGCGCGCCACGGTAATTTCAAACGACGTTCCCGCAGGCAGCTTGTCGATGATCTTGGTATACTCGCGGAAATCGTAAATGCGCGTGCCGTTCACATGGGTAATCACGTCGCCCACGCGCAGCCCCGCCTTCGCGCCGGAGCCGTTCTTCTCCACCTCGGCCACCTGCAGGCCGGCCGGCGGGTAGTTCTTGAGCATCTCCTCCGGGCCGTCGATCGTCTGCACGCTCACACCGAAGCGCGGACGATTGTATGTGCCGGTCTTAATGATGCTCTCGGCAATCGGCCATGCCACGTCAATCGGGATGGCAAAGGCCAGCCCATCATACACCACAAATTCCTCGCCGCTTTCGGTTTTGCCCGAATAGCCCATGTACTTCATGAACGGAATGCCCACCAGCTCGCCCTTCGCGTTCAAAAGCGCGCCGCCGGAGTTGCCGGGGTTAATCGCCGCGTCAATCTGAATCAGGCCGATGGCGCGCGTGGACTGGGGATCGGCCTCCTCGCGGTTCAGCCCGGATACGATGCCCGCAGTCAGCGTGTTGTACATGCCGCGCTCGTCCACCGGCGTGCCGATTGTGCAAATCAGCTCACCCACGCGCAGCTCGGAAGATTTTCCGATGGTGACCGGCTGAATGCCCGTTTCCTCCTCCACGCGAATCACGGCCACGTCCGCCGCCTCGTCAAAACCGACGGTATAGGCCTCATAGGCCGTGCCGTCCTCCATGCGAATCTCCATTTCGTCCGCTTCCTTCACCACGTGGTAGTTGGTGAGAAAGTAGCCTTCCTCGCTTACGCAGACGGCGCTTGCGCCGCCCTGCTCGGTCGTTTTCACGCTGTCCGTGGCCGCGTCCCACACGGTGGTGGTCAATACGACCGAAACCACGCTGGGCGACACGCGCTCGAAAATTTCCGGCAGCGGATTGCCGCTTGATAGAATTTGACTCATCGCCGCCGTTTCCGCCCCGGCAAACGGCAGCATCAGCAGCACAAGAACCGTCAGCATTGCAGTCAGCTTTTTCATAAACGTATCCTTCCTCGCATCTTATTTCAGTGTTACGATTGTCACGCCATCCTCGCCCTCGCCATAACGGCCCAAGCGGAACTCGGCCACGGACGGGTGATGTCTCAGATGTCCGTGAATTCCGGCTCTCAGCGCGCCCGTACCCTTTCCATGAATAATGGTAACGGCCTTCAGGGAATTCATCTGCGCGCCGTCCAAGAAGAGATCCACCTGCACCAGCGCCTCCTCCACCGTCATGCCGCGCACGTCGCATTCCATGGACGCCTGCCGCGTTGCGACGGACACGCTCGTCTGCGCCTTCGCCTTCGGCTTTTCCTTCTTTTTCGGCTCCTCCGGCGCGCGGCGCACGGTTTTCAGGTTTGCCTTCATCTTCATCGCGCCCGCCTGCACCATGAAATCGCCCTTCGCGTCCGGCGTGGTGAGCACGACGGCGCGCGTTCCGAGATTGCCCAAAATCACGTGCTCGCCCACCTTCAGATCCGTCGGCGCCTCGCCCTCGGCAGGCTGAGCCGGCACGATTTTGTCCGCCAGCTCGTCAATTCCGCCCTGAAGCCGCGCGCGCATGCCGTGCAGCTCGTGCTCCTTATAGGACTGCGTGCTCTTCGCCCTTTTCAGCTCCGAAATAATCTGCTCGGACTCGCGCTGTGCCTTCTGCATGATTTTGCGCGCGTCGTCCTTTGCCTTTCGAATCATCGCCTCGCGCTGGCTCTCGTATTCCCTGCGCTCCTTCTCGGCCTCGTTTCGGATGCGCTGCGTTTCAATGTGCGCCTGCTCCGCCAGCTTTTGCTCCTTCTCGGCGATCTGCCGGTGGTATTCGGCGTTCGCGATTACGTCCTCAAAGCGAATCTGGTCGCGCGTCAGGCGTTCGCCCGCGGCGGCGATCAGCGGCTCGGGCAGCCCCAGCTTGCGCGAAATTTCAAACGCGTTGCTCTTTCCCGGCACGCCGATGGACAGGCGATACGTGGGGCGCAGCGTTTCCACGTCGAACTCCACCGACGCGTTCTCCACGCCCTTCGTGCTCAGCGCAAACGCCTTCAGCTCGGAATAGTGCGTCGTTGCCAGCGTCGTCACACGCAGGCTCAGCAAATGCTCCAGAATCGCCATCGCCAGCGCCGCGCCCTCGGTCGGGTCGGTGCCCGCGCCCAGCTCGTCAAACAGCACCAGTGAACGCGGCGTCACGGTCTTCAGAATCTCCACGATGTTGGTCATGTGGGAAGAAAACGTCGACAGGCTCTGCTCAATCGACTGCTCGTCGCCAATATCGGCGAACACCTCGTCAAACACGGCGATTTCACTGCCATACTGCGCCGGAATCTGCATGCCGGACTGTGCCATCAGCGTAAGCAGCCCCACCGTTTTCAGCGTGACCGTCTTGCCGCCGGTGTTCGGGCCGGTAATCACGAGCGTGGTAAAATCCTCGCCCATCCACAGGTCGGACGGCACCACCCTTTCGGGATCGATCAGCGGATGCCGCGCGCGAATCAGCTTCACGCGCCCATTTGCATTCAGCTTCGGCTCCACCGCGTTCATTTCACGCGCCAGATACGCGCGGGCAAACACGCAGTCCAGCTCCGCCAGAATGCCCAGACTGGACGCAAGCATCGGCGCGTCGGGCGCAATGCGGCCGGAGAAGTCCTTCAGAATCCGCTCGATCTCCTGCCGTTCCTTCAGCGTCCATTCCTTCAGCTCGTTGCCCGCCTCCACAATCGCCATCGGCTCAATGAACAGCGTCGAGCCGCTGCCGGACTGATCGTGCACCAAGCCCGGCACCTGCTGGCGGTATTCCGCCTTAACCGGAATCACGTAGCGCCCGTTTCGCATGGTAATGATGGAATCCATCAGATACTTCTGCGTGCTGGACGAGCGGATATAGCCGTTCAGCTTGTCGCGCACGCGATCGTTGATCACGCGAATGTGGCGGCGAATGTCGTACAGCTCCGGGCTGGCATGGTCGCTCATCTCGTCCTCGGAAAGAATGGCCGATGTAATGTCCTCCTCCAGCATGCGGTTTGACGCAATGCGCGAGCCAAGCTCGGTGAGAATGGGCGTATCCTCGCGCTCCGTCACCAGCGCCTTACGCACGGTGCGGCAGGCGCGCAGCGCGCCCGCGACGCTCAAAAGCGCCTTCATGGAAAGCGTCGCGCCGACGGTGGACAGCTTCAGATATTCGCGCACGTCGTCAAACTCGCTCATGGGATTGCCGCCGGTGTACGCAATCACGGACGCGGCCTCCTCGGTCTGCGCCTGCAGCCGCTGCACCTCATCGAAATCGCTGCTGGGACGAAGCGCCAGCGCGCGCTCCTTGCCCATCGTGGACACGGC
>CAZMGO010000056.1:0-2847 GCA_964565845.1 uncultured Oscillospiraceae bacterium | reverse complement strand
GCACGCTGTTTTCCACATCCACAACGCATCCGCCCTCCTCCGCCACGCGCGTAAGCGGAAAGCGCACATGCTTGCGGTCGATCAGCGCGCTGTCATCCGTGCGGTCTCCGGCTCGCGCCGCGTCGCAGGCACGGCAATCCGCATGCCTTCCCCCGCCACGCGCCGCATTTACCGGACAGTGCCTAAGATGCATCAGCGGCACACGGCCATATACGATCAGCTCCCGCCGACCGCCGACCGCCTCGATTTCCCTCGTGCTCAGCTCCAGCGACGGCGTATACACGCTCGTCTCCGCGCCAAGAAACGCCAGCGCCGCGGTGTTTGCCAGATTGAGCGCCGCGTCATATCGCCGCTCGCCCGGCCACGACAGCCCCACCTGACCAAAATTGGTCAAATACACGCCCCTGATTCTTTGGTCGTTTTCAAGCGCCCATTCGTTCACATAGGCAAGCGATTTTTCGTCCATAACCGGCGGCAGGTACAGGAAAAAATCCGTCAGTCCCTGCGCCTGCGCGTCCAGCACACCCCGTCGAACATCCGTCGGCGCAAGCACGCATTCATCTGCCCCGGCTTCCTTCGCCATCCTAAGCAGCGCTGCGCTTCGCGCCTGTGCTGCCAGACGCACCCGCTCGGGACGTTCCTCACATGCCAGCCTATGCGGCGCGATCTCCTTCACCGCCGCGTCCGTCACGCGCATGGCTGCGATACGCTTCGCGGAAAGCGCCGCCAGCGCGTCGCGCCGAAGCGCATTCAAGCCCGACATCGGCACAAACGGCTGTCCGGAAAGCCGAACCGTCACCTCGTCAACCCGATAGGGCGTACCGCCGGTCTTTTCAAACTGCGCGCGAATGCGTGCCTCATCGACCATGCCGTGCGCCGTCTCCGGCGTCCATCCTACGGCCTCTGCCGTGTTTGTTCCATCCGTCACATGCGCGCGCGCAGGCTTTCCTTCCTCTATATATAGCTCTGCCCGAACGCCCACCGTGCGCGCGGTCTCGCGCCAGCTTTCCCGCGCCTGCGCCATCTGCACCTCGCTCACCATGCGCATCACCTCGCCGGTGATGCCGGCAGGATTCGCCACCGACTCTCCGGCTCTCCCGCTCAGCCTTACGGGCACGTCCTCTCCCGACGCCGGCCGCACGGCCACCGCATCCTGTGCCAGCACGTCGGCATTCAAAACAATTTCCCTTGCACTTACCGCCGTGCCGACCCGGCTGCCCCAGTGCGAAGGGCGCACGCGCGAAATCAGCGTTCCGTCCACAACGCCCTTCAGATAGCCATCCGTGAAGCCGCCGCGGTTAAAAATCTGCCTGAGCGCTTCCCGATCCCCGTCCGTCACGCGCTCACCATCCAGCGCGCGCCGATATGCGCGCGTGACGATCGCCACGTACTCCGGCCGCTTCAGGCGTCCCTCAATCTTTAAGCTGGTCACGCCCCCACGCGCCATGTCACTCAGCATGTCAAGGGTCATCAAATCCTTTGTGGAAAGCAGGAAGCCCTCCGCCTCGGCCGCCCCGGTCAGCCGATACGGCAGCCGGCACGGCTGCGCACACACGCCGCGGTTTCCGCTGCGCCCGCCCACCATGCTGGAAAACAAACACTGCCCGGAGCATGCCACGCACAGCGCGCCATGCGCGAACACCTCGATTTCGATTCCCTCATCCGCGCAGGCGCGAATCTGCTCAAGCGTCATCTCCCGCGCCAGCACCGCCCGATGAAAGCCGCGCTTTTTCAGCTCCGCCGCACCCTGCCGGTTATGAATCGCCATCTGCGTAGACGCATGCAGTGGCAAATGCGGAAGCAGCTCGCCCAGCGCCTGACACACGCCGAAATCCTGCACAATCGCGCCGTCCGCGCCCGCACGCGCAAGCGACGCAGCCGTCTCATATAAAAGCGGCATTTCCTCCTGCTTGACCACGGTGTTCACGGTTACATACATGCGCTTTCCGCGCTCGTGCAGATAATCCGCCGCCCATTTCAGCTCGTCGTCGTCAAAGTTTCCCGCTCCCCTGCGGGCATTCAGCGTTTTGCCGCCCAGATATACCGCGTCCGCGCCATTTTCCACAGCCGCAGCCAGCGCCTCCCGATCCCCTGCGGGCGATAAAAGCTCCATGCTTGTACATTCCCCTATCATAATCATCTCATTATCGCCATTATACCAGACCGCGCGCCCATTCACAAGAAGAATTTCGTTTTCTGCTTGTTATACAGAGAAATGACTCCTCATAAAATCACCGTCGGCCCTGAAGCCGACGGCAGTATATGCGGGCTGCCTCATCGCAGCTGCGCAAACGCATACCCGAAATCTTCTCTATTTCACCGCTTGACCGGCTTGCTCGGCATTCAGCCGCTTTAAATACGGCACAATCAACGCAAGTGAAATCAACAGCGCCAGCCAATCGGCAAGAGGTGTGGCCCATGCAATGCCTTCCACGCCGACAAGACGATTCAGCGTAATCACAAATACCACGTCGAGGCTTCCCTTGCGGAGAAGGGAAAGCAACAGCGGCTGCAGCCTTTTCCCGGTTGCCTGAAAAATCGTGATGACCATGAAATTAATCGCGGTGGACGGGCAGGCAAGACAAATAATCCTCAGGAAGCTCTGTCCGTAGCGAACGGTATCCTCATTGCTGATAAATCCACGGGTAATAGGAACCGCAAGAAACCACAGCAGCAGCGCGCCGACGCACGCCACGAGCAGGCTATATAAAAGCGCCGTGCGAATCGCCTGTTTCATGCGAGACCGGTTGCCGGAGGAATAATTGTAGCCAATCAGCGGAAGCACGCCCTGCGTCATGCCCTGCGCGATGGCAAAGGCCAGCAGATCGATTTTCTTGGCTATGCCCA
>CAZMGO010000055.1:0-13925 GCA_964565845.1 uncultured Oscillospiraceae bacterium | reverse complement strand
ACAGCGATACATTCCAGCCGACGCAGCAGGCCGAGCGGCACCTGCCGGTCTTGCAGCGAAACTCCGGATAATAGTCCGGCATCAGGTATTCATGCAGGTTTCCCATGGGAATCCCTCTTTTTTCAGGAATGATGGGATTATACGCGCGCGCGAATCCGCCGTCGCGCATTCATTTCGGAAGAAAATGCTAATTTTACGTTTTTGATACCGTTTATGGAATTACTTGACATGGCTCGTTTTATGCGGTATACTGATACGGCATATTAGATTCAAACTACGTGAGGTGACCTGCCATGGCTCAGCCGTTTATTCTCTCCTGCGAATCCACGGTCGATCTGCCCTATTCCTACATCGAAGGCCGCGGCATTCCGATGCTTTTCTACCATTATACCATGAATGGTGAAGACTGCGTGGACGACGCGGGACGCGACCCCGAGGCGCTGCCGAAATTCTATGCCAAAATCGCACAGGGCGCGCTTCCCTCCACCTCCCAGCTGAATACCTACGATTACATGGACTTCCTCGAGCCCCTTCTTGCGCAGGGCGACGTTTTGCATATCGCCTTCGGCTCCGGCATGACGAAGTCGGTCGAGCGCGCGCAGGAGGCCGCGCAGATGCTGAGGGAAAAGTATCCGAGCCGCCGGCTCGTCGTCATCGACTCCACCTGCTCCTCCTCCGGCTACGGCATGCTGGTGGATGACGCAGCCGACCTGCGCGACCGCGGCGAAAGCATAGAGGCCGTTGAGGAATGGGTGCTCGCGCACGCGCGTCGAATTCATCATCAGTTCTTCTCCACCGATCTTTCCTATTATCGCCGCAGCGGGCGCGTTTCGGGTGCGGCTGCCACCATCGGCACGATTCTGAACCTCTGTCCGCTGATGCACCTGAATTACGACGGTCGCATTATCGCCTACGGAAAAACGCGCGGTCAGAAGAACGCCATCCGCGAAGCGATTGCCGTCATGCGCGCTCATGCCGAGGGCGGAGAAAGCTATCAG
This sequence comes from uncultured Oscillospiraceae bacterium, assembly GCA_964565845.1. Lineage (GTDB taxonomy): Bacteria > Bacillota > Clostridia > Christensenellales > Aristaeellaceae > SFHK01. The sequence continues at coordinate 12,927 of CAZMGO010000055.1, read as the reverse complement.
GGAAAATGCTTCGTCTGCCATTCCAACTGCCCCGAATCGGCCCGTGCGCTGCGCGACGCGGTGGTTCAGACCTTCTCGAACCTGAAGGCCGATGACATCCGCATCTGCGACATTGGCACCATCATCGCCTCGCATGCAGGCCCAAGCACCGTCGCGCTGTTTTTCATGGGCGACGAACGCCCCCGCTGATCCATCAATGCCTCCGAACACGCTTCGAGCCTTCGATAACCTGAAAATACCCCATTGCTAACATCGGTTCGCCTCGAATTCAACCGTGTTCGGATTCATAACTATTGACAAAGATGGTATAATAAAGATGATATTCTTTTTAAGGGGCGCTGTACTTGGACGAGAACCGTCAGCTTCTCGGCATTTCCGAAAACGCAACGGATGCCGAGATCCGCAAGGCCTACCGTGAGCTGGCTCGAAAATGGCATCCGGATCGCTTTCCGGAGGGGCCCGAGCGCGCGTGGGCCGAGCAAAAAATGATTGAAATCAACCGTGCGTACAACGCATGCGTATCGCATGCGGCGCCGCCCCAGCAGGCAGGCGGCGAAGGGAAATACGGTGACGTCCGCTTCCTCATCGAGGCGGGTCAGCTTTCCCGCGCCCGCAAGCTTCTGCGCAGCATGGAAACCCGCGATGCGGAATGGAACTACCAGTTCGGTCATCTGCTGTATGAGCGCCGGGAATACGAAAAGGCCTGCCTGTTTTTGCGGATTGCCGTTCGTCAGGCACCCGGAAACCGCGAATACGCCCATGCGCTGGAAACTGCCGAGGCCTTTTCCGTTCACAGGCATTCCGGCGTGATGTCTCGGCTGCGTCACCTTCTTCAGCGAAAGGCCATTTAAAGGAATTTCATAAACCGGCGGCAGACAAGGGAGACATCTCCCCGTCTGCCGTCGGTGTCTATTCCCTTTTCAGCGCTTCAATGCGCCCTCGTATTTTTCCAGCTTCACATTGCCCTCATTCAGCATTTCCACGGCGAAGGCATCCGGATAGCCCTCGTTGTAAACCACGCGCGCAATGCCCGCGTTCACAATCATCTTCGCGCAGATGGCGCAGGGCTGATGCGTGCAGTACAGCGTCGCGCCGTCAATCGAAACGCCCAGCCTTGCGGCCTGAATGATGGCGTTCTGCTCCGCGTGGGTTGCATAGCAAAGCTCCTGCTTCGTGCCCGACGGAATTCCCATTTTCTCACGCAGGCACTCGCCCCGCTCCACGCACGTCCGCACGCCCGCCGGCGCACCGTTATAGCCAGTTGTCATGATGCGCTTGTTTTTCACGATTACGCAGCCGATTTTTCGGTTTTCCTTATAACAGCTGGCCCATGAGGCAATCAAATAGGCCATTTCCATGAATCGATCATCCCATTTACTCACGTTTCCGCCTCCTTCCGCATCCATTATAGCGCATGTCCTCGTTTCGCGGGAAGATTAACATAAATTTTTCCTGTTTTTCCCCTCTGGGGTATTGCCTTTTTGGCCGAAAATGGATAAACTATCATCGTTCGGTTAGCACTCGGTATTATTGAGTGCTAACAACAGTGAATGTTCAGGAGGTAAGTACAATGAAGATCAAGCCCTTGGGTGATCGTGTTGTTATCAAGAACATGGAAGCGGAGGAAACCACGAAGGGCGGCATTCTGCTGACCAGCGGTTCCAAGGAAAAGCCCCAGCTGGCGGAGGTTCTGGCCGTTGGCCCCGGCGGCAACGTGGACGGCAAGGAAATCAAGATGTACGTCGAAGCCGGTCAGAAGGTATTCTACTCCAAGTACGCCGGCACCGAAGTGAAGCTGGACGGCGAGGAATACATCATCGTCCGCCAGAGCGACATTCTCGCGATTGTTGAATAATTCAGGAGGAAACGATTATGGCAAAGCAGATTAAATATGGTGAGGACGCCCGTCGCGCGCTGGAAAGCGGCATTAACGCGCTGGCCAATACCGTCAAAATTACCCTTGGCCCGAAGGGCTGCAACGTGGTTCTGGACAAGAAGTACGGTGCTCCGCTGATCACCAACGACGGCGTGACCATCGCCAAGGACATCGAGCTGGAGGATCCCTTTGAGAACATGGGCGCGCAGCTCGTAAAGGAAGTCGCCACCAAGACCAACGACATCGCCGGCGACGGCACCACCACCGCTACCCTACTCGCGCAGAAGCTGATTAAGGAAGGCCTCAAGAACGTGGCCGCCGGCGCGAACCCCATGGTTCTGAAGAAGGGCATTCTGGGCGCAACCGACGTCGTCGTCGAGAAGCTGTCTGAGATCTCCAAACCCATCGAGTCCCGTCAGGCCATCGCGCAGGTTGCTGCCATCTCCTCCGGTGACGAAAACATCGGTCAGCTGGTCGCAGACGCCATGGAAAAGGTCGGCAAGGACGGCGTTATCACCGTTGAAGAGAGCAAGACCATGAAGACCGAGCTGGATGTCGTCGAGGGCATGCAGTTTGACCGCGGCTACGCCTCCGCCTATATGGTAACCGACAACGACAAGATGGAAGCGGTTCTGGACGATCCGCTGATCCTGATCACCGACAAGAAGATTTCCAACATTCAGGAGATCATCTCCATCCTCGAACCCGTGGCCCAGCAGGGCAAGAAGCTGCTCATCATCGCGGAGGACGTTGAGGGCGAAGCGCTGGCTACCCTCGTGCTCAACAAGCTGCGCGGCGTGTTCACCTGCGTTGCCGTCAAGGCGCCCGGCTTCGGCGATCGCCGCAAGGCCATGCTGCAGGATATCGCCATCCTGACCGGCGGTCAGGTTATCACCGAGGAGCTCGGTCTCGATCTCAAGGAAGCCACCATTGACATGCTGGGTCATGCCCGTCAGGTCAAGGTTGACAAGGACAACACCGTCATCGTCGAGGGTGCCGGCGATCCCTCCGAGATCAAGGCCCGCATCAACTCCATCCGCAGCCAGATCGAAGAAACCACCTCTGATTACGACCGCGAGAAGCTGCAGGAGCGTCTGGCGAAGCTGGCTGGCGGCGTAGCCGTCATCCGCGTCGGCGCTGCCACCGAGATCGAAATGAAGGAAGGCAAAATGCGCATTGAAGACGCGCTGGCCGCGACCCGCGCTGCCGTTGAGGAAGGCATCGTGCCCGGCGGCGGAACCGCGTTGCTGTCCGCTTCCAAGGCGGTTGCCGAGTATATGAAGACGCTGTCCGGCGACGTGAAGACCGGTGCCAACATCGTTCTGCGCGCGCTGGAGGAGCCGCTCCGTCAGATCTGCGCCAACGCTGGCGTGGACGGAAGCGTTGCCATCGAAAAGATCAAGAGCTCCAAGAAGGTTGGCTTCGGCTACGACGCCGCCAAGGATGAGTACTGCGACATGATCGAGCGCGGCATCATCGACCCGACCAAGGTCACCCGTAGCGCGCTGCAGAACGCCACCTCCGTCGCCGCCATGGTGCTCACCACCGAGTCTCTGGTGACCGACCTGCCCGACAAGAATCCCCCGGCCGCGCCCGCGGCTCCCGGCGGAATGGGCGGCATGTATTAATCCAAACCTTTCCTCTTCAAAGGGCTTCGCCGAGGCGAAGCCCTTTTTTCGTCATAAAAGCTCACCGGACGCGCCAAACAGAGGGCGCTTCCATGCGGAAGGCCCTCCTCTCCTTAATCCGGGAAACCAAGCGATATTTTCAACGCATCTGAAACCTGCGCCATCTGCTCTTGAGTCAGGCAGCCAATTCGCTCCTTGAGGCGGCGTTTATCGAGCGTACGTATTTGCTCAGCCAGCACGACCGAATCCTTCTGCAAGCCGTTTCCCTGTGCGGCAACCGACACATGTGTAGGAAGCTTTGCCTTATTCAGCTGTCCGGTGACCGCGAGCACGATCACCGTGGGGCTGTAACGGTTCCCTACGTCATTCTGAATCACCAGCACAGGACGTACGCCGCCCTGCTCGGAGCCGACGACCGGATCGAGACAGGCGCTGTATAATTCGCCTCTTGCGATCATGGGATCACGCTCCGCATACATTGTTTTATTCATCATATGCCGCGCGGGCGTTTCCTGTGAGAATCTGTTCATGCGCCCTCCTATTCCGCAAGCGTCCCGTCGGGCGCCTCCACAAGCTGAAACAGCGTCTGCTCTGCGCCGGTCTGCGCGTCGATATAAAGCAGGAATTCGTCCTCTCCCTTCCGACCTCGCACCTCATAGCACAGCACCTCCGTCTGTCGGACGGGAATCAGGCACATACGCGCACCCTCAAGCTCAAGCCGCGTTCCGGCCAACGCCAACGCCTGCGTTTCATCAATCGATGGTTCCTCAAGCGCGCGCGGCGCGTGATTGCGGTAGTAATCCTTCATTTCAAGGCCGATTACGGCTGCATCACTCATCGAAACCTGTACCTTTATCAGATCGGGATACAGCAGAATTCCGCTCTCTACCGGCACCATATTCACGGTAAGCACACCGCCATACACGCGATAGTAGCTTTCCTGCACCTCATCCGGAATTCGTTCCGCAAGGAACGCCTTTGCGCTTTGAATGCACTCCTCCTGCGTGCGCAGACTCTCGGAGTCTTCTGCGTCCGGCAAAAGATAGAATAGCCGTCCGCCCTTTTTGCTTACGCCCGCGCTGCATTCACGTCCGTGATAGCGCAGCGTAAACTCATACAGCTCCGTTTCGCCCTGTGCGTCGCCTGTAAACGAAATGCCTTCCGCATCATCGCCGAGAAAAGCCTTGAGCGCCTGCGCGGCCTGCTCGCGCGTCATCTCGTCGCCGGACGGCCCGCGCGCCTCGCCCTCTGTTCGCGCGTCGGAAAACGGCCCGTCATAGAGAAGCGTGGGATAGGACAGCTCCGACGCGTTCGCCAGCAGCTCCGGAATCTCGCCATTCTCCCCGACGGCGAACACGCCGGTCGTTATGGCCTCATCCAGCTGCGACGCAAACAGGGAAGCGCTTTCCGAGAGCACCTCGAGCTGCGCCCTATCCTCCTCGCCCAGCGTGCCTCCGGCGGACAGGCGCGCACTGAGCGCCTCCGCATAGTCCCCCGCCTGATTGACAAATTTCATTGTGACCGTTGCGGCATCCATGCTCACCGGAAGCAATGCCAGATTGCACTGTGCGCCCTGTGCCCGGCGGGAAAGCTCATCAAGCAGGGAAATCTGCGTGCGTACGCTGCTCGTAGCATTCAGCTTGTTTAAATCACTTTGCATACCGCTCACGTATTCGCACGTTTCGTAAAACGCGCGCTGATAGACGGCATTCAGCGCCGTTTCCCGCTTTTTTCCGTTTGACGCTGCGCTCGCATACAGCATTGTCATTGCCGCCAGAAGTGCCGATACCGCACAAAGCGCGGTTTTCATCCATCGCTCCTTCATTGTGCCTACCTCGCGAAATAATGATTGCCAATCACCGTAACGACGGTGCGCGTGCGAATCCATGAATCACTGGTCTTGTTCGGATTATAGTAGTAAAGACACCCGTTCGTCGGATCCCAGCCGTTCATCGCATCAAGCGCCGCGCGAATCGCCGAATCGTTCGGCGTATTGTTGATCGAGCCGTTGCTGACACACGAAAATGCCCCTGACTGGTAAATCACGCCCGAAATGGTGTTGGGAAACGAGGAGGAGGCCACGCGGTTCAATACAACCGCCGCAACGGCCACCTGCCCCTTGTAGCTCTCGCCGCGCGCCTCTGCATACACCAGCTTCGCCAGCAGCTTCTGATCCGCCGAGACGATCGTTGTGGACGTCGACGACGTAAGCGTAACGCCCAACGCGGCAGCCGTTTCCTTGCCAACGCGCCCATCCACTGTCAGTCCGTTTCGCTTCTGAAACAGAATCACCGCATCGCGCGTCTTTTCTCCGTACTTTCCGTCGGCGGTTCCGGTCATGTATCCATATTGAATCAGCCGATTCTGTACCTTGGTTACATTGGCGCCGCTGGAGCCCACCTCCAGAACAATTTCCGCCAGCGCCATTGGCAGGCAAAGCGCCATCATCATTGCCACTGCCAACAAAAAAGCCATCGTTCGCTTCATCGTCCAATTCCCTCCCTGTGAATTCGTTCAAGCCACGTGCGCACGCTGGAATAAAAGCGAATCGGCCCGTCCTTCCCTCCGCGAATGCAAAGCGACGGATACAGCACGCACCACCAGTTGCGGCCCTCCGCCGCGCCAAGCTCTACGCGTATGGCGTCATACTCGTCCTCAGGCAGAAGCAGGGATCCATATAGCCTTGCCGGAAACCGCATTCGACCCTGCCGCACTTCGACTCGCCCGGCATATCCGTTTTCCCGCGCCGTCTGCCGCGCATGGGCACGAAGATACACGGCCTTCTCGCGTAAAATCGCACATGCCTCAGATCCGCTGCGCGCGGATGCCAGCAGCGCGCACGCCTCCAGCGTCACGCGATCCCGCACGAGAAGCTTCAGCTGCTGTGCCTCGGCTTCGTCGCTGTCCGCCACGACATGCAGCCGCAGCGGCGAGACAGCCTTCGCCCCGCAAATCGATGTAAACAGGAATCCAACACAAAAAAGACATAGCAAAAGCCGACGCATACATGCAAAACCTCCCGGGTTTTATGCATCTATCGTCGGCAAATGCGCGGGAAATTATTCACTTTTTCGAGAAAATCAGACGGTTTCCGTCGCGGCTGCGCCCTCAATCCTCTGCGCGGCCTCTTGCGCTTTTTCTCTGGTTTCAAACACGCCGAAGACGGCCGAGCCGCTCCCGGACATGCGTGTGTACAGGGAACCGAAAGCGCGCATCTGTTCCATGGTATCCGCAACGGTCGGAAGCAGGCGTATCGCGGCACGCTCCAGCGCGTTTCCGCTGATTGCGTCCGCGGCGCGGAAATCACCGGAGGCTAAGCAGGCATGCAGTCTCTCCATCGGAATGTGCAGCGGCAAATCTCCCGCCTCATCAAATTCAGCAAACACCGCCTGCGTCGAAAGACCGGGATTTACGCACACCACGACCAGCGGGATTTTCGGCGCGTTTTTCAGCGTCTGGACATCCTCGCCAATCCCCCGCACGCGGCAAAAGGCGTTTTCCATGCAATACGGCACGTCTGCCCCCAGACTCAGTGCCAGCTTTTTCAGCGTTTTCACCGGAAGCCTGAATCCCCACAGGTCGTTCAGCGCCGCCAGCGCGGCGGCGCAGTCAGCGCTGCCGCCGCCCAGACCCGCGCGCACGGGAATGCGTTTTTCAAGGGTAATGCGAACGCCGCGCTTCTCACCCATATACTCGTTCAGCCGATTGGCCGCTCGAACGATCAAATTCTTTCCGGCGTTTCCAACCAGATGGCCATTGACGGTCAGCGTTGTCCATCTCGCGGCTTCAAAGCGAATTTCGTCGGACAGCGCGATTTTCTGCATCAGCATATCCATCTCATGATAGCCATCCTCGCGCCTTGAGAGAATATCGAGCGCCCAGTTGATTTTTGCCTGTGCTTGTACGGTGATTTGCATTCGCTTCTTCCTTCCTGAAATTCTACCCGGATGGCATGGAAAACCGGCGGGCGTTCACGCTCCGCCGGTCGGCAGCGGGATTTACGGCTCCTCGTCGTCTTCCTCTTCTTCAAAGTCATCGTCAAACGCGCCGCTCTCGATCATTTCAATCAGACGGCTGGCAAGCGCCTCGTCCACCGGCACGAATTCCTCTTCATCGTCGCCCACGGGCTCCACGCGCATGATTACAATCTCCTGCTGCGGGCAGCCCTCGCAATCTTCCTTTTCACACGCGTCGCATTCGCTGTCCTCTTTGTAATCGGTCAGCATTGCATATTCCTTACCCTCGTAGAAGAAGTAATCGATGACCTCCATCGTGATCTGGTTTCCCTGATCGTCCTCAAACACTACGAGATCGAGCTCTTCGTCCATGATTCGTTTCTCCCTTCGGATGATTCGCATTCTCTGCGGACAATGGTATTATACCCACTCGCCCGGCAAAATTCAACCCTATTTTGAGTTAGCTTTTCAGCCTGCCAGTCCGAAAATATCCAGCACGTCCGTTTCGGAGAAATTCTCCAGCGTGTCGGCAGGCAGGGGCATCGCCTCTACGCGCACGACTCCCTTTCCCATGCTCGAAAACGCCACGCCGGCGATAAAGGTTTTCGCGTCAACGAACACGACTCGATCCGAAAAATCCGAAACGTCCCCATAGTAAAGCGCCTCGCTCATCATGCTTCCAGCCGAAAGCGACGCGGCGCCCTGCCGCGCAAGCAGATACGTCACTGCCTGCGAGGAATACCGTCTGCGCACGAGCTGCCGATTTTCCTCGCTCATCGAGGCCGCTTCGAACATAAATCCCTCGCTCGGAAGAACCATTTCGAAGATGTACTCCATATTCGAATCCGTGCCTGCCGCATAACCGTCGATTATGGTCTTGCTCTCGTCAGACGGCCCCATGGACTCCACGTACAGCTCGTCCGACATCAAAAGCTTCAGCCGCGCCGCCGCATCAAGCGCCGCCGCCTTATACCATTCCTCCCCGGAGGCCGCCGGAAGGGCGCGGCTATCCACCGGCGTTTCGGGCATGCCGTATGCGGAAAGCATCGCCGAGACGCCTGCGGGCAGCAGTTTTGCGTCTGCCGTCACAATGCCGTTATCCCTCATGGAGAAGGCTGCGCCGACCGTCGCCGTGCCGCAATCCAGAAGTACAAGCGCGTTTGAAAACGTATCAAAGCCGGGATAAACCTCCTCCGCGCGGTATATGGATGTTCCCGCCGCGGCATAAACGCCATAGCTGCTGACCGACATTTGAAGCAGAATGCTTCCAAACTGCGCATTCAGCGCATGCTCGGCTTCCCCTGAAAGCTCCAGCGCAAACCCCGCTTCGTTCATCAAAAGGGCGTTCAAATCGAGATACGCCACCGTCGCCCCCGAGGCGTCCGGAATCGTCATTTGCGCCGCCGTCCTGCCCGTGGAAAGAATCTGCTCGTCCGACGCATAAAGCTTCCCGTATGCCTCATCTGCACCGAGCGCCTGAATCCGCTTTGCCAGCTCGATCGTCTCACCTATCATCCATTCCTCCGTCGAAACGGACGGCTCGGCAAGCGCCGCAGAAGAAAATGCAAGCAAAAGCGCCAGCAGCATCGCAAGGCTACGTTTCATTTTCATTTCTTCCTTTCCATTTTTGTGTATATTATAGCACGGTATATGAACTTCGTCCACCTCTTTCTTGACGCGCCGATTTTCGTTTGCTATACTGTAGAAAACAAAATCGGAGGATGAAGGCCATGACGATCAACGAATATCAAAGGCTTGCCATGACGACGCAGAACCCGGCGCTGAGCGAGCGCGACGTGCTTCTAAACGGCGTGATGGGGCTTTGCGGCGAATCAGGCGAGGCAATCGACATTGTGAAAAAGTGGCTTGCGCAGGGGCACGAGCTGGACAAGGCGCACCTTGCGAAGGAGCTGGGTGATATTGCATGGTATCTCGCCGAAACGGCTACCGCACTGGGACTGACGCTGGAGGAAATCCTTCAGGCAAACATCGACAAGCTGAAGGCGCGCTACCCGGATGGCTTCAGCACCGAAAAATCAATCCATCGCGAAAAAATCGATCAATAGCACAGGAGGCGCTCCCATGCGCGGCGAAAACCTTTATAAAGAATGCCTGCTGGCCGGACATCCCGCGCGCATCTATGAACTGGCCGATTCCACGAACACGCGTCTGAAGGCGTGGGCAGAGCAGGGCGCGCCGGACGGAGCCGTCGCCTTCGCGCGCGAGCAATCCGCCGGACGCGGGCGCTTCGACCGAAAATGGCTGTCCAATCCGGGCATGGGCGCATGGTTTTCACTTCTAATTCGCCCTGCACCGGGCACCATGCCTGCCGCCTGCGCCGCCGATCTGGTATTTGTGGCCGCATTGGCGGCCGCAAGGGCGCTGAACGAACGGACGGGCGGAGGCGTGCTCATCAAATGGCCAAACGACCTTGTGTGCAAGGGACGAAAAATCGCGGGCATGCTGGCCGAAATGCGTGCGGATGGAATGCATCTGGCGTGGGCGGTCGTGGGTATTGGCGTGAATCTTCTGGGTTCCGCGCCGTCTGAGCTGCCGTGGGCGGCAACGCTGGAGGACGTCTGCGGCGTACGGATTTCACCGGAGGATGCGGCAGGCGATATTGCAGCCCACTTCGACGATGCGTTGGCGCTGTATCAAAGGGCGGGGCTTTCCGCGATTCTTTCGGAAATCCGTCCGCTCTCGGCAACGCTGGGAAGGGAAATTCAGGTGCATAGGCAGACGGAAAGCTTCACCGGCTTTGCACGCGATTTTTCCGACGACGGCGCGCTGATTGTGGATACGCACGACCGCGGGCCGATCATCGTGCACGTCGGCGATGTCTCCGTGCGCGGGCTGATGGGGTACGTGTAGCCAAGCCCGGTATCTCCACACGCAGGATGCGTTTATCGCCCACCTGTTTCACCGGATTTTCAAGCAACGGAGGGACTTCTCATGAAGCCAATACTGACCGCGCAGCAAATGCGCGACATGGAACAGGCATATTTTGAAGCCGGCACCGCTTCCATTGATCTGATGGAGCGCGCCGCCGCCGCGCTGTGTGACGAGCTGCTGAAGGTGCTTGCCGGACGCGGGAAAACGTGTGTATTCGCGTGCGGAACCGGCGGAAACGGCGGAGACGGCTATGCCGCCGCAAGACTGTTTGCCGAAAGGGGCGGCCGCGCCATCATCCTGCCCGTTGGACAGCCGCGCACCGCCGATGCCATTCAAAACCTTGAACGGGCGCGCGGCAAGGTATTCGCCTGCGCGGACGTTGCCTCGCTTGACATGCTCCCCTGCCCCGACGCATGGGCAGACTGCCTGTTCGGCATCGGCCTTTCCCGCGCGCCCGAAGGCGACGCCGCGCGCGTGATCGAGCGTATGAATGCCGACCGCGAGGCCGGTTCCCTCACGGTAAGCGCGGACATTCCCTCCGGCCTGTGTGCCGACGACGGAACGGCCTTCTCGCCCTGCGTTCGCGCGGACGTAACCATCGCATTCCAGACAGCCAAGCCCGGCCACTGGCTCGGCAGCGGCATGGACGTCTGCGGAAGGCTCGCCGTGTGCGACATCGGCATCCCCTCATCCCTGACGCCGGACAACGCGCTGCGGCTTGCCGAAGGCTCCGACGCGGCGCTTGCGCTGCCTATGCGGAGGCGCACGGCGCATAAGAACGATTTCGGTCACCTGCTGATCGTTGCCGGCTCCCGTGGGATGGCAGGCGCGGCAGCCATATGCACCCGCGCCGCCCTGCGCTCGGGTGTGGGGCTGACGACCGTTGCCTGTCCCGAGAGCTGTCTTCCCATCCTGCAAACGCTCGCGCCGGAGGCCATGTGCCTTCCTCTCCCGGAAACAAACGGCGCACTGAACGCCGACGCGGCACCCCCTCTTCGGGATGCGCTGCGCGGAAAAACAGCCGCAGCTGCGGGCTGCGGGCTTTCCATGCGCGCAAGCGACGCATGCATCCGCGTCATTCTGGAAAGCGGATTGCCCGCCGTTCTGGATGCTGACGCACTGAACCTGATCGCAGCCGACGGCGCTCATCCATGTGAAAAGGCTCCGAGCCGCATACCTGCCGCGCCCGAGGATGGTCTGCCGAACGAGCCTCCGGCAGACGTCCGCTTGCGCGACCTTCTTCATGCCGGCTGCGCGCTGACCCCGCATCCCGGCGAGGCTGCACGGCTGAACGGAAAAATGCTTCCGGCCGCAGAGGCGGCAAAGCAGCTGCATGTGCTCGGCCCCGCAGTGCTCCTGAAGGGTGCCTGTTCGCTGATCGTCGGAAACGGCTGCTTTCTTTCCGCCGCCGGCAGCGTGGGCATGGCGAAGGGCGGAAGCGGCGACGCGCTCACCGGCATCGTCGGCGCGCTGCTTGCGCAGGGACTCTCTCCCACGACGGCGCTCTGGCTGGGCAGTGAGCTGCACGGGCGCGCCGGAGTGCTGGCCGCCGAGGAAAAGGGAACGTTCTCCATGCTGCCAACTGACCTGATCGAGGCGCTTCCGCGCGTGTTCCTCTCCCTCGAGGAGGCGCGCCGATGAACATGTATCCGCAGCTCGATGCCGAATTCGTGCGGCTGAAGGATGCGGCTGCCGCCGCACTTAGACCCATCGGCGCGTTCGTTCGCACGGATCGCGGGCACGCACTGTTCGTTTCGGACGCGCCCCGGCACGGGGCTGCAAGTGTTCCCGCTTTGGAAGCGCAGTTTATCCTGCACACGGAGGGCGGGCTTTTGTTTCTCTCGCCGCGGCTGCCGAACGCGCCCGAAACGCTCCACGCGCTCTACCTTCGGCTTCTCAAGGCAGACCCCGCGACGCGCGACCGAATGCTGCGCGAAGCGCTCGCCGAATGCATGCGGCTGCACCGCACGCGGGAGGCACAATTTCTTGAACATATTTTCGAAGGAGGCACCTGATATGAAGCTTCGTTTCAATGGCCACGCCTGCTTTACCCTTATTCTAGATAACGGCTTCACCTTCGTGACCGACCCGTTCGACGCCTCCGTCGGCTATCCCCGTCCCACCGATCATGCCGACGCGGTGACGATCAGCCACGCGCATCACGATCACAACGATCCCTCCTCGCTCACGGGGCCAAAGCGGCTTCTAAACACCGAGGGCGTCTGGACGCTGGGCGGGGCGCGCGTGGAAGCCATTTCCTCGTTTCACGATGACGCAAAGGGCGCAAAGCGCGGCTCGAACCTTCTTTTTAAATTTCAGGCCGACGGCGAAACGGTGGTGCACTTAGGTGATCTCGGGCATATGCCGGATGCGCGCCAGCTCGCCTTTCTTTCCGGCGCAACGCTGATGCTGATTCCCATCGGGGGCTTTTATACCATCGATACCGAGCAGGCGCTTGCCGTTCTGCGTGAGACCGCGCCGAGAGCCGTCGTTCCCATGCACTACAAGACCGGGGTTATCGATTTCCCGATTGCCGACGAAAGCGCATTTGCCAAAGCGACCGGCGCGCGCCGTG
>CAZMGO010000054.1:0-14119 GCA_964565845.1 uncultured Oscillospiraceae bacterium | reverse complement strand
GGCGGAGGAAACCCTGCTGACCTACCGTGCGGCGAAGGCGCCGCTGGAGGCGCGGCTGCTGGAAAACGAGCAATGGTACCGGCTTCGGCACTGGTCAACGATGCGGCGCAGTCCCGGCGACCCGGAGCCCGCGAGCGCGTGGCTTTTAAACTGCATCGCGAACAAGCACGCCGACGCGATGGACAACGTGCCGGAGCCGTATGTGCTGCCGCGCGAGGAGAGCGACGCGCCCGACGCCGAGGCGCTCAGCGCCATCCTGCCCGTGGTGATGGAGCTGAACGAATACGAGCAGGTGTATTCCGACGTATGGTGGGCAAAGCTCAAGGGCGGCACGGGCGTGACCGGCGTGTTCTGGAACCCGGACGCCGCGGACGGGCTGGGCGACATCGACATTCGAAGGGTCGAGCTTCTTAGGCTGTACTGGGAGCCGGGCGTGAGCCGCCTGCAGTCGAGCCGCAACGTGTTCCACGTGGAAAGCGTGCCCAACGAAACGCTGATTGACAAATGGCCGTTTCTCAAGGGGCGGCTGAACGGCTCCTCGCTCACGGACAGCGCGCTGCCCGCCTCGGCGCAGACCGGCGAACGCAGCGTGGTGGTGGACTGGTATTACAAGCGCCGAATCGGCGGGCGCACGGCGGTGCACTACGCGAAGTTCGTGTGCGGGAACCTGCTGTACGCGTCGGAAAACGACGAAAGGTATCGCCTGCGCGGATATTACGACCACGGAATGTATCCCTTCGTGTTCGACACGCAGTTTGTGGAGCCGGATTCGCCCGCGGGCTTCGGCTACATCGACGTGTGCAAGCAGCCGCAGATGTACATTGACCGGCTCAATCAGGTGCTTCTGAAGGGCGCGCTGATGTCCGCGCGGCCAAGGTTCTTCATTCGCTCGGACGGCTCCATCAACGAAAAGGAGTATGCCGACTGGACGCGCGATTTCGTGCACTTTCAGGGCGGCTCCACGCCGCAGGACAGCATCAAGCAAATCGACGTGCGCGGCCCGGACGCGACGCTGGTGCGCATTTTGGAGGGCAAAATCGAGGAGCTGAAGGAGACCAGCGGCAACCGCGATTTCTCGCAGGGCTCCGCCGCCAGCGGCGTGACCGCGGCGGGCGCGATCATGGCGCTGCAGGATGCGGGCGGCAAGCTTTCGCGCGACATGCTCAAAAGCAGCTACCGCGCGTTTACCAAGGTGTGCGAGCTGTGCGTGGAGCTGATTCGGCAGTTCTACGATGAGCCGCGCTGCTTTCGCATCTTGGGCGAGGCGGCGTCGGTGCGCTACATCCGCTACGACAACGCGCGCATTCGTCCCCGCGTGGAGAACGGGCTGTACCGCCGCCCGGCGTTCGACATTAAAATCCGCCCGCAGCGGTCGGCGCCGATGGTGATGAGCGCGCGCAACGAAATGGCGCGGGAATTCTATCGAATGGGCTTCTTCGACCCCGCCAACGCCGAGCAGGCGCTGAGCTGCCTGGAAATGATGGAGTTTGAGGGCAAGCCGCAGATGATCGAGCTTCTGCGCAGGCGGCGCGGCGCGCTTCCCCCGGCGGCGGAAAACAAAGGTTTAACCCACGGGGCTGGAAGCGCGGGCGCAATCATGGTATAATTTTCGAAAACACAGGAATTGAGGATGAAGCGCTATGTACATTGCGGACGGCTGGCGGGATTATGAGGTTCTGGATACCGGAGACGGCGAAAAGCTGGAGCGTTGGGGCGGCGTGATTCTTTCGCGGCCCGATCCGCAGGCCATCTGGCCGAAGCAGACGCCGTCCGAATGGGCGAGGGCGGACGCGGTGTATCACCGCTCCAGCCGTGGCGGCGGCGAATGGGAGTTTCGCAAGCGGCTGCCGGAGCGCTGGACAATCGGCTACCGCGACCTTAAATTCTACGTGCATCCCACCAACTTCAAGCACACCGGGCTGTTCCCGGAGCAGGCGGTGAACTGGGATTGGATGCGCTCGCTGCTTAAAGCGCGCCCCGGCGCAAGGGTTTTGAACCTGTTCGGCTACACCGGCGGGGCGACCGTCGCCTGCGCCGCCGCCGGCGCGCACGTGACGCACGTGGACGCGGCGAAGGGCATGGTGCAGTGGGCGGGCGAAAACCGCCGCCTGAGCGAGCTTCCAGAGGAGCGCTTCCGCTGGATCGTGGACGACGCGCTGAAGTTCGTCGCCCGCGAAAAGCGGCGCGGGAATTCCTATGACGGCATCCTGATGGATCCGCCCAGCTACGGACGCGGCCCCGGCGGCGAAATCTGGAAGCTGGAGGACGCGCTGTACGGCCTTGTGGACGCGTGCACGGAGGTGCTGTCCGAAAACGCCGTCTTCATGCTGGTGAACAGCTATACCACCGGTCTTCAGCCCGCCGTGCTGCGCAACATCCTCGGCATGACGGCAAAAAAGACCCACGGCGGCAGCATGGACGCGGGCGAGGTCGTTTTGCCCGTAAAAAGCGGCGGCGTGCTTCCCTGCGGCGCCTCCGGCCGCTGGACCGCGCGCTGACGGATTTTGGCTCAAACGCCCGGCAATCCCTTCATCGGATGGCCGGGCGTTTTTTCGGGGGAGAATCGATACGGGCAGGGTTACAGGAGGTTTGACCGGAACGCGTAGGCGCGGCCAAGCACGGGAACGGTGGCGGGAACGGACAGGGGCGGATAGCCGCCGGAGGCAGGCACGAGCAGGATGCGGTCGCCCATATGGTACAGGTAGCGCACGAACACGCCAGCGTCCGTTTCCACGGCGGCAATCTGGCCGTCGGTCACTGCGTCGATGCCCGTGCGCAGGCAGATGGTGTCGCCCTCCTCGATGCGCGCGCCGCGCATGCCGCCGTCGGTCATGCGGATTTCGAGCGTTTCCAGCCGAGCCGCCCTCTGCGGGGCAAGCAGATCGTCGACGCTGCGGCCGGAAAGGCGCGCGAGACGCCGGAGGATGGCAGGGTCGGGGCTGGTGCGTCCCGTTTCCCATTGACTGACCGCCGTTTGATGAACACCCAGAAGCCGCGCGAGCTCCGCCTGAGACATGCGAAGCTCGGAACGAACTTGCCGGATTTTCATAAAAAACGCCTCCCATCTATTAGAAATATGGCAGAATTTTGGCCTGTGTACGCGAAAATAGGAGCGGCGCTCTTTACAGCCTCGCCCGTCAATGCTATAATCTTTTGCGCGGGCGCGCCCATAAACGATATGCGCCGCTGCCCGCGTGTAATACCACAAGCACCGTCCAGACGCACAGAAGAAGCCGAGCCGGAGGGCATTTTTGTGCAGAGGAGGTGAGATTGTGCCGGGAAAGAATTATCATGACGCGCAGACCGTCCACTATGTGTGCCCGTTCTTTCGCAGTGAGCACGGAAACATGATCTGCTGCGAGGGCGTCGCGCCCCAGTCGAGCAACAAAACCTGCTTCAGCCGCAGGTCGGCGCTTTTGAAATACCGCGACCGCTATTGCTTCGGCTTCCGATACCACCAGTGCCATTGGGCGGAAACGCTTTTCCGCCGCAAATATCCCGATCAGCCCGCAGGCTGACAAACCGCGCGGAGCCGCCCGATTCTTGGGGCGGCTCCGCGCGGCGTTTTTCTGCGTTTACAGGCTCAAATCCTCAATCAGGCGCGACAGCCGGAGATCCGTCTCGCGGAAATGTCCGCCGGGGTTCATGGTCAGGGTGATGTCGAGCCCCTGCGAGCGGAGAATTTCCTCGGCTCTGCGCGTCGCGTCGCCGACGGCGGCAAGGCGGGGGTTATGGGCGAATTCCTCGCGGGCGCCCAGCGAAAGGCGCACGCGGGCGTTCGGCACGCAGGGCGTGCTCACGCGCAGGAAGTCTAAGAAGCGATCGTACCACAGGGAGCCGGAGGCCGAGGCGATGTGAGTGAACACATTCGTTCGATAGAGGGCATAAAGCGCGAACAGCCCCGCCAGCGAATAGCCGCACAGGGCGCGGCATGCGGGCGAAAGGCCGAATTTGTCCTCGGCGGCGGGCAGCACGTCGGTGACGAGCGTTTGAAGGAAGGGCTCCGCGTGCCCGCCGAAGCCGCCGCCGACGGAATCGACCGCGGGCGCGGGCCACGGGGACAGCGCGTCGTGCCAGTCGCCCGGATCGATGATGAGCAGGTTTTGATTCCGGGAAACGGAAATCCGCGCCTCGTCCGGGTTGGCAATCACGCACACCAGCGGCGCAGCCGGATAGGGAGAAATCTCCGCGCGCACGCGCAGGCCGAAAAGAGCGGTGGTCGTGACCACCGCGTTCCGTTTGATGGGCGGCTCGGCGGGGATGCGTTGGCTCACAGGGTTTCCAGCAGGCGCACGACGTCGCCCACGGTGTGGAGGCTGCCGAGCGTGTCGTCCGGAATCTGAACGCCGAACTCGTCCTCCAGCGTCATGACCATGGCGACCATGTCCACGGAGTCGATGTGCAGATCCAGCACGAAGTCGGTATCCAAGCCGATCTGATCGGCGGGCACGTCGGTATATTCGCCCAGCAGGCGGATGATTTTCTCAAGCATTTTGTTGTCCTTTCTGCGGCGTGGAAACGCCGTCCATCGTGTCATCCCGTTCATTATACGCTTTCAGACGGAGTTTGTCCTGTTTTCACGCGAATGTTTATGAAAAATTTTGGAATATGCGGGGCGTGTAGCGGCCCAAGCCGCATTTTTTGTACCATACGGCTACGCGCGGTGCACACGCGCGGACATGGAAGGGAGGGCTTCCCGATGGAAGAGGCTCAAGGGCTTTCCCCCGCTGGGGCGGAGGAGGTGCGCGCGGCGGAGAGCGTGCCGGCGGAGGCCGCTGCGAGGACGGAGGCCGATACGGAGGCGGACGCGCGGCGCGAGGCGTTTGAGGGCCTGATTCGCGGCGAATACAAGGCCGAGTTTGACGAGCGCGTGCAGCGCATCATCGACCGGCGGTTCAGGGATCTGAAACGGCTTGAGGCACAGGCCGAGCGGGCGAAGCCGCTGTTTCAGCTGCTTGAAAAGAGGTACGGCGGGGAAAACGCGAAGCCCCGCGAGCAGGCGGCGGCCGATCTTGCGCGCCGGTGGCAGCTGGATGCGCGGATGGCGAAGGAAATCTATCCCGGCTTCGACCTGCGGGCCATGCTTGGCAGCGATCGATTTACGGCGCTTCTGCGCGCCGGGGTGGACGTGAAAACGGCGTATGAGGTCGTCAACGGGCGCGCGCTCGTGGCGGACGCCATGCGCTACGCCATCGGCCGCGCCCGGGAGAAGACGATCGGCGACATTCGCGCGCGGCTGAACCGTCCGCAGGAGAACGGCGCGGGCGGGGGCGGCGCGACGCGAATCGGGCCGATGCGCGTGAAGGACATGACGAAAAGGCAGCGCGAGGAAATCGAAAAGCGCTGCGCGCGCGGAGAAAAGGTATTTTTCGACTGAGAAAGGAAGGATGCACATGCGGCTTCAGCTGTTTGCGGCCAATACCACGGTGAGCACGGGTCAGGGAAACGACCTGTCCTCGGAGATGAAAACCTATTACGAGAAGCGCCTGATCGATCTGGCCGAGCCCAAGCTGGTGCACGACCAGTTTGCCGACCGGTATCCCATTCCCGCCGGAAACGGCAAGACGATTGAGTTTCGAAAGTATGACAGTCTGGCCAAGGCGACCACGCCGATCGTCGAGGGCGTAACGCCCACGGGCAACGACCTGAACGTTTCCAGCGTGCAGGAAACCGTGATGCAGTACGGCGACTGGATTCAGATGTCCGACCTTCTGGAGATGAGCGCGGTGGACAACAACGTGCTTCAGGCGACGCGGCTTCTGGGCGCGCAGGCGGGGCGCACGCTGGATTCCATCACCCGCGACGTGCTGGCGGGCGGCACGAACGTAATCTACGCGCCGTCCCGCGCGAGCGGCGAGACCGTGCCCGTCACCTCGCGCAGCGCCATCGACGAAACCTGTAAGCTGGACGGCGATTTGATCTTCCGCGCCGCCGCGCAGCTGAAGGGCATGAACGCCGAGCCGATTGACGAGGCGTATGTGGCGATTATTCATCCCTACGTGGCCTACGACCTGATGCGCTCACAGGAATGGATTGACGCGCACAAGTACGCGTCGCCCGAAAACCTGTACGCCGGCGAAATCGGCAAGCTGGCGGGCGTGCGGTTTGTGGAAAGCACGGAGGCGAAGATTTTCCGCGGCGCGAACCTGACGGCGGGCGCGTACAGCCTGACCGTGGCCTCGTACAGCGGCAGCGCGTCCGATTCCTCGGCGACGTACGGCGCGACGTCGGCCTATCGCATCGTCGTAAACGAGGTGCTGGACGACGCGTCGGCGAAGGCGCTGGTGGGACGCGAGATACTTTTCAAGGGACAAAAGGCGGAAATTCAGGGCGTGGAAACGAGCGGCAGGAAGCTGTATCTTGCCTCGGCGCCGTCCGCCGCGCCCGAGGCGAACGACGCGGTGTATCCCGCGGGCGGCGGCGCGAACGGCATTTCGGTGTTTGCAACCTTAGTGCTGGGCGCGCATGCCTATGCGGTGACGGAGCTGGAAAACGGCGGGCTGGAGCACATTGTGAAGCAGCTGGGCTACGGCGACGACCCGCTGAACCAGCGCTCCTCGGTGGGCTGGAAGGCGACGAAGTGCGCCAAGCGGCTGGTGGAGCCGTATATGGTGCGCATCGAAAGCGCATCGTCCTACGCGCCGAACGCCGCCGCGAACTGAAGGGAGGATAACGGGACATGGCAAGGCTTGTGAACATTCGTCTTTTCAAGGACAACCGCAATTATGCCGGGGACGTGTTCGTGTCCGTGAACGGCGAAAGCTACCTGATTCAGCGCGGCGTGACCGTGGCGGTGCCGGACTACATCGCCGAGGTGCTGGAATCCAGCCAGCGCGAGGACGAGAACGCCGCCCTGCGCATGGAGCGCGCGGAGCGAAGCTACATGGACAGGCTGAACAAGGCGGTGTAGGCCGCGTGCCTGTGGGGGTCGGGGCGCGTGCCTCCGACCCTCCGGCAAGGATGGGAGGGCATTATGACAATCACGCAGGCCATTGAAATCGCGGACGAGATGCGTCCGAACCTGTACACGAAGGAGGAAAAGACGCGCTGGCTGAGCGAGCTGGACGGGCGGGTTCAGGGCGAGCTGCTTTCCGGGCGCGAGGGCGTGGCGCTTGGCGCGCCGCCGGACTACCACTGGCAGACCGACGCGGCGAAAACGCTTTTGGCCGACGCGCCGTATGAGTATTTGTATACCTATTGGCTGTTCATGCGCATCGACTATCTGAGCGGCGAGACGGCGCGGTTCAACGCCTCCGCCATCATGTTCAACATGGCGTGGGTGAACTATGCTAATTTCGTCAACCGCACGTACCCGTTCCGAAGGGACGGGCGCGTGGTCGGCGTGTAGGGAGGCGGGCGCATGCAGCCGATTCTTGCGCAGGCGCGCGTGAAAACGCACACGGTACGCACGTTTAAGGGCATCTGGCGGGCAGGGCGCGCGCCGGAGGGATATTTCGCGGACGCGGTGAACCTGACCTCCAGCGAATATCCGGCGCTGTGCACGCGGGCGGCACGGCAGGTAATCAACGACTGCGCGGGCATTACCGCCATGTACAGTCACGACCGCATGCTGTGGCTGGACGGCACGACGCTGTATTACGGAGACGACGAGGTGGGCACGCTGACGGCGGGCGAAAAGCAGTTTGCCTCCATGGGCGCAGGCGTGGTGATTTATCCGGACAAAAAGCTTTTGAACACGCAGACGCTTTCGCTGACCTCCCTTGACAACGTCGTGACGGTAACGGGCGCGGCGGCGAGCGCCTCGCACGCCGACGGCAGCGAGGCCGCCGCGACGAGCTATGCGAGGCTGTCCGCATCGGGCATCGGCGCGGGCTTTCGGGTCGGCGACGCGGTGACGGTTTCCGGCTTTGCGTCGGAGGCGCTGAACGGCTCGTTCATCCTGCAGACGGTATCGGACGACTTTGTGGTGATTCTGGCGCAGCTCGACGAGACGGAGGCCGCGGAGGGCAGCGTGACGATTTCGCGCGAGGCGCCGGCGCTCGATTTCATCTGTGCCTACGGCAACCGCGTGTGGGGCGTGTCCAACGCGGCGCACACGGTGTATGCGTGCAAACTGGGCGACGCGACGAACTGGAACGTGTTCGAGGGTATTTCCACCGATTCCTATGCCGCCGTCGTGCCGTCGCCGGGCGCGTTTACCGGCATGAGCGCCTACTTAGGCAGCGTGATGCTGTTTAAGGAGGAGGAAATCATCAAGCTGTTCGGCTCGAAGCCCGCGAACTTTCAGCTGGTATCGTCGCAGATGCCGGGCGTGGAAAGGGGCGGAGCGCAGTCGCTGGCGTTCTCGGACAGCACGCTGTTTTACAAGGGCGTGAACGGCGTGTACGCCTACGACGGCGCGACGCCGGTATGCATTTCCCGGGCGCTGGGCGACGCGCGGTTTTCCGGCGCGCGCGCCGGGGCGCTGGACGGGCGCTACTACATTTCCATGTATGAGCAGCCCGCAAACACCCACGCGCTGTGGGTATACGACACGCAGACCGGCACGTGGCAGCGGGAGGCGAGCGAGCCGGTGCGCTTCTTCGCGGGCACGGGCAGCGACCTATATTTCGCCTGTGAGAACGGATTTCTCTATACGATTAAAGGAAGCGGGCTTTGGTACGACCCGGCGAGCGTCGCTGCGGCGCGGCTGTGCACGCAGGAGACCGGCTTTTCGTGGAGCGCGGAGACGGGGCCGGTGTCGCTGGAGACGCCGCAAAGGCAGCTTCTGACGCGCATCAACCTGCGCTACCGGCTGACGAGCGGGCTGCTCAGGGTATGGGCGCGGCTGGAGAACGGCACGGCATGGCGACTTCTGTATCAGACCAGCGCCGCCTGCGCGGAGAAAACCGTGTCCATGCCCGCACTGCCGGGGCGAAGCTCGACCTTTTATCTGAAAATCGAGGGCACCGGCGCATGCGCGATTGCCGCGCTGTCGGAAAGCTATGAAGCGGGGAGTGACGTATGATGCAGATTCGGCTGCCAGAGTACCGTGAAACCAACCCGGGCAAAACGCTCAAGCAGATTCATTCGTGGCTGTATCAGCTGAACGAGCAGCTGCGGTATCTGTTTTCCCATCTGGACGAGGACAACTTTTCTGAAGGCTTCCTGTCGGCAAGCCTCGGGGAGATAAAGGCGCTGAAAACGCGCGTGAGCGATTTGGAGACGCCGCTTGCGTGGGTTCCATTGACGCTCACGGGCGTTGCGCCATGGAGCGAGGACGACACGCCCATGATCGGACGGTCGCACGGCGCGGTATACCTGCGCGGCGCGGTGAAGCTGAGCAAGGCGCTGGCCGACCGAAAGACGCTGGACGTCGGGCAGGTGGACGAAAGGTACCGGCCGCCGGTTCGGGCGGCGCTGGCCGTGCCCACCGACGAGGGACTGATGCGCCTGACCGTGCTGAAAAACGGAATCATACGCCTGCGCAACGATTCCGGCGGGGAAATGCCCGTTACCGCGTTCATATCGCTGACGTGCGCCTATCGGGCACAGGAGGACGCAGGATGAAGACGGATGCAAAGGCCTTTGCCGCGTTCCTTGAGGAGCGCGCGGCAAAGAAGGACGGCTACATCATGGGCGCGACCGGGCAGGCGCCCGCGCGGCTTTCGAGCCGATGGTTTTCGCAGTACAGCGGAAAGCAATACGAAAAGGCGCTGTACTGGCGCGCGCACGCCGAGCGCGTGTGGGACTGCAACGGGCTGGCGGAGGGCTATTACGCCGACAAAACCGGCAGGAGCATCAACGTGCGCGCGCGGGACAACTACGCCGCGTGGTGCGGGGAGAAGGGGCGCGGGCTCATCCCGGCGGACAGGCGCGTGCCGGGCGCGGCGGTCTTCTGGGGCACGAGCGCCGCGAAAATCACGCACGTGGCCTTCCTCACGCGCCCGGTGGACGAGGCGAAGCCCGAGGGCGACTGGCACATGGTAGAGGCGCGCGGCGTGATGTACGGCGTGGTAAAAACGCGTCTTCTTGCGCGCAAGCCGGGCTGGTGGGGCTGGATGGATCGCTATTTTGAATACGGAGACGGAGGCGCGTCGCTCACCGTGACCGGCTCAAGCGTGCGCCTGCGCGAGGGCCCCGGCACGGCCTACGCCATTGCGGAGACGGTCAAAAAGGGAACCCGGCTTGCGCCCGTCTCCTCCGACGGCTGGACGCCCGTCGTGCGCGGCGGACGCTGCCTGTGGATTAAGAGCGATTATGTGAAGTCGGACGAGTGACAGGGAGGACAGGGTATGGGATATGCAACGCTGAAGAACGGGGCGAAGGGCGAAGAGGTGCGCGCGCTGAAGCGGCTTTTGAACGGCGCGGGGTATACGGTGAGCGACGACGACGTGTTTGACGACGCGACCGGCGAGGCGGTGAAGCGGTATCAGAGCGACCATCTTCTGACGGCGGACGGCGAGGTGGGCGCGAGCACATGGGCGAAGCTGGCCTCGAACCCGGCGCGCACGCTGCCGGACGGCGCGACCACGCGGGAGAAGACGGAGTATCTGGAAAGCAGCCGCCCGGCGGGGTATGCGGGCGCCTACGACGATGAGGTGCGCAGGCTGACGGAGCAGATTCTGGGGCGCGAGAGCTTCTCCTACGACCCTGCCGAGGACGAATTGTATAAGCGGCAGCGCGACGAGTACGCCTATCTTGGCCGCCGCGCCATGAACGACGCGCGCGGCGCGGCGGCGGGATTGTCCGGCGGGTACGACAACAGCTTTGCCGAGGCGGCGGGGCAGCAAGCGTATCAGAACACGCTGGCGCAGATGGCGGACAGCCTGCCGGAGCTGTATCAGCTGGCGCTGTCGGCCTATGAGACGGAGGGCAGCCGCCTGTCCGACACGCTGAAAACGCTGACCGACGCCGACAACACCGCCTATCAGCGCTACCGCGACGACGTGAGCGACTATGAGGCGGCGCTCAAGTACTATTATCAGAAACTGAAGGACGAGCAGGAGCAGGAAAACTGGGAATACAAAAACAAGCCGCGCACCTCCGGCAGCCGCGGCTCCGGCCGGGAAAAGCAGACGGACGAGCTTTCCCGCCTCGTCGCCCTTGCCGTCACCGGCGCGAAGAGGGGCGCGTCGGGAAAGCGGCTTTCCGCCGCAAAGGCGGGCAGCGCCTCCAAATAGGCGCAGCCTTAACGGGGACTCCCTTGACAGGAGTCCGAAATCGGACTATAATGCATAAAAGTCCGGTTTCGGACTCTGTTTTTTGCCTTGGAGGTTGCCGCATGGAAATTGAGGCGTTTATTCAGCAGATCGAGCAGCAGCAGAAAAATCAGGATTCGCTGTATCATGCCGCCGCGGCGGCGCTTGGGCTTTCGGACACCGCCATGTGGATTCTGTATTTCGTTTCGGAGGCGAACGCGGAAATCACGCAGCAGGAGCTGTGCAGGCAAAGCTTTTTCGCCAAGCAGACGATTCACACCTGCGTCAACCGGCTGGAAAGAGACGGGCTTGTGGAGCGCGCGCCGATTCCCGGCACGCGGAATCACAAGCAAATCTGCCTGACGCCCGCCGGGCAGGCGTTGGCGGCGCGCACGACGGCGCGCGTGAAGGCGGCGGAGCAGGCGGCCTATGGGCGGCTGAGCGAGGCGGAGCTGACGGCGTATCTGGAAGTCTCCCGCCGGCTGACGGGCTTTCTGCGCGAGGAATTCGACAACATCATTCAGGAGGAGCGATGAGCATGCGTATTCTTACCATCAGCCGTGAATTCGGCAGCGGCGGGCGCGAGCTGGGCAAGCGTCTGGCTGACCTGACCGGCTTCGATTATTATGACAGCGAGATTCTCTCGGCGGTCGCCCAAAATAGCGGCATGGACGAGCACTATGTGGAAAACGCGCTGGCCGACCATGGCTGGCGAAGCTATCCGCTCACCTTCCGGGGCACGTTCGGCTCCGGCGCGTACGTTCAGTCCGCAAGGATTCAGCTGCTGCTGGAGCAGAAGCGGGTCATCGAGCGGATTGCCGCCATGGGCAAAAGCTGCGTCATCGTGGGCCGGAACGCGGACGTCATCCTGCGTAACTACCGTCCGTTCAGCATTTTCGTGTGCGCGGACGCCGCGTCAAAGCTCAAGCGGTGCGTGGAGCGCGCGCCGGAGGGCGAAGGGCTTTCCGAAAAGGAGCTGCTTTCAAAGATGAAGCAGATTGACAAGGGCCGCGCGCAGACGCGGACGCTGATCGGCGGCCCGGCGTGGGGCGAGCGCGGCGCGTATCACCTCACCGTGAACACCTCCGGCTGGGAAATGAAGCGCTTGGCGCCCGCCGTGGCGGAGTTTGCCGCGCACTGGTTCGAGGAAAACGAAAAGGACAAGTAAGAAGGAGCGTATGCCGGCAGCGCCGGCGCAAAAGGACAAATGAAGCAGCAGATTCAGCTATCCGATCACTTTACCTATGGCCGCCTGATTCGCTTTACCCTGCCATCGATTCTGATGATGATTTTCACGTCGATCTACGGCATGGTGGACGGCTATTTCATCTCCAACATCGTGGGCAAGGATGCGTTCGCGGCCTGCAACCTGATTATGCCGTTTCTTCAGATTCTCGGCGGCGTCGGCGCAATGCTGGGCGTCGGCGGCAGCGCGCTGGTGGCGAAGACGCTGGGCGAGGGCGACATTCCGAGGGCGCGCCGCTATTTCACGATGATGATGTACCTGATGCTCTTTACCAGCGTAGTCTTTACCGCGGGCGGCATTGCGGCGCTGCGCCCGGTGGCGTACTGGTTCGGCGCGACCGACGAGCTGATTGAGGACATCATGACCTACGGCACGATCTGCCTTCTGTTCAATACCGCGCTGCAGGCGCAGTACACCTTCCAAAGCTATCTCGTGGTGGCGGAAAAGCCGAAGCTGGCGTTGAGCGTCATCGTGATTGCGGGCGTTTCCAACGTGATTCTGGACTATGTGCTCATGGCCGTGATTCCGATGGGCGTGGCGGGTGCGGCGCTGGCAACCGGTCTGAGCCAGTGCGTCGCGGGCGTGATTCCCTTCGTGTGGTTCCTGAGCCGGAAAAACAAGTCCGCGCTGCGGTTCACCCGAACGCATTTCGAGTTTAAGCCCATGCTGCTGGCGTGCGGAAACGGCGCGTCCGAAATGCTTTCCAGCGTGTCCGGCTCCATTACCGGCATCCTGTACAACCGCCAGCTGATGAAGTACGCGGGCGCGGACGGCGTGGCGGCGTATGGCGTAGTGATGTATGCCGCGTTCATCTTCCTCGGAATTTACAACGGCTATGCGCAGGGCAGCTCGCCGATTGTGGGCTATCACTACGGCGCGCGGAATTATTCGGAAATGAAGGGCGTAATGAAGCGCAGTCTGATTCTGCTCGGCTCGTCCGCCGTCGTGCTGACCGCGGCGGCGCTGGCGCTGGCGCGCCCGCTCGCCTCCGTCTTCGTGGGCTACGATGCGGCTCTGCTGGACATGACCGCGCACGCCTTCCGCATCTGCGCCATTCCGTTCATCGTGATGTGGTTCAACATGTATACCTCGTGCTTCTTCACGGCGCTGAACGACGGCGCGGTGTCCGCCGCCATCTCCTTCATGCGCGCGCTGGTGCTGCCGGTTCTCTGCATCGTCGTTATGCCGATGATCTGGGAGCTGGACGGCGTGTGGTATTCCCTCATGGCAAGCGAGCTGCTGGGCGTGTTCGTGTCGCTGTGGTTCATGCTGCGCAAGCGGGAAAAGTATCATTATTGATTGCGCGCCTTACAAGGGCCGCCGGCGGAACGTCCGTTTTCGGATGTCCCGCCGGCGGCTTTTCAGCATTCGGGCTGAGGGATGCGCCGCGGTCGGAAGCGTCTATGCCCAAGATGAAGCCGAATCGAAATCCGTTTTCGAGAAACCGCGCCCGCAGGCAGTCCTGCCGCTGACGCAGGATGCGCGCAAGGATGCCATTGTCGCTGCCCTCAAGGTAGAAGATGCAGGAATTCTCGCACACGAGATCCCTGTATTCCGTATGAACGGGTATCAGCGCGTCCAGCGGACGACCGCGCCCGGAAAACTGTCCGAGCGACTGAATGCTCTTTTTCAGACTGGCGATGATGCGCTTAGCAGCATCCGGATTGCAAAGTTCCTCTCGAATATGGCGACAGTATTTGTCACGTTATCAGTGGACGGTGCGTCCGCCTGC
>CAZMGO010000053.1:1265-14422 GCA_964565845.1 uncultured Oscillospiraceae bacterium | reverse complement strand
CACAAAAGGATAAGCAGCCCGAAGAACAGATAATTGAATGCGAGAAACACCCGCCTCGACATAGATATCTTCATTTTCCATTCCTCCCTACACGATGCCCTGACCGCGCACCAGCTTTGCCGCGGTGTTGGCTATAAACAGCATGATGATGCTGATTGTGGATTTAAATATGCCTATTGCGGTCGCATACGAATAATCGTACAGCTGAAGGCCCACTCGATAGGTATACACGTCCAGCACCTCAATTCGGTCGTACACGAATGTATTTTTGAATACATAATATTGTTCCATGCCAACATTGACGAAGTTCGAAACGCACATAAGCATCAATACGATAAACGTGGGCATCAGAGACGGAATGGTAATATACAGTGCGCAGCGAAGCTTTCCCGCGCCATCCACGGTGGCCGCTTCATACAGCTCCTGATCAATGCCCGCAATCGCCGCAATATAGATGATTGCATTCCATCCAAGCGTTTTCCAGATTGTCAGAAGACTCTGAAACCAGTATACGCTGTCTATGTCATTGAGCACGCCGAGCTGGCTGGGTTTCGCGCCAAAGAACGTGCACACCTGATTTACCAAGCCCTCGGAGCCAAACACATTGAATGCAATGGAATACACGATGATCCAGCTAATGAAATGCGGCAGCGTAGTCATCGTCTGAGATAACTTTTGAAAACGGCGGCTGCCGATTTCGTTCAGCAGCACAGCCATCAAAAGCGGAAGGATTAATGCGCAGAACGATATACCGGAAAAAACAAAGGTGTTCACGAGAACTCGTATCGTATCCTTGCTGGTAAAAAACATTCGGAAGTATTTAAGCCCTACATATGTATTCTTAAATATCGGCGTACCCGGCTTATATTCAAACAGCGACAGCGCCCAGCCAAACAAAGGAATATATCGAAACAATACTACCAGCGTCATCAGCGGAAGCGCCATGAAAAACAGCGACCACGCCTTCCTCTTCTCGTGACGCACTGCCCCCTGCATCGCCGACCTTGCATTCGTCACCTGCATATTCATCCTTCCTTTCGCCATCGTGCAATCACGCTCGGGCCACGGTCATAACCGCAGCCCGAGCCGGGTCAGCAGCGGTTTCGGTTTTTATTTGCCTAAGTAATTTGCTTCATATACCTGCCGCGCCTCGTCGTAAATCGGGCTGATCAGATCACGCACCCTATTAAACTCGGCTTCACACCATTCCCACGCCGTCGCTTCATCCGCATCCTCAAGCTCCTTTATAATCGAATCTCGAAGCGCTTCAAATTCCTCGTCGCTCTCCGCCATAACCAGCTTGGCGAGGCTGCGGTACAAAATGTCGTTGCAGTTGTCCATGATGCGCTTAATGTCCATGGGGATATCCGTGATGCCGGATACAACCGTCTGTGCGTAGTCTCCGCTCAGATCCTTGGTTTCGCCCGCGTTCACACGCTGCATGCAGGCATCAGACGGATACGAAGCGTTATAATACTCGCAGTAATCCTCGTACATCTTTCCGATGCCCAGCGCGCGGTATTCCGCCTCCTCCATCAGCTCGTAGCTGTAGCCATCCTTTGCAGACCGGGTCGTAGGCTGCGCCATGTTCCACTGCGCCACAGTGCTGCGGCCAAAGCCGGTCTTCTGCCATTCTTCGCTGTTTTCACTGCGGAGACGAATCGTCTCTTCAAACAGGTACGGCTTGCCCTCGTCATCATAATCCCAGTGCACGCCCTGAATACCGGAATACAGCGTGCGGATATACTCCGGGGAGTGCATCATATCCAGCAAGGCAACCGCCTTCTCCTTATGCTTGCTGCCCGCCGAAATAAAGATGGTATTTGTGGGAGCGTTGCCGATGATGTTGAGCTTATTGGCGTGTACGTACGCGCCGGAGGAAGGAATGATGACCATTCCCGCCATGGTGTCCGGATCGAGCTTCGTTTGTGCATTGTACAGCGTGTTGTAGTTGTAGACCTCGCCGACATATCGCCCAGCCTGCAGCTTGGCCGTGTATTCCTCCTCCGTCTGCGTGAAGGAATCCAAGTCAAACAATCCTGCGCGGTACATTTTGTTGTAGAAGCTCAGATCCGTCCAAAATGCGGAACGCTCATAGTTGACGTAGCCGTCGTACAGCACACAGTCATCCCAGCTGGCCATGTATTGATAACCACTGAACGTCCATGGATTCAGGCCGACACTGGTGAGATAGCAAGCTCGAATGTAGAAGAATTCCAGCTCGTTATACAGACCAATTCCGTAAATCTTCTGCCCATCCTCGGTTTCCGGATGATTTTCAACCATCTTAATCATCGCATTCAGGTAATCTTCATCGTTTTCGACGGCCGGATAACCTGCTTCCTTGTAATAATCCCATCGAAGTGCATAGCCGCGGGAGGGAAGCTTTCCACCGCCTACACGTTCAGGCCCAAGACCAGGTGCGATAAAGTACAGCCCGTGATCGTCTCCCCCAAGCATGGCACGCATAACGTCGTTGCGTGCGGCAAACTGCTCGGAATCGATGTACTCCGTCTGGTCTATCATTGTATCAATGTTCAGCGCCATGTGGTTTTCAAGAATCGTCGCCAGGTGTGTCTGCGTCGTGCAAACAATATCCGGAAGGTCGTTGCCTGCCAGCATCAGGCTAAACTTGTCCGCATCGTAGAACGTGTACTTGATCTCGATGTTCAGTGCATCCTTCAGCACCTTTACGACGTCCTCATCAAAGAACCCGTCGCGGAATGCAAATGCCGATCCGACCGAAATGGTTTCTCGTTCGTCTTCGGCAAGAGCGGAAAAACCGGCAATCGTCGTGAGGAGCATTGCTGCAATCAGTACCCTGGTAAGAATTGCCTTCATCTTGGTAGTACCTCCCGTTTTCTATGTTTTTCGTGAAACGCCCCGCGTTTCCGTATTTCCATTCTATTGCTTTTCGATCTCCTTGTCTATGCTCTCTGCGACTCGGTTTTTATCCAAACCCATGATTCACAGCCGTTCACGTACTCCTTTGCTTGGATTATTCGGCGCAAAAGCGTACAAATCCTCCGAAATAATGCAAATCCCCGTCAACCCATTATTTGTTCTGCCTATTATTTTATGTCTAATTCCATTGAAATCACCATAGTCCTATGCTATACTTCAAACAGCTCACGGTATAGAGGAACGGGAAGGAGGACTCTTCCATGCTGACCGTAATGATTGTCGAGGACGAAATGCTTGTGCGCATGGGACTTTCGGTTTCGATCGACTGGAAAAAGCGCAACCTGCTTCTGGTAGCGGAAGCAGGTAACGGAAACGACGGATACTACGCATTTTTGCGTCATCGCCCCAATATTGTGATTACCGACATCCGCATGCCGGGCATGGACGGACTTACGCTGATTCAAAAGATCCGCGAGCTTGACCATTCCTGTCGAATCGTTGTAATCTCCTGCATGACGGATTTTGCCACACTGCACGAAGCCATGCAGTACGATATTTCCTCCTACCTAATCAAGGCCACCATGACGCAGGAGGACATTCGCGATGCCCTTGATAAGGCAGTGGATGATTTCAGCCGACTCGAGCAGGTACCCGAGACTACGGGAGCACAAAATCAGTCACAGGTGTTGGCTGACCTTCTCACCCGCTACCTGACCCTTCATTCGGTCAGCTACCGACAGCTGGTTTCGTCCCTTACACGCGAGGAAATTCCTTTGCCTCCTCCCACCGGGCTCCTCACCGTGTATAGGAACGCAGTATCCACTGAACAAATGATGCTGAAAAGCGTCTGTCACTTGATTGAAAACGCGCTTTCGCATACTCACGAAGCGAATTACTTCATCAGCGACCGCTGCTTGATCTTCTTCACAAATGCCTTCCTGTCCGATTCCATTGACGGGGCAATTCAGGCACTGAATGATATATATAATTACGTGAAGGAAAACTTCTCGCAGCACCTGCGCTTTATTTATTCCACGGAGGAAATCTCCTTGGAGAATATGCCTGTGTACCTTGAGCGCGTGCTTGAAATAGGCTCGCGTGCCTATCTGTTTGATACGCCGGTGCTTTCAGTTGATCGTAACGCTAAGCTTGCCAACCACGATATCAACGGCTGGTTTGAGCAATTGCAGGCCTGCGCTTCCCACCTCCGTCTCGATCCAAATCTGCATTCCGATTACCTGAATGCCGTTCAAAATGCCTACCGTTCTTTAGGACAGCCCCGCTCCGAGGTTTTGAAGTGCTTGTATGAGGTTACGGTTCTGCTCGCGCAGAACAATCGAAGAATCACACCGGAGCAGCTTTCCTGCTGCCATCACTACCTGTCCAAGGCGCAGTCGCTGCGCAGCATGATGAGCATCATCGATAAGCAAATCTTAGCCTTCGCCGGCGCGTCGATCACACCCTACACGCATTTGTTGAGCGACGCCATCGGATACATGGCAGACAACTTGGAAAATGACCTATCCTTAACCAACGTTGCCGCGCATGTAAATCTGTCTCCGGGATATTTTTCCACGCTTTTGAAAAAGGAGACTGGCATGCGCTTCGCGGAGCTGCTGGGCAACCTGCGCTTAAAGCGCGCGCAGGATCTTTTGAAAAACAGCGAATTCAACATCAACGAAATCGCGCAAAAATGCGGCTACACCGACATTGCCTATTTCAGTCGGTGCTTTAAAAAGCGTTTCGGCGTATCGCCCAGCAGTTGGAGGAGCCTATGAAGCCTACCGTGTTTCGTCACAAGTACTCTTTATCGAAAACCTTCATTGTCTATACAACCCTGTTTCTTTTTGCGGTGGTTTTCCTGCTTACTCTTCTTGTAACCCAGCAATATGACACCACGCTGAAGCGTCAGCAGGAGGACGCCACCATCTCTGCTTTTTCCTATTCAATTCGGCAAATCGAAAGCATGCTGGCCTCCTCTCGTAAAAGTGCGCTCGCTCTTACGCAGATTTCCAGCGTGCGCGATTACCTGACCGACGCATATTCAACTCCGCTTCAGCAGGTAGAGCTGTTTCGCGAGGTTATTGAGAATATTCTATCCGCGCAGGGCGACAGCACAAACGGCATCGTATTCATCGACGAAAACGGTTATGCCTCCGGTCATCTGGACAAATGGGTCTTTTTTAACGAAAACAACCAAACTCTTTCTGCGGTCGCCAACAGCATTTCCGGCGGCGTTGTGCCCAGCTTTCACATCGCCGGCTCCTATCTGCAAACGGAATTCATTGAATCCATCCCACTGGAATTTGCCTCCTACTATCAAAACAACCTATCCATTTTGGCCGTGCAGACCTATGCCTATCCCCGCTCGCAGGGTGCAAAATCGTTTTCCATCCTCCTATCCATCCGAGAGCAGGCGCTGATGGATCTCATTCAGCCCCTCGCAGACGACAGCAGCTTGATTATGCTTCTGAAGAAGGACGGACACTATGTCGCCGGCAAAGGCTGTCACTATGTCGGACGAACCTTTTCCATTACCGATGGACTGGATGCAGACCAGCCCAGTGGCAGCTGCGTGGTTTTCATGGATGGTCAGCGCTATCAGATGATTTACTGTCGTTCCTCTAACGGCAGTTGGATGTTGACCAAGCTGATCCCCCTGTCAGAGTATTCCGCTGCCGTGAATCAGATCACCGCCAAAATTTTCTGGATCAGCTCTTTGATCTGGCTTCTTTCCTGCGCAGTGTACTCGCTGTGGATGCGCAGAATTCTGCACCCATTCACGGAAATTGCAGGGAAAATGTCCGCCCTTCGGGAGAATCGGCTCGATGCCCGTCTGCATATTCACACCAGCATTCGCGAATTCGACGCAATCAACTGTCAATTCAACGAAATGGCCGCAAGCATTGAGGATCTGCATCGAAAAGAGCTGATTAACCACAACGAGAAGCTGCAGCTCGAGCTGCGCAATCTGCAATCCCAAATTAATCCGCACTTTTTGTACAATTCCATTGCATCCATTCGCTGGCTTGCAACGCTGAGCGGAGCCAATCGAGTAGCCGAAATGCTGATTGCGCTGGCCGAATGTCTCCGCCCGATCTTCCGGGAATGGTCTCTTACATGGCCGCTCTCAGAGGAATTAAGCTTCATTCGCCACTATATGCAGCTCATGCACCTGCGGTATGACGTGCGCTTTACGATTGAAAACCAGCTGCCGGAGGGCTCCCTTCAGCTGCCCGTTCCGCGCTTCGCGCTGCAGCCAATCCTCGAAAACGCATGTGAACACGGTATGCCGCCAAGCGGAAAGCTGACGATCGTTATGCGGCTGACCATGCAGGATGCTCATCTGCTTTTCACCGTTTCCGACGATGGTGCAGGAATTGCCCCGCAGACCCTCGATCAGCTGAAGCTCGCGTTCCAAAGCAACGGTTCCCCCATCGAACAGCCAAAGGCCTATCACCACGGCATCGGATTGGTGAACGTAAACCGCCGTCTGACACTGATTTACGGCAGTGCCTGCGGTCTGTCCGTTGAAAGTACGCTCGGTCAAGGCACACAGGTGACCATGCGCATTCTCGCATCCGTGCCATCCGTTCCCCACCCCGCACGCGAGAACGTGTGATTCTGCAAAAATGCAGGGGCTTTTTCCATTGACTCCCTCCTGCGATTCCGATACACTTTGTGTAACAGACACAGTATGGAGGTGGTCGTTACGAAGATCGTCATCATCGGAGCGGGGAGCCCGTATTCTCCGGAGATTTTCAAGGAGCTGTCTGAAAAAGCCAACATTCTGCCGGTAGAAGAGCTTGCGCTGGTAGACATCGACGCAAACCGTCTTTCCATCATTCACTCCTTCTTAGAGCGCTTCTCAAAGCGCGTTGGTATTCGCGCGCGAATCACCGCGCATGCCCACTGGGATACAGCTCTGCCCGGCGCGGACTTCGTCATCACCCAATACCGCGTGGGCGGAAATGCAGCGCGCGCGAAGGACGAGCGCATTTCTCTGAGCATGGGCTTCATCGGGCAGGAAACGACCGGCCCCGGCGGCATGATGAAAGCGCTTCGAACCATTCCCGTCGCGCTGTCCCTCGCACATTCAATGGAGCGCCTGTGCCCCGATGCATGGATGATTAACTATACCAACCCCTCCGGCATGATTGCAGAAGCGCTCAACCGCTACTCCCGCATTCACTCGGTCGGCCTCTGCGCCGGCGGCATCCGTCCTGCGCAGCAGTTGGCTGCAGCCGCTTCCGTGCCGGAGAGGGAAATCCACTATGACTTCTTCGGGCTCAACCACTTGAATTTTGCTTACAACTTTACCATCCATGGGAAGCCCATTTCGGAGGAGCTGCTGCAGAAAACGCTGGAGAGTCGTTACAGCGAAGCTACCGAGCCCCTAATTCGTGCTCTGAAGCTATTTCCTTCCAGCTATCTGCAATACTATTTCCGCACGCAGAAGCGCTATCACGACATTACCGCAGCCGAAAAAACGCGTGGTGAGCGCGTGCTCGAGCTTGAAAAAATCATCTATGATGCCTATGCGGATCCAAGCTGTGACGATGAGCCTGAAGAGCTAAAGCTGCGCGGCGGCGGGGGATATTCTCAGGTTGCAATTGGTGTGTTGGAGGCGCTTTACACGGGTGTTGACCGCTGGATGGTCTGCAATGTTCCAAACCAAGGGACCGTTGCCTGTCTGCCGGACGATGCCGTGATTGAAACCGCCTGCATCGTAAATGCCGCAGGCATCAAGCCGCTCCCGCAGCCGAATTTTCCCAGAACCGTATGGGGTCTGGTGTGTGCAGTAAAGAACTACGAGCAGTTAGCTATCGAAGCTGCCGTTACCGGCAATCGCGATCTCGCGCTGGCGGCGCTGGTTGCTCATCCACTGGTGCGGGATGCAGATTGCGCACTCCCGCTGCTGAATACGCTTCTCGAAGCCAACCGTGAATTCCTTCCGAATTTCTTTAAGGAGGGCTGATATGTCATTGCTGCTTGGTTTGGATCAGGGAAGCACAAAAACGCACGCCGTTATCGTCACCCAAAGCGGAGAAATTCTCGGAGCAGGCAGCGCCCCCGGCGCTCTTCACACGGTGGACGGCATGAATGCTGCTCTCAAACGCATGCACGAAGCCTGCCTGTGTGCGCTTTCGAATGCCGGATGCGCAGCGACTGATATAGAATGGGCTTCCGGCGGCATTACGGGGATCGACTATCCCCACGAGGAAAGCCTCCTGCAATCCGCCGTCTCAGCTTGCTTCGGTCTGCGTCCGGAAAACGTCTTCGTCGGCAATGACTGCTTAGGTGCGCTATGGGGCGGAACCTTTCACGCTCCCGCCGTGGTATGCTGCGTCGGCACCGGTCTCGCCGTCGGCGGCACAAATGAAGCGGGGCGCGCGCGCACATTCGGGAACTATTGCAACGGATATTATCAAGGCGGCTCCTCGATTGGACAGGATGCGCTTCAGCACGTATTCGATGCCGCCATCGGGCTTGGCTGCAAAACGTCCCTTACGCAGAAAATTCTCGCCTTTGCCCATGCAAAGAGTGTTGACGAGCTGCTTCTCCTTCGATACCGCAAAAAAGCCGTGCAGCCAAGCAAGCTGTGTCCCCTCGTTTTTGAAGCTGCCGAAGAAGGAGACGCCGCTGCCATTTCCATACTTGAAACATTTGCGCGGCGCTGGGGCGAGATTACGCTGTGCATGTTCGACGCGCTTGGCTTATCTCGAAACGCACCGGCAGAGGTCATTCTCTCCGGCAGTGTATTCAAGGGCATACCCGACATTCCGTATCGCGTCATCCGCGATCTGCTCCATGAGCACGCGCCCAATGTCGTACTGCGCGAGGCCGTCTACGAGCCCGTCGTCGGCGGCGCCGCAATGGGGCTTTTTCGAATCGGACAAGGTGACTGGCGCGCAGCTCTCGCTGCTTCCGCCGACAGACTGCATCTCAGGAGGACATTTGCACATGCAGATTAAAGTTTTTCAAACGGCTTCTCAGATAAACGCCAAGGCTGCATGGCACTTTATCCGGCGAACCGCGTTCGATTGTGCATTGACCGGCGTTGCAACCGGCGACACGACAAAGGCCGTATACGCATTGGTCGCCCGTCTTTATGAAACCGCACCCTTTGATACGTCCGGAATTCGCATCTGTGCATTGGACGACTATGTGGGCATAAAAAATCGGCATCCTGCATCCTGCTCCGCCCGCATTCGCGCACAGCTTCAAGCACCGCTCCATCTGCACGACGATCAGCTCGTCCTGCCCGAATCGTTTTCCGGCACCCCGGACGATATGGCACAGGCTTATGAAGAGCAGTTGAACGCGCTTGGCGGCATACGAACGCAGTTTCTCGGTCTCGGTGTGGATGCGCATCTCGGATTTTGCCGTCCCGGAACACAGTTTTCCAGCCTCGCGCATGCCATTCAGCTGCCGGAAGATACACGGCAGATGCTCCATCGGAAATACGCGCTTAAAGCCGAAATGCTTCCAACCTACGGCATTACACTGGGTTTGAAAAGTATCATGCACATTCCGGAGCTCATCGTAATCGCCGCCGGAAAGGCAAAAGCCTGCGCCGTATATCATTCTCTCCATCATGCGCCCGACGAGAGCATTCCCGCATCCATCCTTCAGCTTCATCCCAACGTCACATGGCTACTGGATGCCGAAGCCGCCTCGCTTCTTTGACGGATGCGCAGCGCAAAGCCGACGTGGAAAACGTCGGCTTTGATGAACCCGAATGCCTGCTTACATGCTCAAAAGCACACCGAGCGCCGCTCCAACGCCGATATAGGCCGCCGGATGAATTTTCGCAAGCTTCTTCACCTGCGTCAATACAAGCAGTGCGGCGAACAGTGCCGCCGAGAGCCAATCAACGGACGCAAGCAGTGAATCAGCCTGCCGAAGCAGCGCGACCCGGAACACGGAAAATCCCGCAGCCGCAATCAGCCCCGTCACCGCAGGACGCACAAAGCCAAACATGCTCTGAATCCATCGATTTTCTCGATATTTGTCCAACGCACGCGCAATCACCATGATTACGATCAGGGACGGAAGCACGAGGCTCAGCGTAGCGAGGATTCCACCGCCCACTCCCAGCGAGGTAAAGCCAACATAGGTGGCCATGTTTACGCCAATCGGCCCCGGTGTCGATTCCGATACCGCAATCATGTTAGCCAGCTCTTCTGCGGTAAACCACTGATACTTTTGCTGAATCTGTGCAAGAAACGGAAGCGTCGCAAGTCCGCCGCCAACGGCAAACAGGCCGGTCTTGAAGAATTCCAAACACATAAGGAGCAGCTTACTCATGTTCTCCGTGCCTCCTTCCAAGGATAACGCCGGCAAGCGCACAGCCAATCACAATGTAAACCGGCGAAAAGCCGCACAGGCCAACGAGCACAAACGCGGCAGCCGCCAGCGCAGCGTGCCGCCACGCCCTGACATTGGATTTTGCAAGCTTAATCACGCTGGCGACAATCAGGGCGCAGACCGCAACGCGGATTCCCGCGAAGGCGTGCTGCACCCATGCAACGTCCATAAAGTTCGTAAGCACTGCGGCAATCGCCATAATGATGACGATCGACGGCGATACGACGCCCAGCGTGGCAACGATTCCTCCGAGGATTCCCCTTTGTTTGTACCCTACGAACGTTGCCGTGTTCACCGCAATGATGCCCGGCGTGCATTGACCGATGGCAAAGTAATCCAAAATTTCTTCCTGTGTCGCCCATTTATGCTTCGTGACAATTTCGCGTTCCAGCATGGGCAGCATGGCGTAACCGCCTCCGAAGGTCAGTGCTCCAATCATGAAAAAGGCGCGATACAGTGTCCATAGAATCCGCATAGGCATCCTCCTCTCGTACGGTCTCCATTATACGGCAAAACCCACGCATGCACAAATACGAAAGCGGAATACCCCCTATAACATTCCAAAGCGAGGTGTGCCAATGAACCTGACACGGCTTGAATATTTTAAGACCATCTACGAAGCTGGCAGCATATCTGCAGCCGCGCGGCATCTGTTTATCGCGCAGCCGGCATTGAGCAATCAGCTTCGTACCCTTGAAGCCGAGCTCGGCGTTTCTCTGTTTGAACGAAGAGCCTCCTCCCTCTGTCCAACAGCGGCCGGACACGCGCTGTATCGCCGCGCCGTGCAGATTTTCTCCGTCGTACACGCGTCCGAGCAGGAAATGCTGCAATATCACTCCGGCATTAAGGGCATCATCCGTCTGGGTGTCGTCTCCTCCGGGGGATATGCGCTTCTCACCAGCAACATTCGCGCCTTCCACACGCGTTTTCCGTCCGTTCGCTTTGAAATTTTTGACCGGGACACCTACGCACTTCGACCCATGCTGCAATCCGGACTCATTGACATGGCCATTGTCCGCACGCCCTTTGACTGCGAAGGGCTATGCGTTCATTTACTGGAGGGTGAGCCTATGGCCGCCGTTTCATCGGAAGCGTTTTCATCGGATTTTCTGCCCTTGACGTCACTGCGTAATCGTCCGTTCATTCTGTACCGGCGATTTGAACGCTTATTTCATGAGGCTTGCGCAGCATCTGGATTCACGCCGGAAATTGCCTGCATAAATGATGACGCGCGAACCACACTTACATGGGCGCGTGCAGGACTCGGAACCGGCCTCGTACCTCTTAATGTGACGCGCCTTTTCCCCGATTCCTCCCTGCATGTATGCACCATAAATTGTGAGCTGCTTTACACGCATACGGCTCTGATTCATTCCGCAGAGACCGCGCTTTCTTCTGCGGCCAAATGTTTTATTGACACGGTTGTACACACATCGAAGCAGCCTTCGTCCACTTAAGTCTTTCTCTGCAAATTTCCAGCCGTTTTTTCCATTGACGTGCCA
Source organism: uncultured Oscillospiraceae bacterium (assembly GCA_964565845.1). Lineage (GTDB taxonomy): Bacteria > Bacillota > Clostridia > Christensenellales > Aristaeellaceae > SFHK01. The sequence goes on along the minus strand of CAZMGO010000053.1, from coordinate 2,645 downwards.
GCAGAGATTCGGTATACTGGGAATGGATAATTGTATCTATATGGAGGTTTTTCTTCAATGGACATTTATGGAAGGCTCAAGGAGCTGGGCTATGTACTGCCGTCCCTGCCGCCGCGCGGCGGCATTTACAAGCCGGTAAAGCAAATCGGCAATCTTCTGTATGTTTCCGGGCAAGGTGCAACCGTAAAGGGCGCACCTGCCATCGTCGGACATGTGGGTGCAGAGTGCACGCTGGAGGACGGGCAGGCCGCAGCGCAAATGTGCGCGCTAAACTGTCTGGCCGTGCTGGAGGATTATCTGGGCAGCCTGAATCGGCTGAAGTCCCTTGTGAAAACACTGGGCTTTGTCGCCAGTGCACCCGGCTTCCATGCGCAGCCCAAGGTAATCGACGGTGCCTCCCGCTTGTTTATGGACGTAATGGGCGAAGAAGCCGGCGTGGGTGCACGCTCGGCCATTGGCGTAAGTGAGCTTCCGGGAAACATCGCCGTGGAAATCGAATTCATCTTCGAAATCTGAGGTGCGCATTATGAACTACCATTTTATTGGCGAGGACGCGATTTCCTCTCCGGCGCTGATCTACTACAGGGATCGCATCGCAGACAACACACGCCTCACGGTTCAGATGGCCGGCGGCTCGGAGCGTCTCTGGCCGCACATCAAAACGCATAAAATGGCGCAGATGCTGAAAATGCAGCTGTCCATGGGCATTCACCGCTTCAAATGCGCGACCTATCAGGAGCTACGGCTTGCCTGCGAGGCGGGCGCGACGGACTGCCTGTGGGCGTATCCGCTTGTAGGGCCAAATGTCCAGCGCTTTCTCTCCCTCATGAAGGAATTCCCTCACGTTCATCTGTACGCGCTGACCGACAATCTTGAAGTCTGCGCTTTTCTCGGGAGAGCCGCGCTTGAGCAAAAGCTGACAGCCTCCGTGCTTGTGGACGTGAACATGGGGATGAACCGCACCGGCATTGCCCCCGACCGGCTATATGATGCATATTGCGCACTCTCGGCACTGCCCGGCATTTCCGTGCGCGGCATGCACTGCTACGACGGCCACATTCACGACCATGATCCGATCGAACGCCTTGCACGCGCGGATGCCTGCGCACAGCCCGTTTACGCCGTTCGCGATGCGCTGATCGAAGCTGGTCTCAACGTTGACATCATGATCATGGGCGGAACCCCCACCTTTCCCTGCCATGTGCGGCATCCGGACGTATTCCTGTCGCCCGGCACGCTGTTCGTGTCCGACGCAGGCTATGCAGCCGCCTTCCCGGACATCCCCGTTATCCCCGCCGCCGCTGTCCTGACACGCGTCATAAGCCATCCGGCAGACGGACTCTTCACGCTCGACACCGGCTATAAAGCCGTATCCGCCGA
>CAZMGO010000053.1:0-1165 GCA_964565845.1 uncultured Oscillospiraceae bacterium | reverse complement strand
TTCATGAGAACGCTTCTTCGCGGCGGACACATTCTCGACGGCACCGGCACACCCGCATATCGAGGCGATGTGCGAATAAACGGCAGCAAGATCGAAGCGGTTGGCACGCTTTCACCGCTTCCGGACGAGCACGTCATCGACGTATCCGGCTGTATCGTATGCCCAGCCTTCGTAGACATGCACCGGCACATGGACGCGCGCCCGCTTCTCGGTGATGACATGACCGCCGAACTTCGTCAGGGCATCGCCACGGTCGGCGTCGGATGCTGCGGCTTTTCACTTGCGCCATACGGAGGTGCGTTCGCGAACGAAAAGCGCGAAAACGACGCGCCGATTCTCGGGTGCTACCCGGATACGTTTCGTTTCCGTTTTCCCGAATACCTGAACGCTCTTGAACGCTCCGCATTGGGAACGAATCTTGCGGCGCTGATTGGCTTGGGCGCCGTGCGTATCTCGCTGACAGGCTTTTCCAACGCGCCGCTGTCCGCAAAGACGCTGGATACCGCACGCGGCATGCTTCAGGACGCACTGGATGCGGGCGCTGCCGGGATCTCCGCCGGAATCATGTATCTTCCCGAATACTATACCACGCTCAGCGAGTACCGTGCGATGCTTGCGCCCCTGCGCGGCACGGGCAAACCGCTGGTGACGCATATTCGCGGCGAGGGCGACGGACTCACTGCCAGTGTGCGCGAGGTACTTGAAATCGCGCGTGAGGTGGAATGTCCACTTGAAATCAGTCATTTTAAGTCCTGTGGAAAGCAAAACTGGCAGCGGGAAATCTTCCGCGCCATCGACGAAATCGAAACCGCTCGCGCACACGGACAGGATGTAACCGTGGATTTCTACCCTTACACCGGCGGCTCGACGGCGCTCACCACCATGCTGCCGCCCGCCTTCGTGAAGGGAAACATGGTTGCCGCGCTAAAGGCGCTGGGCACACAGGCAGGTGCAGACGAATTCCGCGCGCTCAGTCGGCTGCACTATGATGAATGGGACAACTATGCACTCACGCTCGGCTGGGAGCGCATCATCATTTCCGGCGTATGCCGCGAGAACAACCGCAGGTTCTGCGGACTCACGGTAACGGACGCTGCGCGGAAATTCGGTTTCGATGACGCCGAAGCGCTGGCCGCTTATTTGATGCATGATGAGGCAGGACAAA
>CAZMGO010000052.1:1899-14927 GCA_964565845.1 uncultured Oscillospiraceae bacterium | reverse complement strand
GTCAGCCAAACGGCAATATTTCTGAATCAGTTCAATCTCGTGGGGATCATACGGATGCAGGCTGGGGCGATACAGGTCGTGGAACCACACCCTGAAATCGACGTCGTTGGCCTTTCCCTGCTCGTATCGCTGCCATACGCCGTTCCACGGCTCATAGGTCTGATACAGACCCGCTACAAAGCCCCAGTTCCAGCAGCCGATCTTTTCCAGATAGAACAGCGGGAACATTTCCTCCACGGTATTGTGGGTCATGCGGGCCAGCCACTCCGTATTGAGGATGGGTCTGCCATATTCCTTGAGCTGTTTGATGATGCGGATGTTGCTGTCGTAGGTTCCGTAGCTGTGATAGCTGATTATATCGCTGTTTTCGGCAATGAACCGCTCCACCTCCGTCAGCTCCATAGGCTCGCAGCCGATGCGCTTCCACAGGCAGGAGGTAATGGGCTGGGACGGATTGACCTCGCGCGCGATTTCAAAAATCCGTTTGACATGCGGAATGGTAATCTCGTCGCGGTTGGCGTTTCCGGCCTCGTTGTAAAGATCCCATACGCAGACGCGCGGATCGTCCTTGTACTTTTCCATGATTTCACGAATCCACAGTTCATGGCGCGCGAAAATTTCCGGCTCATCCATGATGTGATAGCCCACGGCGTCGAACTGCTGATGCTGTGAAAACTTTCGACCGCCGTGATAGCCCCAGTCGTAATGCTGCGGCCCCAGCTGCAGCGGCTTCCAGAATTCATTCTTGGGCGGCATGCAGTCGTTGCCAAAGACGATCATGGAGGAAATGCCATACTTCCACGCAGTGGACAGATAGCGATCAAAGCGCTCCATAAAGCCGTCATGCTCCTGATCCCAAACGATGAATTCCGGGATAATGCGGATAGAATTGAACCCGGTTTCCGCCGCCAGACGAAGCTCGCGATCGGCGGTCGCAAGCCTTTCCTCAAAGCCAAGCGACTGCCATTGGTCGATACGGTTGGCACAGTCGCTGCCCATAAAATTGCAGCCGCGCATCCACGTGCGCGCGTTGTACCAATCCCATGCCTTTTCTTTTGACCATACTTTACCCATGCCGATGCCTCCTTTTTCTTGTGCATAGAACTCCGATGATCTCATTATACAATTCGCCGGCGCTTCGGACAAGCTCCAACGGTTGTCAAAACGGATGTTTTCTTGCCCTTTCATTCGCGCAGTTTCTGATGATAGTTGGGCAGAAAAGACAAGAATTGCGCATTGTAATTTTCCCGGCAATATGTTATAGTCAAAAAAAAAAAAAATAGGCAACAAGTTGATAGGAGGTAAAAATGTATGAAGCAGCAATGGACGCCTGCGCAGGCAAACGAGTGGTATGACAGGGTGGGCTGGCTGCGCGGATGCAATTTCATCGGCAGCGATTGCGCCAATCGAATCGATCAGTGGCAATCCTATGGCCGGGATGAGCGCATGCGGGTGGCCGAACGGGAGCTGAAGCTGTGTCAGGACATCGGCATGAACACCATCCGTCTGATTGTTGAATTTGACGTGTGGTATCAGGAGAGAGCCGCGTTTATGGAAACGCTGGAGGCCTATCTCTCCATGGCCGACAGGTACGGACAGAGCGTGATGCTTGTCCTCGCACACGAGGCGACGATGTGCCGCGAGGAAACTTACGCATGCAAGCCGCTTGGCCCGCAGACCTGCGCGCAGGGCTATCATCAGGGACGGCTGCCGCTGAGCGCGGAGGAACGGGCAAAAAAGCCGGTGCATGCGCTGGAACGGCCGGAAACCCGTGACGCTTATCTGGAAATGGTGCGGGAAATTGTCGCCCGGTATGCAAAGGACCCGCGCGTTGTATGCTGGAATGTATACAATGAGCCGGGCATTTCGATCGGAGATCGCTCCGTGCCGCTGCTCCATACGCTGTTTGATACCGTGCGAGCGCAGGATCCGATACAGCCACTGTGCGCGGACGTGTGGAGGCCGGTGAATGAGGATGGACAGCTCGAAACAGAAGCGGAGCGCTGCGCGCTGGCTCTGTCAGACGTTATCAGCTTCCATAGCTATACGCCGCTTGAGCGCATGGTGCCGCAGATCGAAGCGCTCCGAAGGCTGGGCAGGCCGATTCTAATGACGGAATGGCTGAACCGAATCAATCACAGCGAAGTGCGCGAGCTGTATCCGCTGTTTTATCTGGAAAAAATCGGATGCTATTGCTGGGGATTCGTCGTTGGCAAAACGCAGACGCATGAGCCGTGGGAAAGCCTGTGGGAGCAGTATGAGCGCGACCCGAATGTGCCCTACGATTTTACCCGGTGGCAGCACGATCTGTTCCGACCCAACCTGCGTCCGTATGATCCGCATGAGATCGAACTGATCAAGCACTATAACGCGCTTGCGGCGAAACGATAATCCCTTGGCCTTTTCACCATGTGTTTTTCAGGTGTCGGAGCGTCTGCGCTGCCGACACCTGTTTCAAAACGGATCGCGCACGAGAATCGACCAGGAGGCGGGGAAAATTGAAACGACGCAGCAAGAAGGGACTTTCGCTGCTGACGGTGCTTTTGTTGGCTGCGCTGGTGGAAACGACGGCTGCCTGCGGACTGATCTTCGGCGTTATCAATCGTTCGGCAAACAGCCTTGAAAATTTCACCATCAAAAGCCGGCAGCAGGAGACGCAGGCCATCGTGACGTCGCTCGAACAGGACATGAATTCCTTGGTGTCGCTTTTGTACAGAACCATGTCGGATTCGACGCTCAGCCGTTTGTATCTTTATCTGGACAGCGGCATCGTCGATTATCGATATGCAGAGATCGTCCACATCCTGCAGGAGCAGCTGCAAACCATTGCCAATTCACAGCGGATTGCCGAAAAGGTGGAAATTTACCTGCCGGAATATCAGCGAGTGATTTCCATCGAATCGCTCAAGCGCCTCAATGCGGAGGAAGCGCCCTGGCTGGATGAGATGCTGGAAAACAGCACGCAAAGGGTGTGCCTACAGGATAATGAAGCGCTGTTCTATGTCGCGCAGCAGTCGGCCAGCTACCGGCGCGACATCGTCGTGGTGGCCAGGCAATCCGCATACGCCATGCAGAAATATCTCCAGAGCTTTGCGTCGTCAGACGGCAGTTCCTTTGTGACGCTGTTTGTGCGCGAGGATGAGCCGAGATTCTTTGTCTCGTCCAGCAGGAGCTTTGATTCCGCCTTTTCCGCAAAGGTAAGCGAAATCATCGCCGCCGGCGAAAGCGGCAGTCAGCAATGCACCTTTGACGGCAGCCGTTATCTGATCACCTGGGGAAGCACGACGCTGCTTCCCGCATTTTCCGTATGCCAGATTACGACCATGGAGATGATCGATTCAGAGCTGCGCTCCTATCAGCACACGACCATGACCGTTTGCATTGCCTCCGTCGCGCTGATCGTGATGCTGACGCTGTTTATGTACAATACCATACGCCATCCGATTCGCCAAATGATATCGGCTTTTCAGCAGGTGGAAAGCCACGATCTGTCCGTGCGGATGTCCCCCACCTGGAGCCGGGAATTCCGGCAGATCTTCAGTCAGTTTAATCAGATGACGGAAAAGCTGCAGAATCTGATCGATCAGGAATACAGACTCAAGCTGCTTCATGTCAATGCGGAGCTCAAGCAGATGCGTTACCAAATCAGTCCGCATTTTTTGTACAACACCTATTTCAACATGCGCGCCATGCTGCACGACGAGGAATATGACACGGCTGAAAAAATGGCGGATCTCATGGGACGCTATCTGAGATACATCACCACCTCCGTGCAGGATGAAGCGACGATCCGCCAGGAAATGGATCATTCCATCGCGTATCTGGAAATTCAGAGGTTGCGCTTTGGAAGCCGTCTGGAAACACGGGTGAAGGATTGCCCGGCCTGCGCGGAAAACCGGCTGATACCGCGCATTGTGATTCAGCCGCTGATTGAAAATGCCTTCGAGCATGGCATACGCAATCAGGAAGGAACGGGCATCATTTCTGTGGAGGTGCAGGCGGAGCCCGAGAGCCTTTCGATTATTGTCGAGGATAATGGAGCCATGGCCACGGATGAAGCCATCGAAAAGCTGCAGCGCAGGCTGCAGGAGGGAAGCTTTGAATCCGGCGGCGACGCCGTGGCACTGATGAACATCCAGTGCAGGATTCAAATGCTTTACGCTCCGGGAAGCGGACTGCTGGTTTCCAGATCCCCGCTGGGCGGTATCCGTTTCGAAATCAGAATGATAGGAGAGAAAAAGCATGTATCGGATGCTGATCGTTGACGATGAAGAACGGATTGTAAATGCGCTTTATGATCTGATGGAGGCGCGGTTCGATTTTGAGCTGCACCGCTGCTATTCGGGCGTGCAGGCCATGGCAAAAATCCGAAAAATGCGCTTTGATATCATCATTTCGGATATTTCCATGCCGCAGATGAGCGGACTGGAATTGCTCGATGAGACGCGCAAATGGTGGCCCAAGTGCTGCTTTGTCATGCTCACAGCCTACAGCAGCTTTGATTATGCCTACCAGACGCTCAAGCATGAGCGCGTGGATTATGTGCTGAAGCTGGAAAGCTACGACGTCGTGTGCGATATCATCGCGAAAAAGAGGGCGCTTATTGAACAGGACAAGCTCGCAGAGGAGCGCCTGCAGCATTACGACAGAAATCTGCAGGATCTCAAGCAGGGAATGCAGCGCTACTTTATCAAGCGTATCATCGTGTTGGGCACGCCCCTTCCGGAGCAGAGCGATCTGGACGCCATCAGCCTGCAGATACGTCTGCGCGATCCCCTGCTGCTGGTGCTGGTTTCCATGAGCCTAAAAAAGCCCGTCGATCAACGTCAGATGTCTGCCATGTTTGACGACTATGTGAACGGGCAGCTGGCACAGTATGGGCTGCGCAGCTTTTCCTACGTGGACAACGGAAGCATTGTGTATGCCGTACAGAGCATGGACGATACGTCGCGAACGCAGGAGGAAATGTGCGTCCATGCGCACACCGTGTTCGAAAATCTGCCTCAGATTGCGGAGGAGCAGGCCGGACAGCGCCTCGCCGTTTTGTGCGCCGATCATTTCGTCAGCTGGCAGGATGCGCATACATTATACCGGCGCGGCATATTGCGGCTGGAAAGCATGCGCAATGAGTGCGGCATGATGTTTCTCACCGTTGAGGAGGAGCTCAGGCAGATGGATGGCTTCTTTCCCAATATGGACGAGCTGTATCTGCTGTGGGAATTGGTACGGAACGACAATCTGGCAGGCGTGGAGGAAATGCTGCATCAGGCGGAGGCCACGCTTTCGCAGGGAGGGCATGGCGGCGCGAAGATACCGGATATGACGGTCACGGCGCTGGGCTTCCTTGTGCAGAAGGCTGCGCAGACCTATGCGCCCGATTACACGAAGTGGAATGGATGGAACTCGCTGATGCACGGCAGGGACAAAAGCGTGGATGAATATATGAAGCTGATTCTCGATGCGTTCAAGGAAATTTCGGATATTCGCAGCGCAGCACAGGCCAGCCGCGGCACCTGGCTGATTGAACAGGTTCACCAGTACATCAACGCGCATTATGCGGAAGACATTACGCTTACGCAGATGGCGGAGGTTATGCATTACAGCCCGTCGTACCTATCCCGGTTTTACAAGCAGAATACCGGGATCAATCTGATGAATCACTTGTACACCGTCCGCATTGCCAAAAGCAAGGAGCTTCTTGCGTCCAGCAATCTGAAGGTGAGTGAAATTGCGATTGCTACCGGCTTTTGCTCATCAAAGTATTTCAACCGCGTTTTCAAAAAGCAGGTCGGCATATCGGCTGTACAGTATCGCGAAAAGCACGGGCGTTTGCCGGTCAAAAAGTAGAGGAAAACAAAAAGTACGGCAAAATACATGGCAATCAGGTCAAAAATTGTTCCAAAAGGTCAAAAGATAATCCTTTTTGAACAGAAAACCTTTCGTTATAATGATAGGTAAAGAGCCGTCCTGTCTGTTCATTCCCGACGGGGCGCAAATAAAAAGGAGGTAAACCCCATGAAGAAACTGGTATCCCTGATCCTGATGGTACTGATGGTTCTGTCGGCTTCGTCCGCGCTGGCCGTCGACCAGCATGAGCCTGAGTTCTACGAACAGCAGATTCAGCTGCTGGTGGATACCCTGCAGAGCTACTATGAGGAGAACTACGGCGAAGGCGCGCTGGTCGCTCCCTATGATGAGCCCGTGGAAGTGACCATTGTAAACTACTATTCTTCGACCCTGGAGACCAACATGGCCACCTGGAACGAGTGGTGGGGCGAAACGCTCGAGAACAACCGCTACGTGGAAGCCGTCGAGCGCGCGCTGAACATCAAAATCAAGTTCGCATGGCTCAAGAACAGCGCGGACAACGGCTACGTGACGCAGCTGCGTCTGGCCATCGCCTCGGGCGAAATCCCGGATGTGTTCCTGGTTACCAATCAGGAGGATCTGATCCAGCTGGCGGAATCCGGCCTGATCATGCCGGTGTCCGACGTCATCGAGAGCAGCTTTGTAACCAAGGATAAGGAAATGATGGCCTCCGACGGCGGCATGCTTTACGAAATGGCTACCTATAACGGTGAGCTTTATGGCATTCCGCGCAACATCTCCGACACGGATACCTACTCCTACATCTGGCTGCGCAAGGACTGGCTGGATAAGCTGGGACTGGAAGCGCCCAAGACCATGGATGACCTCAAGACGGTCATGGCTGCATTCAAGGAAGCGAACTTCAACGGTCAGGACAACAGCTACGGTATGCTGATTGACTCTGATCTCTACTATGCCACCCGCGGTCTGTTCGCCGGTTTTGGCGCCTACCCCGAGTTCTGGGTCAAGGATGGCGATTCCGTCGTTTGGGGCGGCACGCAGGAAAGCGTAAAGGACGCGCTGGCGTATCTCCATGACCTGTACGAGGAAGGATTGCTGGATCCCGAATTCATTACCCAGAGCAATAGCGACGCCTTGTCCCTGATGTACAACGGACAGACCGGCGTCATTTACGCCGGCCATTGGCTCGCCCACAATCTGCAGACGCTGCATGAGCAGGATCCCGAATCCGAATGGATCTGCGTGGATCTGCCTTCCATGGACGGCACGCCCGTGACGCAGTATCTGACGCCCAACAAGCGCGGCTGGGTTGTCATCAACAAGAATTACGAGCATCCCGAAGTCGTTGGCAAGATCAGCGCACTGAGCACCTTCTGCGCCAAGGGCGGCATCGTAGACGGCACCTGGTGGTTCTCCAATGACAGCGCGCAGGAACTTGAACCGTTCCAGGCCAACGTTTCCTCCTGGGATAACTACGACACCTGGCTGAACCTGCTGGAATGCTATGCCGCCGGCGGCGATGAATCCGTGCTGGTCGGCAAGGCCATTACGTACTGGGGCAACCTGCACTCCGACTCTCAGTGGGCTTGGGAGCACATGTTCGGCGACGGCGAATACACGCCGATGCGCGTGCTGGCACGCTCGATTGAGGACGAGCATATTGAATACGAAAAGTTCCTGGGCGCTCAGAGCACCTTCATGCAGGATCGCTGGAGCACCATCAAGGACGAGCAGCTGACGATCTTTACCAAGATGATCATCGGCGAAGTGGATATCGATTCCGGCTTTGAGTCCTGGCTGACGACCTTTGACAACATGGGCGGCACGCAGATCACCAGTGAAGTCAACGAGTGGTACGCAGGCTCCAGCTTTGCCAACGAATAATCCGTTCATCCGCTGTGGGGGCCGTCAGTCGGCCCCCACACAGACATTTTGAGGAGGACACAATGACTCAAATGTTATCGCGCACCGGAAAACGCAAACTGAAACTCAAGGCTTATGAGATTCCTCTTCATCTGATGCTGATCCCGGGCATCGTGTTCACGCTGATCTTTCATTACATTCCGCTTGGCGGTTTGATCATCGCTTTCCAGCGCTTTATTCCGGCAAAGGGTCTTTTTGGCGATCAGCAGTGGGAGGGATTGAGCAATTTTCAGTATATTTTTTCCATGCCCAACACGCTGAATGTCCTGCGCAACACCGTGACCATCGCGTTCAGCAAAATTGTGCTGAATCTGGTCATACCGATTACGGTTGCGCTGATGCTTAATGAGCTGCAGTCCAACAAAATCAAGCGTACGATTCAGACGGTCATCTATTTCCCGCATTTCCTCAGCTGGATTATTTTCGGTGCCATCATCATGGATATGCTTTCTCCTTCCAACGGCATTATCAACCGATTTTTAAATGCGCTCGGCTTCAACTCGATTTATTTTTTGGGCGATAACCGCTATTTTCAAGGAACCATAATCTGGACGGACGTCTGGAAGAGCTTTGGATATGGTACGGTTGTATATATGGCCTCCATCACCGGCATTGATCCGACGCTGTATGAAGCGGCCTCCATTGACGGGGCAGGCCGTTGGCGGCAGACCTGGCATGTCACGCTGCCCGGCATGCGCATGATTATTGTGCTGATGATGGTGCTGGCGCTTGGCAATGTGCTCAATGCAGGCTTTGATCAGGTTAACAACATGTACAGCCCCATTGTATATGAATCGGGCGATATCATCGATACCATGGTGTACCGTCTGGGTCTGGAAAATGCCAAATACGGGCCCGCGGCGGCCGTGGGTCTGTTCAAATCCGTCGTATCGCTGGTGTTTATTTCCGTGTCCTACTACGTGGCCATCCGATTCTTCGATTATCATCTGTTCTGAGGAGGAAAGTCGCTATGTCTGAAAAAATCGTCGTTCGGAACAGAATTCGGGAGAGCTGGAGCCGCAAGGGATTTCGCGCCATCAATTTTCTGATTCTGGTGGCGCTTACGCTCATCTGCCTTTTGCCGTTTGTCAATGTAATTGCCATCTCCTTCTCCACCAGCTATTACGTGGATTCCAATCAGGTGCTGTTCTGGCCCAAGGGCTTTACGCTCAACGCCTATCGGTATATCCTTACGCGAGCCAGCTTCTGGAGCTCCTTCCGCATGTCCATCCTGCGCGTCCTTCTGGGCGGATCCATCAATATGGCGCTGATCATCCTCACGGCCTATCCCCTGTCCAAGAGCGATGACAAGCTCCACTTCCGCAGCTTCTATACCTGGTTTTTCTTCATTACCATGCTGGTCGGCGGCGGAATGATTCCGAACTATCTGCTCATTTCCAAGCTGGGCTTGCGCGACACGATCTGGTCGCTGGTGCTGCCGGGCGCGCTCCCCGTGTTCAATTTGGTGCTGATGCTCAACTTCTTCCGTCAGGTTCCGCGTGAACTGGAGGAGGCGGCTCTGATTGACGGAGCGGGGCACCTGCGCACGCTGACGCAGATTTATCTGCCTGTGTCGCTGCCCTCCATCGCGACCATTACGCTGTTCTGCATTGTGAGCCATTGGAACGCCTGGTTTGACGGCATGATTTACATCACCACCCCGTCACGCATTCCCATGCAGACCTATCTGCGCAGCATTCTGATTCAAATGAACGTATCGGACATGTCGGCGGACGATTACGAGCTGTACGCTCTGCTGGCGAATCAAACCGTGAAATGCTCGCAGATCATTGTCGCGACGATTCCGATTCTTTGTGTCTATCCGTTCCTGCAGCGCTACTTTGTTACCGGCATTGTACTGGGCAGCGTAAAGGGATAAGGCGCATGCGCCGTCGGGCTTCCACAAAAAAAGAGAGCATCCTTTTGCCGCGGCGCTGCGAAAACGCTGCGGCAAAAGGATATCGGCTCCATCCAAACGCGAGCCGGGACGAAAAGAGAAAGGTGCTGATCCATCCATGACGCCCGTTGCCGTCAAAGACGAAATCCGCATGATTGCGGCCTATGAAGAGCCTGCGCCAGAAGAAATGCCCATGTTTGCCGAAAACCGCGTGCATCAGCGCTCCAGCGGCAATCCTTATCCGTGCAAGGTTGTCGTCAAGGTGGATCGTGCGCATCGCAATGAAAAGCCGTTTCGCATCATCACGCTGGAAAACGAATATCTGCGCATCGAGATCATGCCGGAGCTTGGCGGACGCATCTATTCCGCCTGCGACAAGCGAACTGGCTACGATTTCTTTTACAAGCAGCATGTCATCAAGCCCGCGCTGATCGGCCTTCTGGGTAGCTGGATTTCCGGCGGCTGCGAGTTCAACTGGCCGTCGCATCACCGCCCGAGCACCTTCATGCCGGTAGATGTGGCAGTAGAACGGCATGACAACGGCGCCGTTACCGTATGGCTGAGCGAAAACGAGCCGTTTGACCGCATGAAGGGCATGGTCGGCGTGCATCTTGCCCCGGGAGAAGCCCGCTTTGACACGCGCATGAAGGTCTTTAATCGAACGGCGCAGCGTCACTCCTTCCTTTGGTGGGAAAATGCCGCCGTTCCGGTCAACGAGCAGTACCGGCTCATTTTCCCGCCGGACGTACACTATGTGCAGTTCCATTATCGAAAGAATGTAACCTCCTATCCGATTGCCGGCGGCGTATACAACGGAATCCGTCTGGGCGATCACACGGATATTTCCTACCACAAGAACACGCGGCAGCCGACGTCCTACTTCTGCGCCGAGTCGGATTATGACTTTTTCGGCGGCTATGACGAGGGCAGGCGCTGCGGTGTAATCCATGTGGCGGACCGCACGGTGAGCGTCGGCAAAAAGATGTTCACCTGGGCGTACAACCAGCTTTCACGCAGCTGGGAAAAAGCTCTGACGGACACCGACGGTGCCTATGCCGAGCTGATGGCGTCCAGCTATTCGCTTAATCAGCCGGATTTCGCGTGGCTGATGCCTTATGAGTGCAAGGAATTTTCCCAGATGTGGTATCCGGTCGGCGCAATCGGCATGCCGGTGTGCGCCTGCCCGGAAGCGGCGATTTCCATGGAAAACGGAAACGTCGGCATTCAGGTTACCGTGCCGCTGCATAACGCGGCCTTTACCGCCAATGGCAGAACCTATCGCCTGAACGCCGCGCCCGACGCAAGCGTAACGATTCCCGTGGAAGAGGAAATCCAATCCTTTGTGCTTACCGATGATGCCGGTCGCACGCTGCTTGCCTACAACAAACCCGCTGCCGACGAGGTCAAGCCGATGCCCGACACCATTCCCGATAACCCGACGCTCGACAAGCTGACGACCGCACAGGAGCTTTACCTGATGGGCGTTCACGTTGAGCAATACCGGGATCCGGCTATTCGACCGGACAAATACTGGCGCGAGGCCATCGCCCGCGATCCGGAGTATGTCCCTGCCCTGACGGCGCTGGCGGGCTATGAGCTGGAGCACCTGCGGCTTGGCGAGGCTTATACGTTGGCCATGCGCGCTTGGAAGAAAGCAGCCGTGCGCAACTTTCACCCGGAAAGCGGCGAATTGCAGTACCTGATCGGCCGCATCCATGAAGCGAAGGGCGACGACGCGCAGGCGTGGAAATGGTATTCGCAGGCGGCATGGGCGCAGGATGCCCGGGGGCGCGCCATGACCCGGCTGGCGATGCTGGAGGGCCGCCGCGGCCGGTATGAGGCCATGGCCGACTATGCCCAAAAGGCGCTGCGCGAGCATACCGCCAACGAGACGGCCATGCTGTTGCTGGCTGTCGCTCGGAAGCATGCCGCGCCGGAGAAGGCTGCCGCCGTGTTTGACGCGCTCCGTGCGCAGGATGCGCTGAACATGACGGCTCGTGCGGCTGAAATCGGCGCCGTGCCCGCGCTGTATGACGCCATGGGAACGGATCCATGCCAGAGCGCGCTGGATATCGCTTCCGATCTGGCTGAGTGCGGCGAAACGGCTCTGGCCGCTGCAGTTCTGAAAAATCTGCCTGAAAAAACCGCGCAGACCGAATATGTATATGCGTATCTTACCGGTGACGCGGCTGCGCTTGAACGGGCAGCAAAGCTGAAAACGGGCATTGCTTATCCGTCGCGCGCGCTGGAATATCAAGCGCTGAAGGCTGCGGCTGAGAAAAATGCCGCAGATGCCGCCGCGCTCCATCTGCTCGCCTGCATGCTCTACGCAAAGGAGAACTACGCCGAGGCCGAGGCGCTGTGGGTTCGTGCTCAAAAGGCCGATCCGGACAATTATATGCTCTATCGCAATCTCGCTGTCAGCCGCTACAGTCATCTCGGCCGCAGGAATGAAGCGCTTGCGCTGCTGGACAGGGCGCTTGCGCTGCATCCGCACGATGGACAGCTCATCTGGGAGAAGGCGCACCTGATGTGCAGGCTGCATCAGGATCCCCGAAAAATCGCCGCGTTCCTGCTGGAAGAGAACAATCCGCGCGAGGATATAACGCTCGAGCTTTGCCGCGCGCTCTGCATGGCGGGCGAATACGCGCGGGTGATCGACATCCTGCATGCCCAAACCTTTACGCCCTGCGAGGGCGGCGAACATGCCGTGGCTGAACCATATATGTTCGCCCATCATGCGTTGGGACGCAAGGCGCTTCAAAACGGGGACGTCGAAACGGCGCTCGGTCACTTCCGCGCCGCCCAGACGCTGCCGGACAACCTGGGCGCGGGCCTGTGGAACGAGGTATTGCTGGTTCCTCACCAGTACTATGAAGCCGTCTGTCTCAAGAAGCTGGGCAGAGAGGCGGAAGCTCTGCCGCTGCTAAACCGCATTCTCACATTCGAGCAGGATTACTTTACCAACATGCATCTGCCGGAGCTTCCCTGCTGGCAGGCGATGGCCTGCAGGCAGCTGGGTCTGAACAGCCGGGCGCAGGAACTGATCGCCGCGCACATGCGTGCCCAGCAGGAAGCCGCAGGCGCACGTGACGCAGGCTATTACAAGACCACGCCCTTCTTCATCTCCTACATGGAGGACGCGAAGACGCTGCGCAGCGCTGCCTGCGTCTGGCAGATGACCATGGCACATTTCGCCGCAGGCGACAGGAACAAGGCGGCAGCGCTTGCCAGAGAAGCGATTGCGGGCGAACCGAGCTGCCTCTATGCGCGCCTGATCGCCGAATAAGCGGCCGCGCCCGATATACCTGCGCAATACATGTCCCTATACGATAGAATCCGCCCGCAAAAAGCCCGGATAAAGGCGTTTTGCGGGCGA
>CAZMGO010000052.1:0-1799 GCA_964565845.1 uncultured Oscillospiraceae bacterium | reverse complement strand
CCGGTGGCCTTGCGGGAAAGCTCGGTAGCCAGCTTCACGCGCTGTGCCTCGCCGCCGGAGAGCTGGGTGGAGGGCTGCCCGAGCTTCACATAGCCCAGACCCACGTCCACCATGGTCTGAAGCTTCTGGGCGATGCGGGGCAGCGCGCCGAAGAATTCCAGCGCCTCCTCGCACGTCATGTCCAGCACCTCATAGATGCTTTTGCCCTTATAGCGCACCTCCAGCGTTTCGCGGTTGTAGCGGTGTCCCTTGCACACGTCGCAGGGCACGTACACGTCCGGCAGGAAGTGCATTTCGATGCGGATGATGCCGTCGCCGGCGCACGCCTCGCAGCGCCCGCCCTTCACGTTGAACGAGAAGCGGTTGCCCTTGTAGCCGCGCGCCTTTGCGTCGGACGTGGAGGCGAACACGTCGCGGATGAGATCGAACAGGCCGGTATAGGTGGCGGGGTTCGAGCGCGGCGTGCGTCCGATGGGCGACTGGTCGATGGCGATAATCTTGTCCAGCTGCTCCACGCCGTCGATGCCGTCATGCGCGGCGGGGCGCTCCTTGGAGCGGTTCAGCGTGCGCGAAAGCGATTTATACAGAATTTCATTAACCAGCGACGATTTGCCGCTGCCGGACAGGCCGGTGACGCAGGTAACCACGCCCAGCGGGATTTTCACGCTTACGTTGCGCAGGTTGTTGGCGCGCGCGCCGCGCACGGTGAGCCAGCCGGACGGCGTGCGCCGGAATTCCGGCATGGGCACGCGGCGGCGCCCGCTCAAATAGGCGCCGGTGAGCGACGCGGGGCTTGCCATGATCTCCTCGGGCGTTCCCGCCGCCACGACGCGCCCTCCCTCCGTGCCCGCGCCGGGGCCGACGTCCACGATGTAATCGGATGCGAGCATCGTTTCCTCGTCGTGCTCCACGACGATCAGCGTGTTCCCGAGGTCGCGCAGGCGGCGCAGGGTGTTCAAAAGCTTCTGGTTGTCATGCTGATGCAGACCAATGGACGGCTCGTCCAGAATGTACAATACGCCCACCAGACTGGAGCCGATCTGGGTGGCCAGCCGGATGCGCTGCGCCTCGCCGCCGGACAGCGTGCACGCGCTGCGCGACAGCGTGAGGTAGTCCAGCCCCACGTCCCGCAGGAAGCCCAGCCGGGAGTTGACCTCCTTCAGGATGAGCCGGGCAATCAGGCGCTCCTTCTCGGTGAGATGCACGTTTTCGAAAAAGCGCACCGCGTCGCGCACGGACATTTCGCTGACCTCGGCGATGTTTTTGCCGTCCACGGTGACCGCCAGCGCTTCCCTTCGAAGCCTGCGCCCGCCGCATTCCGGGCAGGGCGTGTTGGACATGTAGCCCTCGTATACCTCCTTCATCGCGTCGCTGCTGGTTTCGCGGTAGCGGCGCTCAAGGTTGGTAACGATGCCCTCAAACGGCGACTGGAACCGCCCCATGCGCCCGTCGCGCTCGTATTCCAGCGTCAGCTTTTCGTTTTTCGTGCCGTACAGCAGAATGTCGATGATTTCCTTTGAAAGCTCGCCCACCGGCGCGTCCAGCGAAAAGCCGTATTTTTTGGAAAGCGCCTCCAGATACATGCGCGCCATGCCGCCGCCGTCCTCGGCGCTGTCCCAGCCGGAAACGTGCAGCGCGCCCTCGTTGAGCGACTTCGTGGGATCGGGCAGGATGTTCGCGGGGTCGATCTTCATCAGAACGCCCAAGCCCGAGCACACCGGGCACGCGCCGTAGGGATTGTTGAACGAAAACATGCGCGGCGCCATTTCCTCGATGGACACGCCGCAGTCCGGGCAGGC
>CAZMGO010000051.1:0-15301 GCA_964565845.1 uncultured Oscillospiraceae bacterium | reverse complement strand
TCACCCCATTCGTTAGACATTATACCATACTGTCTAACAAATGGGGTGCTGTTCATTATGACTCGCGCCCGCTTTGGGCTTGATAGAGCGATGCGGGGCATTGGGGAAAACGGTCGGCGGAATGCGGGTTCCCGCCAAACTCTGCCCGGCTTACCTTCGAAACCGTCCGTCATCCCGTTCGGTCATGTTGGCAAGCATCTGCGCCAGCAGCCGATTTGCGGAAAGGTAGTTTTCCGTTTTTACCAGCTTTTCGAGGGAATCCTCGTTATAGATTACTCTCGTAAACCATAGAGAATGATAGAGTGTGTAAATGATCCATGCGGCGTCCGCTTCCTCCTCGCGTAATTTTCGAACGGAAAGATAGCCGTTCAGCAGCGCGGGAAAGAGCTTTTCGCGGAAGCCTTGATCGGCGCCCTCAGGAAGCTCCATTTCGTAAGCCGTCAAAAGTCCCTCCATTACAAGGTCGGAAACCAGCACCTCGTCTCCGGCATTGTTGTAGTCAAAGACAATCAGCCCATCCTCTCCGGAAACGAGATTATTAATGGATATATCGCCCTGCACGGCTGCCTTGGGAAGCTTATCCCATATGGCGCGAAGGGCTTCTATCTTCTCGTCGTGCAGCCGCTTGATATGCGCGACGATTGTCTGATCAAGGTTTTCATTTTTACCGAGCCTGCAAAATGCCTGAAAGGCATCCACGTCATTCCAATACGCCGCGGAAAACAGCGTTCCGCAGCCGATTTCACAGTTGTTTTCCAAAGAGAGAAGGTGCATGCGCGCCATCAGTGCACCGATTTTGTAGGAAATATCGGTGTTGATTTCCGTAATTTCCTCGCCGCACCAATCCTCAACCGTAACATTACACGGAAGATTCTTATAGAGGTACTCATTGCAGTAGCTTCCGTTTGCCATGTATCGCGTGGGCGTTTGAATTCCGCTTTGCCGCATCAATTCCGAAAATGCACTTTGCTTTTCGATTTTAGCGCGCTCCTTGAGCAGAGGCTCTCCCTCGCGGAGAAGCTTTATGACGATGCGTCTTCCGTCTTCAAGAAGAACGGACAAAATGACCTTTATAAGATTGTCTCCCTGCTCGCCATGGTAGCTTATGTATTCCTTCTGCTCGCTGAAGGCAGTATCCAATCCGTACAGGTCAAGGATGGAGCGAATCACACTCTCCGGGACGCATTGCTTTTCATCCATGAGATTCTCCCTTTCGCATATGGCGATGGTAATTTCAAAACGCGCAGAGGAGAGCGCGCTGAGCTGGGGTTAAACGAAATTCAGTGTTTCCTTCAGTCCGCATTCGCCCATCTGAAGGCGGGGAAACAGAGCCTGCATTTCCTCCAGATATTCCTCCGGATGCGGCGTGGCGGGGCTGAAATGGGTGAGCCACAGCCGGGCAGGCTGCGCGCCGCAGGCAATCTGCGCGGCCTCGCGCATTGTCATGTGATGCGTAACGCGGGCGCGCTCGTCCTTTTCAGGGTCGCCGAACATGCCCTCGAGCACCATCAGGTCGCATTCCCTGCCCAGACGAACCATATCCGCGACGGGACGCGTGTCGGTGGAATACAATAGCGAAAGCCCGCGCCGGGCTTCGCCGAGCACGTCCTCCGGGCAAAAGCCGTTCAGCGATTCTCCGGCCTGCAGGCGGCTCCACAGGGACAGGGGAACACCGTTTTGCCGTGCCCTTGCGGGATCGAACTTGCCGGGGCGATCCAGATACAGTGCGTAGCCGAAGCAGGGCATGCCGTGATCGGCGGGAAAGGCGACGGCACGCAGGCCGCCCGCGACGGAAAACGTCGCACCCTCGGCGGGAAGCTCGTCGATTTCGATTTCGTAGGGCAGCTCCGGAACGATGACGCGCATCGCGGAAACCACGCGCTTCAGCCCGGCGGGGCCGTGCATGCGCAGGGGCGCGGTGCGGCCCTCGTTTCCGAGCGTCAGCAGCAGACCGGGAAGGCCGCTCACATGGTCGGCGTGATAATGCGTAATCAGCACGTCGTCAATGCATTTGAAGCGCAGTTCGGCACAGCGCACGGCGGTCTGCGTGCCCTCGCCGCAGTCAATCAGCACGGCGCGTCCGTCGGTGCGCACATATAAAGAGGTAAGAAATCGGTTGGGCAGGGGCATCATGCCGCCGCAGCCCAGCAGGCATACATCGATCATGCGCGCACGTCCTCCATAAGGCGTAAATCGTCGCGCAGCGCACGACCGCCCGTCGCCACCAGCTTTACGTTTATGTCATCGTCAAACAGCACGAAATCGGCGATGCAGCCGGGAGCAATCTGCCCGAGGGCTTTTTCGCCGATTCGCGCAGCCGGGTTCAGCGTTGCCATGCGCACGGCTTCGAGCATCGGAATGCCCGCCCTGTGCATATGGAAGACCAGTCGATCCATGGTGGCGACCGAGCCGGCAAAGGCCGTGCGGTCGGGCAGCTTCATCACGCCGTCCTCATACAGCGCGCGCACGCCGTTGAACTGCGTATAGATTTCACCCTCCTTGAGATCGTCCGCGGCGGCGAATTCCAATCCGTCGGTGATAAGGATGATGCTCTCTGCGCCGCGGCAGCGATAGATCAGCTGAAGAAGCGGAACGGGCAGATGCCGCCCGTCAGCAATGACCTGCACGGTGTATTCGTCGAGATTCAGCCCCGCTTCAATCACGCCGGGCACGCGGAAGCCGCCCACGCGCACGATGCCGCTGCAGGCGGAATACAGGTGCGTAATGTCGCGGTAGCCGTGCACGGCGGCCTCGACAACCTGATCGTAGGCGGCGTTTGAATGCGCGATGGATGCGGTAATGCCCCTTTCTGCCAGCCGGTCGCCGAGCGCCATGCCGCCATCCAGCTCCGGCGCGGCACCCATCATGCGTATGGAGGGGCAGACGGCAAGAAGCTCGTCGAGGTTCAGCTCTGTTGGCAGGGTCAGCGCGCCGGGCGCCTGTGCGCCGGCCTGCGCCGGGTTCAGGCACGGCCCCTCCATGTGCGCGCCCAGAATACGGAAGGGAGCTTCCACGCGCCGCGCTTCCTCAATGGCGGAAATGGCACGCAGAAGCATGTCTCTCGGCGCGGCCAGTGTGGTTGGCAGGATGGAGGTTGTGCCGTGCAGCGCATGCGCCCGGCACATGGTGAGCACGTCCTGTGCGCGGCCGCTCATCGGCGTACAGCGTCCGCCGCCGTGTACATGAAGATCAATGAAGCCGGGGGCAAGATACAGCCCCCGCGCGTCAATGGAGGGAATGCCCTCCAGCGGCCGCGCCGCCCGCTCGACAAACCAGCCGTCGCGAACGACAACGGCTCCGGCGGTTTCCTCAAGCGGCGTGAGGATTTTTGCGCCAAGAATCTGATACAGCATGGCTTGCCTCCTATTTACTGCTCGCGAAAATCGCGCAGACGCCGAATGCGATAGAAATGATCCAGATAATCCGAAAGCGTATAAACCGAGGCGGAAATCGTGTTGATGGCAGGCTCGCTGCCGCCCTGCTCGATGAACACGCCCTGCGTACGATTTTCATCCGCCCAGTAGAGGAACATGATTACGTGCGAATTGTGGCGCACGAGAATGTCTCCGGCGCGCAGCGTGGAGGCATCGGAAATGGCGCGCAGCCGGTCATCCTTCAGCAGCGTGTCGGTTTTTACGTTCTGGTTTTTGTAGTCCGCATAGCCGAACATGGCCAGTGCGACGAAGGAGGAGCAGTCGTTTCCGGCGTAATTGCGCGTAAAGCCGTCCTCCTGATTGAGAAGGCAGTATTTTTCGCCCTCGACCGGCACATATTTGTTCTCTGCCAGCGCGCGCTTCACGCTGTAGGTGTGGAAGGAATTGTAGCTGGATATGTAGGGCAGGCCGTAATATACGACGCCGGGCTTGAAATCCTTCGCACCGTCCTCGGAATTGTTGTCGTTCCAGTAGGGCTGAACGCTCGTGACCATCCAAGGGAAGGCGTACATTTCGAAGGCCGCATCGACAATTTCTCCGCGTCTTTCGGCCTCTTCTGCGGAAATGGTTCCCTCGGCGCACAATTCGTCCAGCGCATGCCGCGCACACAGGCGGATTTTTTCGATGGCGGCAAGATTGTCGTCGATTTCCTCCACGGTCGTGCGGCGCGCCGGCATGAGCAGGGTGTATTCATCATCCTCCACGGTGACGGAATAGTCGATATACAGCGCCGAATTGAGCGCGCTCTGCGCGCGTACGGTCGCCACGCCGCGCGAACGGGCGACGGGCACGCCATCCTCGGAAACGGAAACAATGCTTTCGTCGCTGGACTGCCACACAACCGAACGGTCGGCGGATTCGGGCGTAAACGTGAGGGAAACGGAAAGCGGCTCGCCCGGGCGCAGCACGTAACGCTCCTTCTGCCCGGAATCCGTCATTGTGCGTGGGCAGAGGTCGTCGGTCACGGTAATCTTCATCTCGGCATAAAGCGAGGAATCCCGGTAGGAGCACACGCGAAGGGTAGCCTCACCGTACATGGCTGCGACGATGCAGTCGTTTTCGTCCACATAAGCGACGTCGGGATTTGACGATTCATACACCAGCGCGCGGCTGGCGTCCTCGGGATACAGCGTAAGCCCCAGCGGCGCGGTGTCGCCCCGCTTCAGCATAAGCTCGCTGGAGGCGAGCAGAAGCTGCTGAATGGCCTTGCCGTATTTCACGCGCACGGGAACCTTTGCGAAGACCTTGTTTGTATACGCGGAATATACGAAAACGTCCGTTGTCCCCTCGCTTATGGCGGTGACAACGCCGTCCGCAGATACGCTTGCGACGCTCGTATCGGCGCTTTTATAGGCAATGGCAGCGTTCAGCGTTTGCGGGAAGATGACAACCTCCAGTGCCTGCGTCTGCGAAGGTTCAAGCGAAATGGGCGAAGGATAAGCGACGATGCGCTCCGGCACGCGTTCATCCGTTACGGTGAGCACAAGGCGATCCTTCACGCGGGCATCCCGCGCGGAGGAGGCGATAATTTCACATTGTCCGTAGCCGACGGCGGTAATTTGGCCGTCATCGTCCACGGCGGCGACGGTAGAGTCGCTGGAGCTGTAGCAAACGATGGAGGAGCTGTCCTCCGGCGCGGTTGAGACTTCAACGGACAGGACCTCGCCCACGGCGAGCGTCGCCTCATGCAGACTCAGCGTTACGCTGTCTGGTGCGGATTTGTATTTCACGGTTACGACAACCTGCGCGCTGACGCTGTGGTCGCGCGTGGAAACGGCCTTCAAAAGCGCGGTGCCCTCGCGCTTGGCCGTGAGCACGTTGTTTTCGTCCACGGAAATGGCGGAGGGGTTGTTCGTGCGCCACAGAAGCGTGGAATCCGCGCCCTCGGGCAGCACGGTCACGTTCAGCGGCAGGGTCTGGGTTGGCTCAAGGGTGATGCGTTCGGGAAGACCGGTCAGGGATGTCGGCAGCAGACTGCTGGTCACGGTTACGTTTACCTGCGAGAAAACGGTGCTCTCTCCGGGTACATAGGCTGTGACGATGCAGCTGCCGGTTTTCAGAGCGGTAATGAGACCGTCCTCCACGGTGAGCACGGAGCGGTTGGAGGAGGCCCAGACGATTGTCTGATCGGCCTCGGCGGGAAGCACGCTCGCCGTAAGCTGATGCGTGCGCGTGTACGCCATGTCAATGGAAACCTGCGTCTCGCTGAGAAGAATGCATTCCGGCGCGGTTTCAGCCCGCGCGCAGCACAGCAGCAAAAGCATCAGCAGGGCAGGGAGCAGGATGGTCTTTCGAATCATGAAAAGCCTCCGTCAGGAAGATGTCTTAATAACCCATTCTATTATGACACAAGCGCGAGCGTTATGCAAGCGCAAAAAAGCAAAACCTTCCGCTGCGCGATTGACGATTTCCGAAAAGCAGGATATAATGAAGGAAATCCAATGCATACATGGAGGGGCGCGGCTATGAAGAAACTGAACGCAGCGATTATCGGGCAGGGCCGAAGCGGCTATTCGATTCACGGACGGCATTTCCTTTCGGACACGGAGCGCTTTCGCGTAGCCTATGTGGTGGATGCGCTGCCCGAACGACGCGAGAAGGCGGAGCGCGTGTTCGGCTGCCGCACGTTTGCCGATTATCGGGAGCTGTTTGACCACAGGGATAAGATTGATTTTGTCGTGAATTCCACGTTCAGCCATATGCATGCGCCCGTGGCGGTCGAGCTTCTGAAGCACGGCTTCAACGTCGTGAGCGAGAAGCCGTTCGCAGCCTCCGCAGAGCAGGTGGACGAGATGATTGCCGCCGCAAACGAGTCGGGCAAAATGCTGGCACCGTTTCAGCAGTCGCGCGTAGCGCCGTATTTTAAGAAGGTATGCGAGGTCATCAATTCCGGCGTGCTGGGGCGCATCGTGTCTGTCAGCATTCAGTTTTCCGGCTTTGCGCGCCGCTGGGATTGGCAGACGATTCAGGATTTCAGCGCAGGCTCGCTGTTCAACACCGGCCCGCATCCGCTGGATCAGGCGCTGACGCTGCTGGGCGGCGAGGAAATGCCGGAAATTTTCTGCAGGATGGATCGCGCAGCGACCTTCGGCGACGCGGAGGACTATGTTAAGCTCATCCTGACGCTGCCGGGGCGGCCGCTGGTCGATCTGGAGATTTCGTCCTCCAACGCGTATCCGTGGGGCACCTACAATGTACAGGGCACGCAGGGCGGCCTGTGGGCGTCGATTACGGAGGCAAAATGGCGCTGGTTTGACCCGAAGGCGGCACCGGCGCAGAAAGTGATTCGCGCGCCCCTGACCGACCCCAACGGCGAACCGGCATATTGCTCCGAGAGCCTGCCGTGGCAGGAAGGGCACTGGGTCGCGGGAGAGGGCGAGAATCCGTTTGAGAGCGCGGTGAGGGACTACTATACCAACATCTACAACCACCTGACGAACGGCGAGGCGCTGATTGTGACGCCGGAGCAGGTGAAACGGCAGATTCGCGTGATTCAGCGCGCGCATGAGCTGAATCCGCTGGATAAGTTTTGCTGAGGAGGAAATGGCATGATTCGTGTGGGCATTATCGGCAGCGAGAATTCGCATGCCATGGCGTTTTCGAGGATTTTCAATCAATCCGGCAAATATGAGGATATGCGCGTCGTTGCGATTTACGGCGAGGAACGCGAGGCGAGCGAGGCGATTCAGAGGGACTGCGGCGTGGAGCTGCTGTGCGACCATCCGGAGGAGATGCTTGGCGGGATTGACGCGCTGATGGTCACGTCGCGTGACGGCAGGCTGCATTTTCCCTATGCGAAGCCGTTTCTTGAGGCGGGGCTTCCTGCGTTCATCGACAAGCCCGTGACGCGTGACCCGCTTCAGGCGCTGGAGCTTGTGCGGCTGGCGAAGAAGCACGGCGTGCGGCTGACGGGCGGCTCGTCCGTGAAGCTGGTGCCCGACACGATGAGGCTCAAGGCAGCCGCAGATGAGCAGAGGGCGCTGGGCAGGCTCGTCGGCGGGCATGTGTGGGCACCGGTCAGCCTGCAGAATGCCTACGGCAATTTCTGGTTCTATGCATCCCATCTGACGGAGACGGCGCTTACCATCTTCGGCTATCATCCGTTCGCCGTCACGGCGCAGAGCACCGACCGCGGCATTGCCGCCATGCTCGATTATGGTGCGTACGCCGTGCACCTGACGTTCGGCGACGAAAATTATCATTACGGCGCGACCGTGGTTGGGGAACAGGTTACGACCTCGGAAATCGATATTGGCGCGGGCTACGATCTGGAGGCGGAGAACTTTGCGCGCATTGTGCATGGGGAAGCCCCGAAGCAGAATGCCCATGATTTCATCGAGGCTGTGTGCGTGATGGATGCGGTGCTGAAGGCCGTGCAGAGCGGAAAAGCCGAGCGCATCGTCAATCCGGCATAGGCAGGATGGATACAAAGTACTATCGGCTGACGATTAACGGCTTTCCGGTGGAGGTCGAGCTTTCGCGCCGGGAGAGGGAGCAGGCGCTCGATCCCGTGCTTGACGCCCTGCTTGCGCTGCACGATGGTTCCTCTCGGCGCACCGTCGCGTTTCTGGCTGGGCCGCCCGGCGCGGGAAAGAGCACGCTGGCCGAGATGCTCTGCACGCGGGCGGCGGAACGACGGCTGCACGCGCGTTTTCAGGCGCTGGGGCTGGACGGCTTTCACTATCCGAATGCCTGTCTGGATGCGTCCTATCGGGTGCTTGACGGCGTGCGAACGCGTCTGCGCGACGTAAAGGGACGACCGGAGACGTTTGACGTGCGCCGTTTTGCGGAAACGCTGGCGCGGGCGAGCGCGGCAGAGGGCGTTGTGTGGCCGCGCTATGACCGGACAACGCACGACGTGGATGCGCGCGGCACGGCTGTGAGCGGCGACGTGCTGATTGTGGAGGGCAACTGGCTTTTGCTGGATGCGTCTGAGTGGCTCGGCGCGCGCACGCTGTGCGACTGCACGATTGCGCTCGGCGCGCCGGAGCCGGTTCTGCGGGAGCGTCTGCTTGCGCGCAAAATGCGCGGCGGCCTTTCGCGGGAGCAGGCAGAGGCATGGTATGCGCGCGTGGACGGGCCAAACATCGCGCGGTTTGAAAATGGCAGCGTTCATGCGGATTACAATTTGATGTATACCGAAACTACACTGAAAATTTGCAGGGAACGTGTATAATCGTCGTGGTGAAGCCTCGGCGGCAGCGCCGGGGTCTCTTTTGATGGACACGAGAAGAACCGATGCAGGAGAAGCCGATGAAAAAACTTCTTTTGATTGCAACCGGGGGCACGATTGCCTCCGAAACCGGCGAGGAGGGACTGAGGCCGGGGCTGGGCGCGCAGGCGCTTCTGGCGCATGTGCCGAAGCTGGAATCGCTGTATTCGGTGGATGCCGTGCAGCCGCTGAGCCTGGATTCCACCAACATGAGACCGGAGAATTGGGTTTGCATTGCTGAATGCATTCGCGAGCACTACGACGATTACGACGGCTTCGTGATTTCCCACGGCACCGACACGATGGCCTATACCGCCGCGGCGCTGAGCTATCTTGTGATGCATTCGCCCAAGCCGATTATTCTGACCGGCGCACAGCGGTCGATTGTGACGGAGGATACCGACGCGCGCACGAACCTGTACGATGCCTTCTGCTACGCATCCGATGCCGCGTCGCACGGCGTGAGCATCGTATTCGACGGTCATGTGATTACCGGAACGCGCGCGCGCAAGGTGCGCACGAAGAGCCGCAATGCCTTCGAAAGCGTGGACTATCCGCCGGTGGCGCTGGTGCGCGACGGGCGCGTGCTGCGCTATATTCGCGAGGACAGGCCGAGCGAGCCGACGTTCTACCATGAGATGGATCCGCGCGTGGCGGTTGTTAAGCTGACGCCGGGGCTTCCGTGGCAGGCGGTACGCGCGCTGCGCGGCTGTGTGGACGCGCTGGTGGTGGAAAGCTTTGGCGTGGGCGGGCTGCCCAGCTCCGACGGCGGCGCGCTCTTGAAGGAAATTCGAAGCTGGCGGGAGGCCGGCAAGGTGGTGGCGCTCACGACGCAGGTGCCCTATGAGGGCAGCGATTTGGCGCTGTATGAGGTTGGACGCCGGGCGCTGACGGAGGGCGGCGTGATCGAGGCGTACACGATGACGCCGGAGACTGCCGTGGTTAAGCTGATGTGGATTCTGGCGCGCGAGCGAAGCGCGGAGGCCGTGCGCAGGCAGTTTTATGAGCCGGTGGCGCATGATCTGCTGGCGCTGAAATTCCCCGAAATCGGATGAGCGAAAGGCTTGTGAACGAGGTATGGTCAGAAAACTGGGTGCGTACTTGAAGGGCTACGGGCGCGAAAGCGTGCTCGGGCCGCTGTTTAAGCTGCTTGAGGCGCTGTTTGAGCTGTTTGTGCCGCTGGTCGTCGCGAGGATGATTGATCTTGGCATCGGCAGGGAGGACGCGCCCTATGTATGGAGGATGGGCGGACTGCTTCTGCTGCTGGGTGTGGTCGGGCTTGTGTTCTCCATCACGGCGCAGTATTTTGCCGCGCGCGCGTCGGTGGGCTTTGCGTCGCGCCTGCGCGAGACGCTGTATGACCGCGTGACGCGCCTGTCGGCCTCGCAGCTGGACAGGATCGGTTCCTCTAAGCTGACGCAGCGGCTGACGGGCGACGTGGATCAGGTGCAAATCGGCCTGAATCTGGCGCTGCGCCTGATGCTGCGCTCGCCGTTTGTCGTGTTCGGCTCGATGATTATGGCGTTTACCGTGGACGTGAAGAGCGCTTGGATTTTCGCGGTGATGATTCCGGCGCTGTCCGTCGTCGTGTTCGGCGTAATGGCGTGGTCGCTGAAGCGGTTCAGGCGCTCGCAGGCGAACATGGATCGGGTGATGAATCTGGTTCGTGAAAATCTGACCGGCGTGCGCGTGATTCGCGCGTTCGGACGGGACGGCAGCGAGAATGCGCGCTTTACCGACGCCTCCGAGCGGCTCAATGTCAGCCAAAGGGCAGCGGGGCGCGTGAGCGCGCTGACCAATCCGCTGACGAGCGTGATTGTGAACCTTGCGCTGATCGTTCTGATTCACACCGGCGCACTGCGCGTGGATACCGGCACGCTGTCGCAGGGGCAGCTTGTGGCGCTGGTGAACTATATGAGCCAGATTCTGGTGGAGCTGATTAAGCTGGCCAACCTAATTGTTTCCATTTCCAAGGCACTGGCCTGCTTTGAGCGCGTGCAGACGGTGATTGACCTGCCCGAGGACGCGACCGAACGCGCCGCCGGTACGGCGCTGGACAGAGCGGCCGACGTGGCCGTGTGCTTTGAGCATGTGGAGCTGACGTACCCCGGCGCAGGCGCGCCGTCGCTTGAGGACGTAAGCTTCGTCGCGCATCGCGGCGAGACGATCGGCATCGTCGGGCCGACGGGCTCCGGAAAGAGCTCGCTGGTCAGCCTGATTCCGCGCTTTTACGATGCGACGCGCGGCAGCGTGGAGCTGTATGGGCAGGATGTAAAACGGCTGTCGCCGGAGGACATTCGCCGCAGCGTGGGCATGGTGCCGCAGAAAACGGTGCTGTTCTCCGGCAGCATTGCCGACAACGTGCGTTGGGGAAGGCCGGACGCATCGGACGCGGAGGTTCTGAACGCCATCGACGGCGCGCAGGGCTCGGACATCCTTTCAAAGAAGACCGAGGGCATGAATGCGCCGGTGGGGCAGGGCGGACGCGCGCTGTCCGGCGGGCAGCGACAGCGCGTGGCGATTGCGCGCGCGCTGGTTCGAAATGCGGATATTCTGATTTTGGATGACAGCGCCTCGGCACTGGATTTCGCAACCGACGCGCGTCTGCGCGCCGCCATTCGCGCGCGGCAGGGCAGACAGACGGTATTTATCGTTTCTCAGCGTGCATCCGGCGTTCGCTATGCCGATCGAATTCTGGTGATGGACGAGGGGCGCGTGTCCGCACAGGGCACGCATGAGGAACTGATGCAATCGAGCGAGCTTTACCGCGAAATCTATTTCAGCCAGTTTCCGGAGGGCGATCACGTATGCGAAAGCAGGTAAGCACATTAAAGACGCTCATGACGTATCTGGGCGCGCGGAAATATTGGATTTTCGTATCTCTGGCGCTGGCGCTGGGCTCGGTGGGACTGTCCCTGTATATTCCGGTGCTCACGGGCGAGGCGGTGGATCTTGCGGTCGGCAGGGGAAACGTCGACCTGCCCGGCATAGTCGGAATCCTTGTAAAAATCGCCGTATGCGCGGGCCTTCTGGCACTGGTGCAGTGGTCGATGAGCGCGGTGAACAATCGCCTGTCGTTTGACACGTCGCGCGACATTCGTCTGGCGGCATTCCGCAAAATTGCAAGGCTGCCGCTGAAAACCATTGACGCGCAGCCGCTGGGCGACATCGTCTCCCGCGTGATGTCGGACGTGGAGCAGCTGTCGGACGGTGTTCTGATGGGCTTTACGCAGCTGTTCACCGGCGTGATTACGATTCTGGGCACGCTGGTTTTCATGCTGGTCAAGCAGCCGCTGATCGCTGCGGCGGTCGTGGTCGTCACGCCGCTGTCGCTGGTGGTGTCCTCGTTCATCGCAAGGCGCACATACAGCATGTTCAAAAGCCAGTCCGAAAACCGCGGCAGGCTTACCGCCATCATTGACGAGAGCGTATCGGGCATGAAGACGGTGAAGGCGTTTTCGCAGGAGGAAGCGATGCGCGCCCGCTTCGGCGAGGCAAACGAGAGCCTGCGCGCAAGCGCACTCCGAGCGATTTTCTTTTCCTCCATCACCAACCCGGCAACGCGCTTTGTAAATTCCGTGGTATACGCGCTGGTTGCCGTGATCGGCTCGTTATTTGCGATTGCCCGGCCGCTGGCGATGTCCGTCGGCGACCTGACGTGCTTTTTAAGCTATGCCAGCCAGTACACCAAGCCGTTCAACGAAATCAGCGGCGTGGTGGCCGAGTTTCAGAATGCATTGGCCTGCGCGGCGCGCGTGTTCGAATTTATTGCCGAGGAGGAGCTGACGCCCGAACCCGAAAACGGCGCGTCGGTTGAAAACCTCAGGGGCGACGTGCGGCTGGAAGACCTGTCGTTCTCCTATGAGCCGAATCGAAGGCTGATCGAGCATCTGAATCTGAACGCGTCCGCGGGGCGGCGCGTGGCTATTGTGGGGCCTACGGGCTGCGGCAAAACGACGCTGATTAACCTTCTGATGTGCTTTTATGAGCCGGACGCGGGACGCATTACCGTGGACGGCGTGGACGCGCGCGAATATGACCGCGAGGCGCTCAGAAGCGCCTACGGCATGGTTCTGCAGGATACATGGCTGATGAGCGGCACGGTGCGCGAGAATATCCGCTTCGGCGCGCCCGGCGCCACCGACGAGCAGGTGGAGGAGGCAGCGCGGGCGGCGCACGCGCATTCGTTCATCGAGCGGCTGCCGAACGGCTACGATACGGTGCTTTCCGAGGACGGCGGCGGGCTGTCGCAGGGACAGAAGCAGCTGATCTGCATTGCCCGCGTGATGCTGAAAACGCCGCGCATTCTCATTCTGGACGAGGCCACCAGCTCCATCGATACGCGCACGGAGCTGCGCATTCAGGATGCGTTCCAACACCTGATGGAGGGCAGAACCAGCTTCGTAGTGGCGCATCGCCTGTCCACCATTCGCTCTGCGGACGTGATTGTTGCCATGAAGGACGGCAAAATCATGGAGGTAGGCAGCCACGAGGAGCTTTTGAAGAAAAACGGATTCTATGCGGAGCTGTATATGAGTCAGTATCGCTGACGGAAGGAAAGGGAAGCGGGTTTGTTTACCGAGGAATTTGACCTGATCGTGGTGGGCGCCGGGCACGCGGGCTGCGAGGCCGCGCTGGCGGGCGCGCGCATGGGACAGCGCACGCTGCTTCTGACGCTGAATTTGGACAGCGTGGCCATGATGCCCTGCAATCCCGCCATCGGCGGCACCGGCAAGGGGCATCTGGTGCGTGAGCTGGACGCGCTGGGCGGCGAAATGGGCCGCGCGATCGACGACACGTTCATCCAGTCGCGCATGCTGAACACCGGCAAGGGGCCGGCCGTGTATTCCCTGCGCGCGCAGGCGGACAAAGCGGCCTATAAGGCTCGAATGCGCGCCGCGGTGGAAAACCAGCCGGGGCTGACGCTTCGGCAGGGCGAGGTCAGGCGGCTGATTGTGGAAAACGGCGTGCTTCGCGGCGTGGAAACGGCGACGGGCTCGAAAATCGGCTGCCGCGCGGCGGTGCTGTGCACCGGCGTATATCTGAAAAGCCGAATTATCATCGGTCAGTGCTCGTGGGAGGGCGGTCCGCAGGGACTCGTCGCCGCCACGGGGCTTACGCAGTCGCTTCTGGACAACGGCTTTTCCATTCGGCGCTTCAAAACCGGCACGCCCGCGCGCGTGGACGTGCGCACGGTGGACTTTTCAAAGATGACTCCGCAGGACGGAGATTCGCCGATCGTGCCGTTTTCCTTCCTCACGGACGCCGCGCCGCTCAAAAACCGCGCGCTGTGCTATCTAACCTACACGACGCCCGAAACGCATGAGATCATTCGCGAAAACCTGCATCTGTCGCCGATGTACTCCGGCGCGATCAAGGGCACCGGCGCGCGCTATTGCCCGTCCATCGAGGACAAGGTGGTGCGCTTCGCCGACAAGGAGCGCCATCCCATCTTCATGGAGCCGGAGGGGCTGAACACGGTGGAATGGTATGTGCAGGGCATGTCGTCGTCGCTGCCCGAGGACGTGCAGCGGCGCATGTATCGCTCCGTGCCCGGCCTTGAGCATGCCGAGCTGATGCGGCTGGCGTATGCCATCGAATACGACTGCATCGACCCGATGCAGCTGACCAGTCATTTTGAGGCGCGGCACATTCGCGGCCTGTTCTGCGCGGGGCAGATCAACGGTACGTCCGGCTATGAGGAGGCTGCGGCGCAGGGGCTGTATGCGGGCATGAACGCGGCGCTGCAGCTGAAGGGCAAGGAGATGATTACGCTCAACCGCGCAAACAGCTACATCGGCGTGATGGTGGACGATTTGACAACAAAGGGCACCGACGAGCCGTATCGCATGATGACCTCCCGCGCCGAATATCGGCTGCTTCTTAGGCAGGACAATGCCGACCTGCGCCTGACGGAGCTGGGCTACCGTGTCGGTTTGGCGAGTGAGGAGCGCTATCGCCGCATGTGCGAAAAGCGCGAACAGGTGGAAAGAGGCTGCGCGCATCTCAACAAAACGTGGGTGACACCGTCGGAGCCGGTGAATGCGCTGCTTCGCGAAAAGGGCGAGACGGCGCTTTCGGCCTCTGCGCGCTTGAGCGATTTGATGAAGCGTCCGAACGTGCATTATGACGACCTTGCCGCCTGCGTGCCCGGCATGCCCGAGCTGCGCGCCGATGCACAGGAGCAGACGGAGATTGAGCTGAAGTATGAGGGCTACATTGAGCGTCAGCGCGCCGAGGTGAAGAAATTCCTTCGCGAGGAGGAAATGCGGCTGCCGACCGATTTGGACTACATGACGGTGGACACGCTGCGCGTGGAGGCGCGGCAGAAGCTGAATCGGGTGAAGCCCGTGTCGCTGGGACAGGCGTCGCGCATTCCGGGCGTGTCGCCGGGCGACATTACGGTTCTGATGATTCTGATGGAGAAGAAAAGGCGGGAAAGCAAGGCATGAGGGCATATCTGAAGGCGCAGGCGGAGAAAATGGGCATCCCGATGACGGACGCGCAGGTGAACGCCTTTTGTGCGTATCATGATCGGCTGACGGCGGCGAACCGGGAAATGAACCTGACGCGCATAGGCGAGGACGTTCGGGAGGCCGTAGACCGAAACTATCTGGACAGCCTGACCATTCTTCCGTTTCTGGACGGTGTGTCC